>CAZVVM010000053.1:0-12146 GCA_964630635.1 uncultured Ruminococcus sp. | reverse complement strand
TACCCTTACCAGAGCGAAGGAAGTTCGCGCTCTTGCCGAGAAGATGATCACTCTCGGAAAGAAGAATACACTTGCAACCCGCCGTCAGGCACTTGCATTCATCACGAAGGAAGACGTAGTTAAGAAGGTCTTTGACCAGATTGCTCCCGAGAATGCAAACCGTAACGGTGGTTACACGGCAATCTATAAGCTCGGTCCCCGTCGCGGCGACGGAGCAGAGATGGCTCGTATAGTTCTTCTCAGCGAGGTTGAGAAGAAGGCGGCTGAAGAAAAGGCTTCTAAGAAGTCCAAGAAGGCTGCAAAGAAGGTTGAAGCTCCCGTAGAGGAAGCTCCCGTAGAGGCTGTCGCAGAGGAAGCAGTAGAAGCTCCCGCTGAAGAGACCGCTGCCGAGGAAGCTCCCGCTGAGGAAGCAACCGAGGCGTAAAACAGTTAAAAACTCCGAAAGCAGATAGCGTGATATCTTTAACGGAGAAATGCAAAAGGCAGACAGTTTCGACTGTCTGCCTTTTGTTATATGGGTTTGGGATATGCCTATTATGTATTGTCTGGTCAAATGCGATGCTCGCGCATTTTTCTTCTGTCGTTAAAAAAGTTAATCTAATCTGATTACCCAACTCTTATCAAAAGCTAAATTTTTCAACACACTTGCCTTATCCAACTTCTCGGGTACTTTTATCTTCAAATGGTAGCGTTCCTCGGGAATTTCTTCGATGATAGTGAATTGACTTCCGTGAGGCTGCCAAGTAAACTTATGAATATGATCTTCTTTGGTATATCCTTCGAGATTACCTCTATCGTTCCATTCAAACACAAACTGATCGACATCGTAACGAACGGTTTCTGTTTCAAATATCAAATACTCGTCATAGTTCGGATCCTTGACCAAGACAACAGTTCTTGCAAACTTGAAATATTGACGAATACCTGATACACGCTCATTCCATATATCAAGAACCATTTTGCCGATTTCATTCGGCTCGGCTTCTGTGATTCTGTCAACACCGAAACTATATGTAGGTGAGTTTCTGCCACTTATTAACCTAACTGTCTTTTGCTCACCGATGTTGCTACCTGATTTTACAGTTTTGGCACTCCAACAGCAGTTGTTTAACACAATATCGTCCAAACCGACATTAGAAGGACGCCACTCTGCTCCTATACAATTAGCAAATATTTGTTCCCACTCAGGGCCTTCTAATGACATTGTGGATTTTGTGGCAAGCATATAAACTATCTCTTCCGCAAAACGCTCAATAAATGCTGAAGGAAATTGATTGATGGGATATGGGTGCACAGCTCTATTTACGGTTCTTAATCTAGGTTCGGCCATATCTTCCTCCTAATATACAAATGGTCAATTCATATTATTATATCATACACTTTCGTCGTTGTATATAGTTAAAAATAACTTTTTCGAGAATATTCGAATATCACTTGACAATTCATCCAATTTGTGTTATACTAAATGCGAAGCAAACTTCTCATAGTTGGTGAAGGGATGTACTATGATTTCTACTGTTGAAATACAAAGAAAGCGCGTCGGTTTAACTCAAACCGAACTGTCTAACAAAGTCGGCATTAGCCGTAGGGCACTTTCATCCATAGAAAAATCTACCTCTATTCCTTCGGTGGATATAGCCTTAAAATTGGCAACTATACTGAATACAACCGTTGAAGATCTATTCCGTGTTTCTGAAACAACGGCTACACCCGAGGTCGTAATAGCTACGCCCATCATTCCGATACAATCTCCAAATAATAAGTGGAATACATTTAAGTTTATTGATTTGTTCGCAGGTATTGGAGGTATTCGACTGGGTTTTGAGAGTGTAGGAGGACAATGTGTATTTTCCTCTGAATTTGATGAAGATGCGTGTAAGACCTATGAAGCAAATTTTGGCGAACACCCATCGGGGGATATAACCAAAATCAATGCCGAGGAAATTCCCGACTTTGATATCCTTCTTGGCGGTTTCCCTTGTCAAGCTTTTTCCATTATAGGAAAAAAAGAGGGATTTGCCAACGAAACTTGCGGCACTCTGTTCTTTGATATCGAGCGCATACTAAAGGTAAAACGCCCCTCGGCATTTATGCTTGAGAATGTTAGAAACTTGGTAGCGCACGATAACGGAAACACATTTAAGGTTATTCGTGAACATTTGGAAGCTCTTGGATATACCGTTCACGCAAAGGTTCTCAATGCTCTTGATTATGGTGTGCCGCAAAAGAGAGAAAGAATTATTATTGTTGGTTTCTTAAAGGATATTCCGTTTGAATTTCCAAAGCCTGTTAGTGAGAGCGATAGACTTTCGCTTTCCGACATTCTTGAAGAGAATGTTGATGCAAGATACTATGTAAAAGAACCTATTAAGTTGTCAAGGCTTGATAGACTGCGTGATAAGGACTATCCTAAGCCCTACATTTCTCACGAAAATATGGCCGGATCGGTTACTCCGCATCCGTATTCTTCGGCACTCCGCGCAGGAGCTTCCGCAAACTATATTCTTGTTAATGACGAACGCCGCCCGACAGAAAGAGAAATGCTTCGCATACAAGGATTTCCTGATACATTCAAAATTGTATTACCGTATGGAAAGATAAAGAAACAATGCGGCAACTCTGTGGCTGTGCCTGTTATTAAGGCAGTAGCAGAAGAAATGCTGAAGTCCTTGCGAGCATACGATAACTAAGATAAACATAAAAAGGTCTTTGCAAACTTGCAAAGACCTTTTTATGTTTAAGTAGTAATAATTCTCCGTTAAGAATATCACGCTATTGCTTTCGGAGTTTTTTGTGTTGTTTTCGGAAACGAAATGTGATAAAATGAATATACAATAGATTGGAGGTAATTATGGGTATTGAAATTTTCAAGGAAAGACGAAGCATAAAAAGCTATAAGAAAGAGCAGATAAAGCCCGAGGAGCTTGACGCGATCCTTGAAGCGGGAACCTACGCCCCTACGGGAATGAACCGCCAAAGTCCCCTTATCGTCGCGTTTACGGACGAAAAGACCGTCCGCGAGATGGCATCGGAGAATGCAAAAATTATGGGCAGGGAAGGAATAGATCCCTTTTACGGTGCGCCGACCGTCGTCGTTGTCTTTGCCGACAGCGAGATAAATACGGGAATGGAGGACGCTTGCCTTGTGCTCGGCAATATGTTGAACGCCGCTCACGCTATCGGCGTCGGCTCGTGCTGGATACACAGGGCAAAGGAGGTCTTTGAAACTTCCTACGGAATCGCGCTCAAAAAGAAGCTCGGAATCCCCGATAAATACGTCGCTGTCGGAAACTGTATCCTCGGTTATCCCGAAATTGTTCCCGACGTTCGCCCGCGTAAGGACGGATACATCATCAAAGCGTAATTATCACCAAATTAATGCCGTTAATGCCGTGTAAAATTGACACTTATTCATCTTGCCCAAAGGGATAAAATAGAGTATAATTTAACCTCGGTGGCTTTTGCCGGAAAAAACTAACGAAGGTGAAATAAATGTATACACTTCTTCCTCTCACTCTTGCGCTTTTCGCAGGACTCATGTTGTCGAGAGTAACAAAAATATTTAACCTCCCCGCAGTTACCGCATATCTCGTTGCCGGAATACTGATCGGACCGTTTTGCATAGGTGCGCTTGACATCCCCGGTCTCGGCTTCAATTCGCTGACCCAGGTACACGGCTTCAATCTCCTCTCGGAGGTCGCGCTCGGATTTATCGCTTTCACGATGGGAAACGAGTTCCGTCTCGATGCGCTGAAGCACATCGGTAAAAAAGCGGTAATAATCGCCGTTTTCCAGGCGCTTGTTGCAACGGCGTTCGTCGACCTCGCGCTCTACGGCGTTCACTGCCTTATGCCCGATAAGCTTCCGCTTTCGGCAGTGCTGACGCTCGGCGCAATAGCAACCGCGACCGCACCTGCGGCAACTCTGATGGTCGTTAAGCAGTATAAGGCAGACGGACCGCTTACGAAAATGCTTCTTCCCGTCGTCGCGCTCGACGATATGGTCGGACTCGTCGTCTTTGCGGTGTCGTTCGGTATCTCGAAATCGCTTGAGCTTCATAATCTCGACGTTGCTTCGATCGTTATTGACCCGATACTTGAAGTCGTATGCTCGCTTCTTCTCGGCGCGATCATCGGATTGGCATTCCATTTCTGTGAGCAGTTCTTCCATTCCCGCTCAAAGAGAATGAGCGTTTCGGTAATGTTCGTATTCCTTGCCGTCGCGCTTTCACAGCTCGAATTTGATCTCGGCGCAAACATAAAGCTCGTGTTCTCGCCCCTGCTTGTCTGTATGGCGATGGGAACCGTATTCTGCAATCTTTGCGACTTCTCGGAGGAGCTTATGGACCGTATCGACCGCTGGACGGGACCGCTTATGGTGCTCTTCTTCGTGTTGAGCGGCTGTGATCTTGACTTCGCGGTGTTCTCCGACTGGGCTATAATTGTCGTCGGTATCGTTTACATAATCTTCCGTTCGCTCGGTAAGATCTACGGCGCGCATCTCTCGGCAAAAATGACGAAGTGCAGCCCTACGATACAGAAGTATCTCGGTATAACCCTGCTTCCGCAGGCGGGCGTTTCGCTCGGAATGTCGCTTACCGCAATGGCGCTTCCGATCGCAGGACCGATCATACGTAACGTCGCGCTCTTTGCAGTCCTTGTTTACGAGCTTGTCGGACCGCTTCTCACGAGAATAGCTCTTGAGAAAGCAGGCGAGATCAAGGAAAGACCCCTCACGGAACGCGAGATCGCGCATATCAATAAGAAAAATCAAAAGAAAACTGCCGTTTAACGGCAGTTTTTTATTCATATGATGCGTATAATTATAAAAAAATCGCAATTCTCATTCATTTTCATCATTAAACTTGAATAAATGCGGGAATATTCCTCGAAAAATCAAGCTTATTCGAAATCAAGCTCCGATTTTGTCAAAAAACCGACTACGGTTACAAAGTCGAAGGTATTTACAAACCGAGTATCCGAATGATATACTTTTCTTATCAATTTCGGAGGGCGGAAAATGGATACGACGATGGAACTTGTAATGGTAAACGTGGCGGAGGAAGAAGGACTTTTGATAAGGTATTTTCTTTACGAGGACGAGCTTGAAGGGCGTCCGTCGTTTTCGCTCGAATGCCGGTGCGGAGACGAAAGCGCGTTTCTTCCCGACGTTACCTCACAGCGTGAGCGCGCAAGGGAAATATTCGAGCTTTTCGTCCGAGAAAGGGTGACGCCTACGTCAGCTCACGACGTGATCGAAGATATATTGTCTTAAAAGCCCGTTCGGGCTTTTTTATTTATTAAGAATATGTTACCATTTTGTAATAAATAAAGCCGTTTTATAGACTTTTGGCGCACAAAGAGTTATAATATTATATTATATATTATTTATCGGAGGCAAAATGTTCGGATATGTAACGCCTCTTGAAGGCGAGCTTAAGGTAAAAGAACAGCTTTTTTACAAAAGTGCATATTGCGGACTTTGCAAGACGATGGGGAAGCGCGTTTGTAACGAATCACGGCTTACGTTAAGCTACGATATCGTTTTCCTTACCCTCGTCCGATTTCTTCTGACCGAGGAGAAGCTCGAATTTTACAAGGGTAAATGCGCCGTCTCCCCATTCAAGAAAAAGGCGATAATGAAAAGCAATCCGTCGCTTGAATATTCGGCGGCAGTCGGAGCACTTTTGGCTTATCACAATATCGCAGACGACGTTAAGGACAAAAAGGGAATAAAGAAGCTTATATCCCGTTTTCTTCTTTTTTCGGCAAAAAGGATGAAGAAAAAAGCGGCACTGCCCGACCTTGACTCCTTCATAAAAAATAAGCTGAACGAGCTTGACGCGCTTGAAAAGTCGGACGGTGTTACTCTCGATTCAGCGGCGCAGATATTCGGCGAGCTTCTGTCCGAAATTTTCGCAAACGGGCTTGACGGTGAAAAGAAGCTGATCGCTTCGGAGATCGGACTGCATATCGGCAGATGGATATACATAGCCGACGCCGCGGACGATTATGAAAAGGATAAAAAGCGCGGGGAATTCAATCCCTTGACCGAGCTTGCCCCCGAAAGAATAAAAATATCACTTACCCTCGAGCTTGAAGCGGTATCCCGCGCGGTCGAGCTTATAACCCCGTACGACGACGGGATAATGAATATAGTTAAGAATATAATCTACCTCGGGCTTCCGTCCCGAGCGGATAAAATAGTAAAGGAAGACAAGTAATGACAGATCCTTATAAGGTGCTTGGCGTTTCGCGTGACGCCACAGACGAAGAAATAAAGAAGGCGTACAGAGAGCTTGCCCGTAAGTATCATCCCGATAATTACGCGTCCAGCCCGCTTGCCGACCTCGCAAGCGAAAAAATGAAGGAGATCAACACTGCCTACGACGAGATACAGAAGATCCGCGCCGCATCTCAAAGCGGACAGGCGGGTGACGGCTACGGCGGAAGCTACGGCTCGTACAGTACCTATGAAGGCGACAACGCCGCCGATTTCAAGAAGATACGCGAGTATATAAACATAGGTAGATATTCCGATGCTGACCTGCTTCTCAACTCAATGCCCGTCGGCGCGCGCAACGCGGAGTGGAACTTCCTCAAGGGCTGCGTGCTTGCGCAGAAAAACTGGTTCTACGACGCGCAGAAGTATTTTGAGACCGCCTGCTATATGGACCCGAACAATATCGAATACCGCAACGCCCTCAACAGCATAAGAGCACGCGCACAGTCTTACGGCGGCGGTTACCGCACGTCGAACGGCGGAGGACTTTCCGCCTGCGATATGTGCCAGGGACTTATCTGTGCCGACTGCTGCTGCGAATGCTGCGGCGGCGACCTCATCCGTTGCTGTTAATATGAAGAAGAATAACTTAAAGGGCAGTACGCGGATGCTCGCCGTATCGGCGGTGCTTTCGGCACTCGGCGTCGTCGTGATGCTTCTCGGGACGGTAATATCGGTGCTCGATCTTACGATGGTGGCGATCGCGTCAATATTCGTGTTCTTCGCCATTTTAGAAATGGGAAGCCCGTACCAGTACCTTATATACGTTACGACCTCGGTGCTCTCTCTGCTCCTGCTGCCCGATAAATTTTCAGCAGTACTGTACGTCATCTTCGGCGGAATATATCCTGTTCTGAAGCAGAAGCTTGAAAAGCTGCCGACGCTTCTTTCGTGGGTGCTGAAGGCAGTATATTTCAACGCAGTTCTCGTCGGTGCCGTTCTCGGCGCGAAATATCTATTCGGCGTCGAGGAGGAAGAATTGACGCTCGTCTTGTTCGCAGTCGGCAATATCGCGTTCTTTATGTACGATATTGCGATGACGAAGCTGATAACCTATTATCTGCTCGGTCTGCGCAAGAAATTCCGAATAGATAAGTATTTTAAGAAATAACCGATTTTAACGCTTTTGTCATTGACAAAAGCGTTAAAAAATAGTACAATAAACGTATATATACATTTGTAACGCGAAAGTGTGAAAACGATGATAAAAAGTATGACCGCCTTCGGCAGAGCTACGGGCGTCGGCGAGGGAAAAAACTACGTATGCGAGATCAAATCGGTCAATAACCGCTATCTCGATACCTACGTTAAGCTTCCGCGCGCCTACGGCTTCTTCGAAGAAAAAATAATATCGTATATCAAGGAAAGCGGAATTACAAGAGGCAAGGTCGAGGTAAACGTATTCGTTGAGGTGACCGAAAGTTTAGGCACGACGGTTGAGCTCGATACCGCTTACGCGGAGGGATATATTCAAGCGCTCAAAAAGCTTCGTGACGAGTTCTCGCTCTGCGACGATATATCGACGATGAGCGTTGCCGCCAACCGCGACATTTTCCTTGTAAAGAAGCCCGAGGAGGACGAGGAACGCGATTGGAACGAGTTTCTTCCCGTGCTTGAGGAGGCGCTCGCTGCCTTCAACGCGGCAAGAGAAAAAGAGGGCGCAAATCTCCGCGCAGACCTGCTTGCAAAGAAGGAAAACCTCGTAATAATGGCAAATAAGATCGCAGAGCTGTCGAAGACACAGGTAGAGAGCTACCGCGACCGTCTTGAAGCGCGTCTGCGCCAGCACATAGCCGAAATGGACTTCGAGTTCGATTCGCAGAGAATACTCACCGAGTGCGCGATATTTGCGGACAAGGTCGCAGTCGACGAGGAGCTTGTGCGTCTCGGCAGTCACTTCGCCGCATTTGACGAGGCGATGAACGGCGACGGACCCGTCGGACGCCGACTTGATTTCCTGCTTCAGGAAATGAACAGAGAGGTCAATACGACCGGCTCAAAGTGCAACGACAGCGCGATAACCGCGCTCGTGGTCGACGCAAAGTGCGAGCTTGAAAAGATAAGAGAACAGATACAGAATCTTGAATAAGGGGAGTAGCGGTATGAGATTTATCAGTATTGGCTTCGGAAATATGGTTTCAGCCGGCAGAGTAGTGTCTCTGGTCAGCCCCGATTCAGCTCCTATGAAGCGACTGATACAGGACGCGCGCGACGAAGGCAGAATTATCGACGCGACCTGCGGCAGAAGAACGAGATCGGTTATAATTACCGATTCCGACCACGTTATCCTCTCGGCAATTCAGGCAGAAACGATCTGTAACCGACTCAACGGTGAAAGCGCCGACGAAGGCGACGACGAATAAGGGTGACATCAATGACTACGCTTAAAACGCCAAAAGGAATACTTCTTATCGTGTCGGGCGCGGCAGGAACGGGCAAGGGAACCGTAAACGGAAAGCTGCTCCGCGACTATCCGAATTTCGCGTTTTCGGTTTCGGCAACGACGCGCGCACCGCGTCCGGGCGAAATTGACGGCAGGGAATATCATTTCCTTACCCGCGAGCAGTTTGAAGAACAGATAAAAAACGACGGTGTTATAGAATACACCGAGTACTGCGGCAACTATTACGGAACGCTGAAAAGCGAGCTCAGCAAGCTCGACGCGGGCAAGAATCTCATTCTCGAGATCGAAACCGACGGCGCAATGAACGTCAAGCGTCTCTTTCCCGACAGCGTAGCGGTGTTTATTCTTCCGCCCGATTACGATACGCTTAAAAGCCGTCTCGTAAACCGCGGAACGAACACGCCGGAGGACATCGAAAGACGAATGAAGCGCGCGCTTGAGGAGTTTGCTCTCGTCAAGGATTACGACTACGTGGTCGTAAACGAGGACGGCAAGGCGGACGAAGCGGCGCAGGCGATCTATGAGATTGTTATCAGCGAACAGCACAAGGTAAGCCGAAGCGAAGGCGCAATTGAGAAGATATTTTTTGAAAACAACAAGTAAAGGATAAACGACTATGAATAACATGATAACCCCCTCTCTCGACTCTCTTACACAGAATAATAAGTATAACCGTTATACTCTCGTTATCGCAGTTGCAAAGTGCGCAAGAAAGGTGACCGAGGAGTACGTAGCGCAGAGAGAAGAAGCTGAAAGAATGCTCGCAAACAAGGAGACCGATAAGTCCCTCGCGGCTCTCATCAAGAAGGACTATCGCGATGAAAAGGCAGTAAGAATAGGCATAAACCGTCTCTCAAACGGTGAGTACATCATCGACGATTCCTCTATTCAGTAAGGAGAAAAACAGTGAATAATTCGGTTGCTCGGGTATATCTGCTTGACGCGCCGTATCACATTGATAAGCTATACGATTATTACGTTCCCGAGGAACTTCGTTCCGTCCTCACGGTCGGCTCTTTTGTCGCCGTCCCCTTTGGTGGCGGGAACAAGAAACAGCTCGCTCTAATCGGCGGGCTGTCGGATGCTTCCGATTATACGTCGCTAAAGCCGATCATTGCCCCCGTATGTCAAAGTATAGTGCTTGACAGCGAAATGCTCGGCTTGTGTATGTATATGAAGGAGCATTTTTTGTGTACTGTGGGCGACGCGGTAAAGGCGATACTGCCGTCAAACGCGCTCACGAAGGTAAAGGAATATTATACCGTAACCGAAAAGGGAAGAGAAGAGGTCGATACGCTCCCGCCCTCAAGCGCGGCAGTGCTTCGCTATATCGGGGCGCGAACGCGAGTCAGCGAGGAGACCGTTGTCAAGGACTGCGGAGAAAGTGCATCGTCGATCCTTCTTCGCCTCAAAAAAAGCGGAATGATAGTAGCCGAGGCGGAATTTTCCGACAGTAAGGGTGTCGTTTCCGAAACCGTTTCGATAAGTGACGAATACGCCGGAATGGAGCTTGATAAGCTTCTTTCGCTCGTCCGCGGAAGCAAGCAAAAGGAAGCGCTTTCGGCTATCTCGATAAGTGGAAGCTGTAATATGAACGAGCTCCGCGACCGCTATGAAATAAGCAAAGCCATTCTCAAGCCGCTTGAGGCAAAGGGAATTATAAATATATCGTCGTTCGACGTGTTCCGCGACCCGTACAGGGGTAAAAAGCTGCCGCCCGATAAGGTCTATAACCTCTCGGAAAGCCAGACGGCGGCGCGCGACACGATAACGGCGCTCACCGATAGCGGCGAGCCGAAGGCGGCGCTCCTTTACGGTGTAACTGGAAGCGGAAAAACGGGCGTTATCCGCTCGGTAATGGATCACGTTATAAGCAAGGGCAAGTCAGTAATACTCCTCGTCCCCGAAATAGCGTTGACTCCCCAGACCGTTGCGATCTTCCGCGCGCATTACGGCGAAAGAACGGTAGTTATACATTCGGGGCTTTCAAAGGGCGAAAGATACGACGCATGGCGAAAAATATCGCAGGGCGAGGCAGACGTCTGCATCGGAACAAGATCGGCAATATTTGCGCCGTTCAAAAACCTCGGACTCATCGTAATTGACGAGGAGCACGAGCATACCTATAAATCGGATATGGACCCGAAATACCACGCAAGAGATATAGCGCGTTACCGCTGTGCAAAGCAGAACGCGGTAATGCTACTCTCCAGCGCGACTCCGTCGCTTGAAAGCTATCTCAAAGCAAAAGAGGGCAAGTATACTCTTGTGACTCTCCCCGAAAGATACGGAAAAAGCGTTCTTCCCGAAACGGTAATAACCGATATGCGTAAGGACGCAAGAAACGGATATACTTCTCCTATCGGAACCGAGCTTCGTCAGCGTCTATTCGAAGTGCTTGCAAAAAAAGAGCAGGCGATACTCTTTATAAATCAGA
Source organism: uncultured Ruminococcus sp. (assembly GCA_964630635.1). Classification (GTDB taxonomy): domain Bacteria; phylum Bacillota; class Clostridia; order Oscillospirales; family CAG-272; genus Colimorpha_A. Next base: position 1,023 of record CAZVVM010000053.1, on the reverse strand, counting down.
GAGGGTATAACCGCTTCCTTTCCTGCCCGCTTTGCGGTCACGTTCTGACCTGCGAGCATTGCAGCGTATCTTATACCTACCATACGACGACGTACGGAAGAGGTTACCTCTACTGCCACTACTGCGGAAGCAAGGAATTTGCGCCGACAAAATGTCCGCAGTGCGGAAACGAGGTAATGCGGCACGTCGGCTACGGTACGCAGATGGTCGAGGAGGAGCTGAATAAGATATTCCCCTCGGCGCGTATTACGCGAATGGATGCCGATACGACCTCGTCGAAATTCGCTTACGAAAACCTGCTCGGCGCATTCAGGGACGGCGAGAGCGATATACTTATCGGTACTCAAATGGTAACTAAAGGACACGATTTCCCGAACGTCACCATCGTCGGAGTTATAAACGCCGATTCGTCGCTGTACTTAAACGACTATAAGGCAAACGAGCGCACCTTCTCGCTTCTCACGCAGGTCATAGGACGCGCAGGACGAGCCGACCGTAAGGGCTGTGCGATGGTGCAGACGTCAAACCCCGAGCATCCGATACTGCGTATCTCGGCAGATCAGGACTATGAGAGAATGTACGAAAACGAGATCGCACTGCGATCCTCGCTCGTATTTCCGCCATACTGCGATATGGTGCTGTTTACGTTCGGCTCGGCGTCCGAGCACGAGCTTGTGACGGGTGCAACTCAGTTTGCGGAAATGTTCAAAAAGCTCAAAGCCGAGAAATACCCCGAGGTTGCGGCAGTCGTGTTCGGGCCGATGGAAGCGCCGATATACAAGATAAACGGCGTCTACCGAATGAGAGTCGTAATAAAAACGAAGCTCAACGCAGCTTCACGAAAGCTCATCTCGGAAGCGTATTCCGAAATAAGCAAGTCCGCAGGCAAGCGTATAGCAATTTCCGCCGACGTAAACCCGACGAATTTGTAAACGTTATTTGTGCGGGAGCACGTGGGGGTCCGAGCACGCCCTTACCCTACGAGAGATATATGAACGTTTCTCGGTAGGGGTCGGCGCCCTC
>CAZVVM010000052.1:0-12378 GCA_964630635.1 uncultured Ruminococcus sp. | reverse complement strand
GCCCCGCAATGCTCGCTCACCTTCTCAAGTATGACACCGCTCAGGGCGCATACTGCGGAACTATCGGTGAAGGCAAGCACACCGTAGAGTCCACCGAGAACTCCATTATCGTTGACGGTAAGGAGATCATGATCTACGCTGAAAAGGACGCTAACAACTGCCCTTGGGGTAAGCTCGGCGTTGACGTAGTTCTCGAGTGCACCGGTTTCTACTGCTCCAAGGACAAGTCCATGGCTCATATCAATGCAGGTGCAAAGAAGGTCGTTATCTCTGCTCCCGCAGGAAACGATCTCAAGACCATCGTTTTCAACGTAAACAACGACACCCTTGCTGCTGACGACCAGATCATCTCCGCAGCATCCTGCACCACCAACTGCCTCGCTCCTATGGCTAAGGCACTCAACGATTTCGCTCCTATCCAGAGCGGTATCATGACCACCGTTCACGCTTACACCGGCGACCAGATGATCCTCGACGGTCCCCACAGAAAGGGCGACCTCAGACGTGCTCGCGCAGGCGCACAGAACATCGTTCCTAACTCTACCGGCGCTGCAAAGGCAATCGGTCTCGTTATCCCCGAGCTCAACGGCAAGCTCATCGGTTCCGCTCAGAGAGTTCCTACCTGCACCGGTTCTACCACGATCCTCGTTGCAGTTGTTAAGGGCACGGATATCACCAAGGAAGGCATCAACGCCGCTATGAAGGCAGCTGCTAACGAGTCCTTCGGTTACAACGAAGACCAGATCGTATCCTCCGACGTTATCGGTATGCGTTACGGCTCTCTCTTCGATGCTACCCAGACCATGGTTGCAAAGATCGACGACGATACCTACCAGGTACAGGTTGTTTCTTGGTACGACAACGAGAACTCCTACACCTCCCAGATGGTTCGCACCATCAAGTACTTCGCTGAGATCTGATCAAAGCGAAATAATTACGGAGCATCACCGATTCGGTGATGCTCCGTTTTCTATGTTATTCTTCTGTTTCGGACGTCGTTTCGGGGCCCGTCGTTTCAGCTTCGGTCGTAGTATCTAACGTGGTTGTGCTTTCTTCTGTCGTCGTGATCTCTTCGGTCGTGGTTATTCCTTCCGTCGTTGTCTCGGCGGCAGTTGTTTCGTCTGCGGTAGTATCATTGAATGTAGTTTCCTCTGACGTCGTTTCATCAACCGTGGTTTCGTCGGCGGTCGTTTCTTCTGCTGTCGTTTCGTCTGCCGTGGTTTCAGGCGGCGTGAGCGGGGGCATCACAACGTCGGGGAAGGTCTCGAGTGCAGTCCCCTTCATTTCTGCCATATATTCTTCGAGGGTTATTCCGTGCTCGTAAATATAGGTCGCAGCGTCACGCCCCACGAAGCGCCAATGCCACGGCTCGTATTTATATCCGGTGATATTCTCCTTGCCCTTCGGATATCTGAGAATAAAACCGAATTTGTGAGCGTTTTTCGTCAGATACGTAAACGCCTTTGTGTTTACGAAGCTACTGTTTATCGGGCTGAAATCAATCGTCAATCCCGTCTGGTGATCGGACGTACCGGGACGCGCAGAATACGTATCGACTATTATCATCAGCTCCTCATCGGAAAGATGAGGATATTTCTGTCTTTCTCTTTCCATATAGTTGCTGTAAAGGTTCTCCTGATAAGCGTACGATCGGTATGCGCTTTGTGCATTGGTATCGAACACCGACAGTGCGCGCATTTCAAGGCACATCGCCTCAAGCGCCATTTTCGCAGTATATACCAGCTGGCGGTAATTCGATTCCGTTATGCTTACAAGATCTTTAGGAACGTAATTTGCTCCAAGCGGTTGCTTTCTGTTTGCGATTACGAGGTATTCCGAGCTCTTTGACGGTGATATATACTGTAAATAATCTCTTACGTCTATCTTATACGTAAACCCGCCGTCCTCGTATATCGGTTCATACGGCTCCGTCGTTATTTCTTCGGTTGTAATTTCCTCGGTCGTGGTCTCGCTCTCCGTGGTTTCAGGTTCCGTCGTGTCGGGGACGGTCGATTCCGAGGTCGTTACACGCGATCTGCCTTCGTTTTTTGCACATGCGAAAAGCGAAAGGACTGTTATAATTGACAAAAATAATGCAAAAGCTCTCATATCATTTTCTGACCGTTCATATTAAGCGAAAAACGGCAATTCAGCTTTTCAGCCGCCTTTCGGCAAAGAAGCATACGGTTTAAGAATATTTCAAAATAATCCATAACGGGCGATATTGAAATATCAATGTCAAGGTCAAGCGTTATCTCGCCCTCTGCCACGATAAGCTCCGAGCGCTTAACAGCGTAATTAACTCTATCGTGAATATCGAAGCTCGGAACGTCGGTATTTCGGACGCGGCTTGCGCGGACGTCGGTCTTATCGGCAAGAATAAGTGCGGCAGCGACGGCGTTTACGGGGAACGCGGTTCCCTCGTCGTGATTTCCTATTGCGGTTATGATCGTTGCAACGTCGTCGGGGTCGGCATCCATTTTTTCGAGAATACGGAATGCCATTACCGCTCCGCTTTGCGCGTGGTCGATTCTGTTTATTATGTTACCGATATCGTGAATATATCCCGCTATCTCGGCAAGCTCCGCTTCCCTCTCGCTGTAACCGAGCGTCAGAAGTATTTTTTTCGCGTAAGAGGAAACCCTGTTTACGTGCGGAAAGCTGTGCTCGGTAAAGCCGAGCGCAATCAGCGATTCGTCCGCTTTTTCTATATAGCTCTTTATGGAAGGATTATTTTTTATTTGTTCTATCGTTATTTTCATTTTATCTCCGAAACAGTTATTTATATCTATATTTTATCACATTGCGGTTTTGCGGTCAATACTGAAAATCCTTGCCAACGATATTATTTCAATAATACGCCCCGTCAATACAGTAAAAAGCTCTCCGATCGGAGAGCTTTTATTTTTCGCAGGACTGCACAAACGTCCTTATAATATTTTCAAGATATTGCTTTTTATTATTGGGACAGCGTTTCACCATCTCTATCATAGACGCGGTACCGTCGTCATCGACCGTCCCGAAAAGAATATAATCGGTCGAAAGCCCAAGCACCTCGGAAATTCGGCAAAGCGTAGGCACAGACATTCCTTTAAGCCCAAGCTCAATGTCGGAGCAGAACTTCGGCGTAATTTCAAGCTTCTCGGCAAGTGCTTCTCTCGTATACCCTAAAAGTTCTCTCTGCTTGCGTATTCTTTTTCCTACGTTCTCCCAGTCCATAAAAACATCCTTTTCAATGTACTGTTTACAGTTTACCCCATAAAGTTGTATTTGAAAATAAACTTTCAGGGTTGACAAACTAAAACTTTTAGGGTATAATGACATAAACCCTCGGTTTTTGTCAAATCGAGGGAAACAACATTTGAAAGAGAGGACATCAAAATGTCAATTTGCCCCAACTGTAACGCCAACCTTCCCGACGGTTCCGCTTTCTGCACGTCGTGCGGAACGAAGATCGGTGCAGCTGCACCCCAGCAAGCTCCCGCCGCTCCGACTAACGGAAGCAAGCTTCATTGCCCTAACTGCAAATCTCACAATCTACAGGTAACTACCGAATCAAGCGTTACCGGAGCAGTAAGCACTCATTCACGCAACGGAAGATTTTCCAGCACGCACGTATCAAACAATCACCAGACCTTCTGGGTATGCAATGACTGCGGAACGAAATTCCGCAATATTCAGAGTCTTGAAGAAGAGATCAATAAATACAAAATTCAGCCGATTCTGTTCTTCGTACTCGCCGCCATCGCAGCAGTACTTGCGCTTGTTTGGTTTATAAACAGTCAGAACAACCCGTTAGGTCCCCTGTTCGGTGTTTACATAGGAGCGTCCGTAATAGCCGGCGTGATTTTCCTGTGCTGCGGTTTTTCCTGGAAGGGAAAGCTTGCGAAGATGAGAGCAGAGCTTGCTGACCTCAAAAACAGATGCTTTAACTGAACAATTTTACAAAGCCGAGATTATCTCGGCTTTGCGACTTAAAGGAGAAAAACTATGAAAAAATTATATGCTGTGCTTATAGCTCTTATCTCATTATTGATAGTGTTGCCTTTTGGCAATGTCGTATCAGCCGCGACAAGCTCTGACGGCTACGTTTGGCCCATAGACGTCAGCTCTGCAAGAAGCGTTTATACATCTGATTTCTTTGATGCTCATCCTGCAATAGACATTGCTGCCAGCGTTGGAACTCCCGTTGTTGCTGCAAAAGGTGGATCAGTTTTCTGCGCCTCCACTGCTTCCACTTCTGCGTCGCATAAGTGCTCTCGTTGCGGTTTCACAGGTGCCGGATATCACGTCGTGATAAAGCAGACCGACGGAAAGTATGCTATGTATGCACATTTAAGCAGTGTTTCGGTTTCCACCGACGCGTCAATTGCAACCGGCAAGAAAATCGGAGCCGTTGGAAGCACTGGCATTTCAACAGGTGCTCATCTTCATTTTGGAATTTACAACCCCAATTCTGACGGTTCAATAAACTACTATAGCTACACTGAACCCCTGAAAGTATTAACGCCTTTTTGCAACGTATATGCAGATAATATCACCAACACGTCAGCAGTGCTCCACGGTCAGTTTGGCGCCATCAGCATACCCTTTGCATCAGCGGGCATTTACTTTGGTACATCAACCGATAATATGAAGAAAATCACAGACAGTGAAGCTTCGGGCTATGAATATGCAGGCAACAACGTCGAAGGATTGTTTTTTGATACTGCAACATATTGCGGCCAGCTTGAAAAAGGAGTTACCTATTACTATCAAATTTGGATAGTCAATAGTGGAAAAGAATACAAGAGCGATATCTATCGCTTTACAGCCGGAGACACAAACAGCAGCGCTCAAGTAACTGACGCAGTGTCTTACTCTCTTTCGTGGACCGATAAGATAAGCGACGTGTCCGAAACCAACGCTACAGTTGGAAAAATCTGTCATCTCAACGGAATAACCAACCTCTCGGTAAGCAAAGTTGGTATTTATCTCTACGATAACGATGGCAATCTTCTCGACTCTCTAACCGAAAGCACTGCAAACGCAGGATTTGCGGGGGAAACCGCAGTTCATATTTGGTATGACATTTATAATGAATTGGGATATTCACTTTCGAGCGGAACTACTTATAAGTACAAGTTAATGGTAGAGATCAACGGCAACACACATTACAGCCCCGTTTATACCTTCACAACAGACGGATGCGAGCACAACTTCCTCTATGTTGGCGGATCCTCTGCCACCTGCACGCAAAGCGGAGAATCAAATTATAAATGCACCAAATGCAACGCAACAAAAACAGAAACAGCTTCGCCGCTTGGGCATTCATTCAGCAGCACTTATTACATAGATAAAGAGGCAACGTGCCTTGAAGAAGGAAGCAAATCTCTCCACTGTAGCCGTTGCACTGTAAAGAAAAGCATAACTGCTATACCTGCAAAAGGTCATAGTTGGAATAACGGAGTAATTACGACCACCCCTACGTGCGGCAAAGATGGCGTACGAACCTATAGCTGTTCTTCCTGTACTGAAGCCAAAACGGAAGCCATACAAAAAACGGATGCGCACACCTACGATAACGCTTGCGATACGTCTTGTAACGTTTGCGGCAATACCCGTACCGTAAGCCACAGCTATCAGACGACCTGGTCAAAAGACGGCTCGAAGCATTGGCACGCTTGCTCTATATGCGGAGCCAAGAAAGATGAAACTTCTCACACTCCGGGAGCTGCGGCTACCGAAACGACGGCGCAGACCTGCACGACCTGCGGCTATGTTATAAAAGCTGCGCTCGGACATACTCATTCCTACAGCAGCACGTGGGAAAAGGACGTTAGCGGTCACTGGCATGAGTGCTCCTGCGGAGCAAGAAAAGACGAGGGAACGCATGCTTATGACGGTGGTATGGTAACAAAGGAGCCAAGCGTCGAGAAAGAAGGCGTAAAGACCTACACCTGTATCGCCTGCGGAGCAACGAAGACCGAGGCGATAGCAAAACTCCCGCCCGCTACGTCCGAAAATCAGACGACACCGGAAAATACGACAGATGGCAACACGACCGTCCCCGATGTTAGCGTTCCGGACGTGACCGACAAAACCGACGACAAGAGCGGAAACGATAAGAAGAACAACGCGACCACGGTAGTTATAATTACCGCCGTTGCCTCGGTTCTCGGTGGTGCCGGAATTGCAAGCGCTGTGTTCGCAATAATCAGCAAAAAGCGCAGATAACGTGAAGTTAAATGGATCCGAGCCGCGTTATTATTATAAGCTTTAGCGATATAAATCAATAACCGGCGGTGCGACGTATTCCTACGATCATAAATAATAAGGAGAACTACTATGAAAAAAATTATCGCTTTACTTCTTGCTTTTATTTGTTTGACCGTTACTTTTGCGGGTTGCAATAAGGATGAATCCTCATCCTTAAAACCATCACCCGCAAAGGATTTCGAATTTGAAGCGCAAGAAGATGGTCTTACCGTAACAAAATACGTTGGTAAATCAAAAAAAATTGTTATTCCGTCTGTGGTTAATAACAAAAAGGTCGTCGGACTTACCCCCGAAGCATTTGGTGGAAATGTAGTTGTCCAAGAAATAGTCCTCTCGGATTATATGACTGAACTATACCTCGACTGTTTCAAGGGTTGTGATAATCTAAAAACAATAACTTATCCCGGATTTGTTGAACGCCAATCGTCTTATTTGAACATAAACGGCTATCATCTGCCGAAAAATCTTAAAACCATGGCTTTTCCATCGGTAAAAACGATAGACTTGTGGGTACTTGACATAATTCATTATGAATCTTCGGGGGTAGATACTTTCATCTGTAAAGCAGCCACAGAAATAGAAAAAGTAAGTTTTAATGAAGCACACCCCTTCGAAGGACCCAGCCTCGACGGCGGTTACAATATCGTAATACCCAGTAAGCTTCTCAACAGCATTAAAAATCAGAGTGCGGATAACGATGATCTTGCCATAACAACCGCATTCGGCTACGTTAATTCAATAACCGTCAACGGCACGACGTATTCTTACGCTCACGAATAACATAAAAGAGCAACGGTTTACCGTTGCTCTTTTCATATTTATTCGGTTTATCAAATACAATTAAAGCGAGGAGAGATCCTTGATGCAGGCGCGGCAAACGAGCTTACCCTTGAGGTAAACGACGTCGGACGCGTTGCCGCAGAAAACGCAGGACGGATGGTATTTTTTGAGGACGATCTTATCGTCGTCTACGAATATTTCGACAGAAGCACCCTTATTTTCAAGATCCATGCTTCTGCGAAGCTCCTTCGGAAGTACTATTCTTCCAAGCTCGTCTATCGGTCTTACGATTCCCGTTGATTTCATTTTTCGTCCTCCTCCGCCTCGTTTCGACGGCGTTATTTTTACTTATTCTACCATATTGTACCAAAAATGTCAATAGGGGCAAAGCTATGGCTATAAAAATTTCAAGCGTAATAATTATAATATCGGTTATCTGCGCGTTTTTCACGGGCAACGTGGGAACACTTACCGAGGCGGCAATCTCGGGCGGTGCGAAAGCGGTCACGGTTGCATTTTCGCTTCTGCCTATGATGTGCCTCTGGTGCGGAATAATGAAGGTCGCGGAAAACGGCGGGATACTCACGGCGTTTTCGCGCCTGCTGTCACCGATATTGCGGCTCGTTTTCCCAAAAACTTCAAAAAGCGGTGAGGGCGTAAACGAAATTTCGACCTCTCTTGCAGCGAACATTCTCGGAATCGGAAACGCGGCAACTCCTCTCGCTCTTGCGGCAACGAAAAAGCTCGGCTCCGATAAGGACGGCAAAGCGGGCAGTGATCTCATCACCTTTACGCTGATCGGTTGCGCTCCGCCCTGCCTCTTTCCGACGACCGTCGTCGCGCTCCGCGCCGCGTCGGGCAGCAGTGACCCTACTTCAATAGTTCCTGCCGTTATCGTTTGCTCGTTCACGTTATGTATTTTGAGCATTATCCTATCAAGAATCCTGGCGGGCGGTAAGCGATGAACGGCTCGGCTTTGATCCTCCCGCTCATACTCTCGGCATTCGCGCTTTTCTGTCTTTTTTCAAAAAAAGATACCCAAAACGGCTTCATTTCGGGCGCAAAAGAGGGTTTAAACGGTGCTTTTTCGCTCATTCCGACGCTTGTTTTGCTCCTGACTGCGGTGTCGATGTTTTCGGCAAGCGGGGCTTCAGATCTCCTTGCAAAGCTCCTTTCGCCCGTCCTCAACAAGGTCGGCGTGCCGAGCGAGCTTGCGCCGTTACTCATCGTCCGTCCGCTATCGGGAAGCGGCGCTACTGCGCTCCTTACCGACGTTTTTGAAAAGCACGGTCCCGACAGCTTTATCGGTATCTGCGCGTCGGTCATAAGCGGCTCGTCCGACACGGTGTTTTACGTCACTGCTCTCTATATGTCGGGCGCAGGCGCGACGAGGTCGCGTTATACGCTTCCCGTTGCTATCGCCGTTATGATATTTGGAATAGTTTTATCGTGTTTGCTTGTAAGGTTTATGTTGTAGCGGCGACCCTTGGGAACCCCCAAAGCTCATTGCATTCGCTTCGGGGAACCCCGATATTGGTCGCCAGAAAAAAAGCAGCAAACAGGCGAACACTCATATTTTGTAGGGCGGGGGCTTGCTCCCGCCGTGAAAAAAACAATGTTGATTTCCTTTGAAACACCTCATCCGACCTCGCTGCGCTCGGCCACCTTCTCCCGCTGGAGAAGGCAAGACAGCGTGGCGAACATTTCTCCCGTTAAAGAGAATAATCCTCTGTTGGGATATTTGTAATGATGTCCTCTATCATTTCAAGCGCACGCGTTCTGATGCGATATACGTGCGTTTTCTCAAATTCAAGCTCCTCCATAAGATCCTCTGCCGCGTAGTGCTTATCGGGCGACAGAAAAAAGCGTTCGATCACCTTTCGCTCGCTTTTCGGCAACGCGTTGACTACGCTTTCGATAAGCTTTATGCGGTGTGTGAGCAGCCTTTTTCTCATTGACAGATTCTTGTATTCGTCCGTCAAGCGAGCAAGGTATTTATCTGCGCGGCGCGACACGTTTTCGGGTTGCTCCGCTTTTTCTGCGTTCTCTTCCCTTTTCAGCTCGCGCAGGAATGACACCGTTTCGAACATTTGTTCGTCTATAATTTGGCAGGATTTTTGAAGCGTATCGTACTGCTTCAAAAAATCCATCGCGTTCTTACTACTCATAACTACCTCCCGAATTTATGTTTTTTCGGAAAAAGCAGTTGACAAATTTCCGAAATTGGTTTATAATTGAATTGTATAAGACTATTATATTCCAATGTTTCGGATTTGTCAAGTGCTTTTCTGAAATTTCGGAAATTATTTGGGGTTGCTATGTTTACTGAACGTTTTAATGAGCTTCTTAAAAGCAGGGGGATCAATGCCGTCACGCTCGCAAAGGAGATCGGCGTGCCGAAGTCCATAGTTTATGAGTGGAAATCGGGTGTGCGCGATCCGAGCTTGGAAAATATGCTCCGCGTTGCCGACTATTTCGGCGTTTCGCTTGAATATCTGACGGGGCGTGAGGACGAGGAGACCGATATTGAAAAGGAGCTTCTCGTGCTTCTCCGTGCCGCGCGTGATATTTCGGTCGAGGATCACGACGCGCTCGTCAACAGCTTTAAGTCTAATTTGAACATTTATCTGCGCAGTAATGACAGAAGCAAGAAAGAAGCTGATTGAAGAAAAGGCGCTATCGCTTCTGATTTCGCAACGCATAAGCGGCGAATATGCCCTTTCGTTTCTCGACCTGCGAAGGATAACGACCTGCGGTGCGGCGGTCATCGACACGTTTTCTTCTTACGAAAAGAAGACCTGTTCTTCCCTGCCGACGAGCGCCGAGGGGATCACTCTCAAGCTCCCCGGAATGAATCTCATTCTCTATGATGACAAGATAACGAACGAGGGCAGACGAAATTGGACGATCGCGCACGAGCTCGGTCACGTTCTGCTTGGACACGCGTCTATTACAAAAGAGACCGAGCGCGAGGCGGATGCCTTTGCCGCCGAGCTTCTTATGCCCGAGGCGGTGATCCGTTTTCTCGATGAGCGCGAGGACGAGCCGATATCGCCTGAAACGATGACGAATTATTTTTCGGCGTCGATCACGGCGTGTAAAAGAAGAAGATTAAATTTACCGCCCGATGCCAATTACCGACCGTCGGAATATGGGCTTGAACTGCTCAAAAGATTGTTTGAGCCGAATAAGAAATAAAATATATAACCGCCTCAACTCTATATGAGTTGAGGCGGTTATTGTATTGTCACAAAACACTCAATTTACTAGACGATAAAACTGCTAAACTAAACTCCAAACTTCTAAGGGCGTCAATCAATAGAGCTTTTGGGGAAATTGTTTAAGTATATTGCTTACCTCTGATAATACGTCCATATACTCCACTATCATTTGCTTATATGCCGCTGATGCACTGTTATATTCACTCTCTTGTGGCGCTGTTGTGCTTTCTTTATTAATTGTCCTTCTGATTTGTTCTTTGAAAGCTTTGTACCAACGCGCAGCTTCCTGCATTCCATTTTCGTTGCTATTTTTGAAATGATTATATCCATTATTAGCCACTGTATACGCTTTTTCGTAGTACGTTACTGCAACCGACCAAGCTGTATTCCTATATGGCGCACCTTGATTCAAGTATTCAATAGCTTTTGTAGAATAATCGTCTTCAGAGTTATAATAATCATTCCACGACACGTACTTCTCCAACGTTAATGCGGTAGTTATAAAAGAATTCACATTCGTATCTTGATTATCTATTAATAACGAATTAAGTATTTTCTGAAACAATTTCAGTTTTTGGATTGCATCAGGATCAACTAATTTGTATCTCGTAGTAGTCATTATCGTAATCTCTATAATAACTTAGCTCATTAATAATACATTTAAGTATTTTTCCTGTGCCTTCTTCTAAAGTATCCTTATTCATTGATTGACATGCATTTAACGCATTTTGAAGTTCGCCAGCTTCAATATGTGTTATGGCTTTATTGATAGCTTTCGCATCAACATCCTTTGACTGACATCCAACCAACATGCTACTCATTAGCAAAGTTATTGCCAGCAATAATAAAACTACTCTTTTCATCTCAATTCCTCCCATAATAAAATATAATAAAAAAGAGCGTCAACCGCAGTCAACGCTCCGAAAAACGCAAACTCCGATTGTCGCCAAACAAATTTAAATAGAATTAGGGTATCTCTACCATAACAATTTAAATGGAGTTTACGCTTTTACCAAATTCCACAGAAATTGTTATGGCGAAAAAAGGATATATTTATTCCATAAAGAAAAAGATACCTTAATTCTACTATTTAAATTTGTTTGGCATTTTTATTTTAGCACAGAAAAAAGGGTTTGTCAATAGGGAATGTGACGGTGGGAGCGACGGGAGGAGCAAGCCCCTCCCCTACCGACAACGAGGCAAAGCGTTTAAGCGTTTTTTGATAGAGTAATCGTGGGAGCAGCGGACCGTCGGACGCCAGTCCCTACAAATTAACGTTCAATGTACCTTTGTAGGGGAGGGGTCTCCTGTCCCGTGTTGAAACGATGTTACATCCCTTGGAACGGCGGGAGCAAGCCCCCGCCCTACGGGGCATCGAGGACGTCGCCCCCTACAATTATGTGGCAAATCTCCCGAGATTCGAAAGGGGTTCCAAAGGGGAAAGCAAAAGAAAAAACGCAGATTTTCGGATGAAAATCTGCGTTTTTTGTAATGATTTATCAGTTAGGGAGACTTGCTGCTGCGACGGACTGACCTACGCGGCGGCTCTTTTCATCGGGAAGCGCGATGCTGATTTTCTCTGCAAGCTCGGGGAACTCTGCTGCGAGCGCCTTCTTTGCAAACTCGAGGACGATGTCTCCGCCCTTACCCGAAGAAACGCGTCCGAGGAGAAGAACGTGCTTGATATCATAGAACATTGCATAGTATGCAACTGCGTAGCCGAAGTAAACGCCGATAGTCTCGTAGATCTTTCTTGCGCCCTCGTGTCCTTCAAGCATAAGTCCCTGAACGACCTTGAGCTTTTCAGCGGGGCTTAATTCGGGATCAAGCTCGATACCAGCCGCGGGAGCGAGCTTGATAACGCTATCCTGCGAGAAATACTTAACGCCGCAGCCGTAGTCGCCGGACCATTCGTCTACCATAGCGTCCTTATTGAAGTCAACGGGAACGAATGCAAGCTCGTTGAGCCAGCCGGTGATGTTTCCTGCCATATCAACGTATCCGCCTGCTTCGGATGTACCCATTGCGATACCGAGGATTCCGTTATCGTCAAGAGACATAGCGCCTGCAAGGGCAGTAACGTCACCGTCGTTTGCGACCTCAACGGGGATCTCATATC
>CAZVVM010000051.1:0-12533 GCA_964630635.1 uncultured Ruminococcus sp. | reverse complement strand
ACCCTACAAATTAACGTTCAATATGTCACTCATAGAGGAGGAGCTTGCTCGGAACCCCAAGCCCATTTCATTTGCTTCGGGGAACCCCACGCGCTCCTACCGTGCGGAAACAACGCAACTTTTAACAACAAAAATTCCTCTGCGTAAAATAATTACTGTAAGGGCATCAAATTTTCATCGGCGCGAATATTATTCCCATACCTGCCGAAAAATAGTAATGTGCTCTTACGAGAAGATCAAAAAAACCGAAAGGAAAAATGTTATGACGTGTAAACGCGGAGATATATTTTACGCCGATTTAAGCCCCGTCGTCGGCTCGGAGCAGGGAGGACTTCGTCCTGTTCTTATAATACAGAATGACGTCGGCAACAGGTACAGTCCGACGGTCATCGCCGCCGCGATAACCTCGCGCACGGGAAAAAACAAGCTTCCGACGCATATAGGTGTTGAAGCGATGATAAGCTCCGATGCCTCGGGCGGCGGACTTATGAAAAACTCCGTTATTCTGCTCGAGCAGGTAAGAACGCTCGATAAAACCCGGCTTAAGGAGAAAATGGGGCATCTTGACGACAGCGTTATGAGGCGCGTAAATGAAGCTATCGCCGTCAGCTTCGGGCTTGGCGGAACAGCGCCGAACGAAATAATCGGTTAATACTTGAAAAATTCCGCATATCCGTGTATAATATATGTAAGAAACGGAGGTGCGGAAATGAACGGAATTTTAGACCGAATCTGTAAGACCGTCGTTGACGAGGTCAGCCCGAGCAAGGTAGTCCTATACGGTGAAAAGAAAAACGGCGAGTGCTTGCGTGAGGCGAGTCTGCTTATCGTCGTGAAGGACGACCCGAAGGAAGCGGAAAGACGGCTTTACCGCGTGCTTGACTGCGATATTGCCTTCAACCTGCTCGTGTATAAGGAAGAAGATTTTCTTCTTCTCGAAAAGGACGAAACGAGCTACGCGTACAGCATAATGTCGAAGGGCAGGGTGCTTTATGGGTAGAGGACGCGGAAAGCCGCACGACAGCAGAAGATATTTCGACTGGCTTGAGCGAGCCGAATGCGACCTCGACTCTGCGCGCATATTAAAGGACAATAACGGCGATAACTGCAACGCCGCCTTTCATTGCCAGCAGTGCATTGAAAAGGCGCTTAAGGGCTATCATCTTTATAAGACCGGCAAGCACGTTGACGGACATAACCTGACCTTCCTTTGCAGAAGTGCCTGCCGTATCGACAGAAAGTTCGACGAGTGGCTCGACGAAAGCACCTCGCTCAACAGATACTATATTGAAACGCGCTATCCGACCGACGTTGGGTTTGACATCACTGACGCTGAGCTTGACAAGGTATATAAAATGGCTTACGATATGTACGTTTTCATTTTTGAGGTCATATCGGGCGATGTCGTGAAAAAATAAGAATAAAAAATACCGAAGCGTCAGCTTCGGTATTTTTCTTTGATTTGTACTTGCGAATTAAAGCTTTCCGAGGAAGGAAAGAACGCAAACTACGATATTGACGATGCCGTAGATGTCGAAAACGAAAGCCAAAATTCCGCAAAGGATATTGACTACCGGAATAGCGCCGAGAACGGTAAGGCAAACGGTCGAAATAAGTCCGCAAACTACGATACTGACTACGAGCCAGATGATGAGCGAAACGATATCACCCTTCTTTACCTTAAGGCCAAGGGGCCAATACTTCTTAAGAAGATCCATAACAATTACCTCTCTTTTATGTAGTAACTATATTATAATCCCGCGGCGCGAAAAATGCAATAGTTTGCGAATATTTTTATTTGAAAATCGGAAAAACGGTAGACAACACGCGGCGTCGTGTAGTATAATAAATATAGGAAGAGTAAAAGAAAAACGCCGCGCCCCGTATACTGCGGCTCCGTCGGCGTTACCGTAAGGATTTTCTGTAAAACGGTCGAATAATATACGGAAAGGAAAAATTATGTCAAATCAGAAGTATCTTGTTGCGCTTACAAATCAGAGTGAGGGCAGAGTAGACGTACACGACGTCGGAAAGGGAGTTATCGACGAAAGCTCGCTTGTCTGGTCGCATAAATACGATCAGTGGGCGATAGCGGGCGTAAAGATTCGCCGTTATAAGGGACGCATTGTCGTTCTCACGGCGTACGGACATATGAGCGCCGCTATGGTCGATTACGAAACCCACGAGCAGCTCTACGTGACTAACAATACGGGAGCAAACCCTCATTCCATCGAGCTTATCCCCTTTGACGACGGAAGATACCTTATCGCGGTTGCATCAACCGTCGGCTTCGACGTAAAGTTTTTCGACCCCTCCGAGGGCAGAGCCGAGTCGGTCGGATGCGTATATTCGCCCGATGCGCACGGCGTGCTTTACGATCCCGACGAAAAGTGTCTCTGGATATTGGGCGCTGATATGCTTACGAAGAACGAGGTGATTTGGGAAAACGGCGAGGTAACCGTTAAGCGCCTTGCAAAATACACAGCGCCCTTTGCGAGCGGACACGATCTTGCGCCCTATTACGGGGATAAAAACCGTCTTTGGGTGACCTTCCACCGCACGGTTTATCAGTTCGATAAGACGACGGGCGAGTTCAGAACCGACTATGATTCCTTCCCGCTCATTCACTCCGAGGAGAGAGACGGTCAGATAAAGGGAATCGGAAACTTCGAGGACGGCTCGTGCGTAAAGATATATCCCGACGGTCAGTTCCGCCAGTGGACTTCGACGGCTATCCGCTTTATGAAAAAGACGGAGGACGGCTTTGATAAGACCGTCGTAAAGTCGCAGATGGGACACTATTACAAGATCCGCGTATTCTGTGAAGAATATAATTGAGGATAACTATGAAAAACATTCATCTTTTAGGTAAAAAAATACTTTTCGATAAGTCGAAGGTGCTTCTCGACTACAAGCCCGACGAAAACTGGCTCAACTTTTTCGAGCCGAAGAGCGGCGAATGGAAATACGAGGACGGCGCACTTATCGGAATCGAGAACGGTAATAAGGGCGGTATTCTTTTCACGCGCGATTACTATAATGGTAACGTAATGCTTTCCTTCACCGTCTCGACGATACTTCCCGCAACGCGTGACCTTAACGCCGTGTTCTGCGCAAATTGGGACGATGAGGTCGACTACCTCGGTCTCTCTTACGTCTGCGGACTCAACGGCTGGTATGAGAACAAAGCGGGGCTTGAAAGAAACATCGGCTACGGCGTCGGTTCGAATCTCTACTCGACGACGAGCTTGTATAAGTATACTCCCGGCACCGAGGTCAGAATGACCTGCGGAGCGATTGACGGTCATTCCTTTATGGTGGTTGACGGCGTTCTCGTTTCGGAAATGATCGACCCCAACCCGATAAACGGCGGTCACGTCGGATTTTCCGCTTACTGCACGATGCTCCGTATAAAGGACGTCGAGGTAAGAGAGATCTGCTGGGAGCCGTTTGAACAGAAATACGATCCCGAATTTTGATATAACCGTAGAGTTCGAAGCGTCTGCGTGCCTCGCCCTCCGGGAGATGGTGCAAGTGGCAAAGCCACGCCGGAGAGGGTGTTGAAACGGACGTAACATCGTTTTTATACGGGAGGAGCAAGCCCCTCCCCTACCGCGCGGAGCAGACGTTTCGCGTGGCGAACAGAGTGAACGCGGGAGCGGCGGCGCGTCGAGGACGTCGCGCCCTACAAATCGAAGCGGCGAAGCATCGGGAGCCGTCTTCATTTGTTTTTCACATATCCTTCACAATTGTTTACATTTGATGACAAATAAATGATAATTTAGAGCAAATTTCTTATAGAAGAAAAAGCGGTAGCGTGTTATACTATTTTTGCGGAAAAGCAATAAATTTTGGTCGAAATTTGGCGCCGTTATGTTATAAATGCAACAATTTTCCGCTCAAAAGTTAAAAAAACTTCGCTTTGTGAAAGTTTTTGTGGTATGTGCTCAAAAGATTAAAGAAATTTTTAACATATTGCACAAGAATAAATTTGAGTTCTTTTAAACCTACAAACCCGCATACCCGCAAACTTGTAAACCTTGGTTTTAACATTTGCCGTATTCTATTGCGCAAGTGTCAAAATATAAAAAAATTCCAAAAAGGAGAAATTTTATGAAGAAGGTAGTTTTACTTCTGATCGCTGCTTGTATGGTAGTAACCTGCTTTGCTTGCGGCGGTAACAATGGGAAAAAACCGATTGATCCCGGCTCGATTTCCACTGAGGATAAGTGGGATCAGCTTCCCGACACCGACGCATACTCGGGTACCGATTTCCGTGTAAGCACGAGAGGAAGCTACGGTGCGATGGAAATTGTCGTTGACGACGAGCTTTCCGAGAACATCGTTGACCTTGCGCTTATGCTCAGAAATGCAAAGGTTGAAGACAGATACGGCGTCTTTATCGAGCGTCAGGATAACGACGGTACAGCATACGCTCACACGAACTCCGTTCTTAATGCTTGTACTATGCAGGCAGACACGTTCGATCTCGCTATGACTTACGTCTACGAGAGCGCGCCCCTTATTACGAACGGCTTCGTTCTTAACTGGAACGAGCTTAAGTACACGAAGCTTGCACAGTCTCACTGGATCAACGGTATGAACGATGAGTTCGCCGTTCGTGACGCTATCTACACCGCTGTTTCCAAGATGTGTATCTCTATCCTCGGTCAGACCGTTGCTATGTATTACAACCGTGACCTCGGCGACAGCTGGAAGGGTGAAGACTTCTCTGCAGAGCTTGTCGAGACCATCAACAACGGCGACTGGACCTACGAAGCTCTTATGAACATCGTAAACGAGTTCGGTTGGAGAGACGCTACCGGTGACGGAAAGACCGCTGACGATACGTACGGATTCTATATGACCGACGACTGGTCTATCGACACCTGGCACGCTGCATGGGAGGTTCCTATAATCAACAACACTGTTGAAAATGGTCTTGAGGACGTTTATATGAGCGAAAAGCTCCGCTCCTTTGTAGACAGAATGCACACTATGTACTACGACACCAACGGTATCTTCTTCGGAAAACAGGGTGATGCAAACGCTGCATTCATAAGTGACAGAGCGCTCTTTATCACCAACTCGCTCAACGCTTCTATCAGCTATTACCCCGCGAACATGGAGAGCACCTACACCATCATTCCTCAGCCGAAATATGATGAGAACCAGGAGAACTACAGATCCGCGATGTTCGACAACTACTCTGTAATGTCGATTCCGATCACCGCTGACGCAAACTTCGTTTCTCTTATCGTTGAAGCGCTTTCTGTCGCTTCCGAGGCACACATTTATCCCGCATACAGACACGACGCACTTCAGGGTCAGAGCGTTTCCGACGTTGACTCGATCGCGATGCTGGACATCGTTATGGAAAGCAGCTCATGGGATATAGGAACCCTTCTCTTCGCTGACGGCGTTCCCTACATGGATATGGTTCGTAGAGACGTTCAGGCCAACCCCGGAAACACTCAGATCCAGCAGTCCTATGAAGCGGTTGCAGAAGACGTTGAGGAAAAGCTTCAGGAGATCATGGAGAAGTTCGACGAGTTCCGCGAAAACTAATATTCAAAAATTAATAATCAATCAGTAATCGCTGACACGGGTTAAGCGGCGACGCTGCCGGTCAAACGGCTTGCTGAACAACTAAGGGGGCGACTTATGTCGCCCCCTATTGCATTTTCTCCTAAAAAACAAGGAGAACCGATATTAAAAGATCTGTCCGCTGTGATACTGTATTTCTCCTCGTAAAATACAGTGACAAAAATGACGAAGAAGGTGGACAGAACTGCGTTCTGAAGAATACGAGGTTTACTTTGACAAGAATAAAGTTAGCCAAACGACGAAAAAGCCGTCGGTGGCTGACGATAACATAACTGCATAGGCAACACATTCTTATGATAACGGCGGAGGCAAAAATGAAAAGATCACTTTTGATCTTACTTGCATTATGTATGCTCGTTTCCTTTACTTCCTGCGCGGAAAGCTTCGGCGATCCGCCGCCTGTCAGTGAGGGGGGCAGTAATAAGCCGAGCGATGATTTTGAGTTCACGGTGCCGAATGATAATCCGAAGAGCGATATATCGGTCGCTGCTTGGGCAACTCATTCGTTTCAGAAAATAGCGGCTAACGGCGCCCTTCCCGACTCACCCTCGACCTCGTATAAGGTCTATATGGCGAAGGGGGAGCGTGAGGGCTGTCAGGTCGCTTTCCGTTCCGAAACCGACTGCACGCTGTCGCTCAAATGTGCATACAAAGAGGAAAACACACTCGATTATAATATCTATATTCTCGATACGAATTACAATATAAACGGCGAGCTTCTTCCCGATCCCGCGCCTCTTTACGGCGAGGGAGACGGCTTTAACGCGAAGGCGGGGAATACTCTTCCGTTCCTTATCGAGTTCACGTCCGTCAGCGGTACGAAGGCGGGACATTATCCCTTCGTATTCGAGCTTCGTGATGCGTCGGACAAGACTGTTGCGCAGTACGTTATAATCGTAAGAGTATGGGAGATCACGCTTCCCGAGAAGCTCTCATATCAAACCTCGGTCGCCGTTTCGAAAAAGGATATTGCAAATTACTTTTCGGTTAGTGAAGCGGAAGTTACCGACGAGGTGTATCTGAATTACTACAATCTGCTTCTCGAACATAATATAAGCGCTCAAACGCTCCCTTACGACATTCTCGACGACCGCGCCGACGCTTATATGTCCGACCCGCGCGTGACCGCATTCAGAGTGCCGCACGACGTATCCGATGAAACGTTGGCTGCGTACTACAAGAAGCTTAAAACCAACAATAAATGGCTCAAAAAGGCGTATTTTATGCCGTCGGGCGAGCTTGCTTCCGTCGAGGAGATAGAGGAATTCTGCCTGACCGCGATACACCTTCAAAGTATTTGCAAAGCGATAAAGATCACGTCTCCGATGAATCAAGACATTCAGATAGATCCTGCCGGCTGGGACCAGATAAACGCTATGAAGGGCTACTGCACGCTTTGGTGTCCGAAGCTTTGTCTTTGGGACGACGAGATCTCGTACGGCGGTCACGATTACGTTCACAGTATGTCCTTTGATGCGCGAATGAGAAAGATGATGAGCGAGGACTTCGGCGTATGGACATACCTTTCCTATACGCCCGGCGCGCCGTATACCGCTTTGGTCGTCAATCATTCGGGACTTAATCAGAGAGTCCTTTTCTGGCAGCAGTATCAGAGAGGAATTCACGGCTTTATCTACTGGTCGTCGACCGCGTGGAGCGTGTTTAACAAGGTCAATCCCTGGGAAAACGTCGATACGGGTCTTTACGATGAGAGCGGTAATCACGTCTACGGCGACGGAATACTGTTCTACCCCGGTAAGACGGTTTCCGATATCCCGACCGTTTCTCTGCGTATGAAGATAATGCGCGACGGTATCGACGATATGGAGCTTCTTATGCTTGCGGCAAAGACGCTCGGAAATAAGTGGGTCAATGAAAAGGTCAATTCCGTATCCTCGTCGCTTACGTCAATAGAAGCGACCGACGACGTGTTTGCACAGATACGGATCGAAATCGGAAGTGCGCTTGAAAAGGCGCTTCCGTAAGGAGAATAATTATGAAAAGAATCGTATCCTTGCTTCTCGTTGTTTGCACGCTTCTTTCGATAGCTGCCTGTGGAAAAGAGGAGTCGAAAAAACCGAGTACGCCCGCGGACATTATAGCTTATGCGACGCATAGCTATGATAAGATTATCGCAAATATCAAGCCGAAGGGCACCTTTTCGACCGATTACACCGTATATATGACGAGGGGCGAGACGGAGGGCTGTCAGCTTATTATTTACAGCGATCAGGCGGTCAAAAAGGTTGAGTTCGTTACCGTTTCGGGCGAAAATGACAATATTACGACCGAGATCTTCTCGATGAACTACACTCATTCCATCAGAAGAAAGCAGTACACCGACTCGACGTTCCCGTACGGCAAAAAGGATATTGCGCTCGAAAAGAACAAGGCGCTCCCCTTTTTAGTCGAGTTCAAGACGACGGCCGATACTCCCGCAGGAGAGTATAATTACGTATTCACCGTCAACGATGCGTCGGGCAAGAAAAGCACGACGCTTGCGACCTTTAACGTGACGGTACACGTCTGGGACATCGTCCTCCCCGAGGAAAAGACCTTTGCTACCTCTGTGGGTATCAATACCTATCATATCGGACGCTTCTACGGCGGATGCGGCCCCGATCTTTACAAGCAGTACTACGATATGCTTCTTGAGCATAACATCTGTGCGCATACGCTTCCTTACGACATTCTCGACCCGCGTGCGGACGCTTATATGTCCGACCCGCGCGTTACGTCCTTTGTCGTTCCTTCTGCTCCCGATGACCTTTCCGACGAGGAGATCATAGCTTACTACAACAAGCTTAAGGAAAATCCCGTTTGGCTTAAGAAGGCGATATTCTATCCTATCGACGAGCCGCACAACGAGGAGCAGCTTGCGGAGTACAAGGCGCACTGCGAGCGCCTTAAGCGCCTCGCGCCCGAAATTCCCGTAATTTCGCCGTTCTATACGAATATTCAGATGGGTGAGGGCAAGGATCAGGTCGACTTTATGGATCCCTATACCGATCTCTGGTGTCCGAAGCTCTGCCTTTGGGACGACAGCCAGTCCTACGATCCCTTCCTCAATTATACTCCGAGCAAGACCTTTGCCGAGAGAATGACCGAGATGCAGAACGAGGGCGACAGAATGTGGGCTTACGTTTGTAACGACCCCGTCGCCCCTTACGCGCAGCTCTTTATCGACACTGACGGCGTCGTTCACCGCCTTATGATGTGGCAGCATTATCAGAGAAATATCGAGGGCTTCCTCTATTGGGGAAGTACCGCCTGGGGATACAGGACGGCAGGTCAGACGACGTATAATAACATTGATCCTTGGGAAACGTCATTCAACGGTGTCCGTGACGGAAACGGCTCCCCCGTTTACGGCGAGGGATTCCTTTTCTATCCCGCAGGGCTTAAAATGAAAATGTTTGAGCCGATATCCTCGATCCGTATGAAGATACTTCGTGACGGAATCGACGATATTGAGCTGTTCTACGTTGCGGAGCAGGCGCTTGGCAAGGAATGGGTAATGAACTACGTAAATCAGGCAACGCCCGATCTTACGAGCTACGTTTCCGACGAGCAGTTCGCAAATATCAGAATCGAAATGGGTAATGCTATCGAAGCTGAACTCAAAAAAAATAAGTATTAATATTCAGCCGAAACGGAATTTCCGAAAAGTACTTGCAGAATCGGGTATTTCGGTTCGGCTCGGATAGGGTATATGAGAGGTTATTTATGAAAAAATTTTTACTTGTAGCTTTAACGCTCTCGATGCTTCTTTCTCTTTTTGCCTGCGGAGGAGAATCGGGCAAAAAGGATAACGGCGGCGAAAATACCGAAATCAACGTTCAAGCGTGGGTAACGCATCTGACCGATAAGCAGATAGCAAACACGGGCATAAAGGACGCTAAAGATACCACCGTGTACGACCTTTATATGATGAAGGGCGAAACGGAGGGCTGTCAGCTTATTGTTTACAGCGATGCGGAAATCAAAAAGGGCTTCCTTACCTCGGACGCCGAAAAGTACGAGGAACAAGGCATCACGATGCAGACGTTCATAATGAACAAAACGCATTCGATCAAGAATAAGAAATGGACGGACTCCGCTATTCCTTATTACGGCACGAAGATTGCCTTCGAATCGCAAAGAATAATACCGTTTATCGTCGATTTTACTACTACCAAGGACACCCCTGCAGGCAGTTATACTTATACCTATGAGTTTAAAAACGGCGCAAACGACGAGGTTCTTGCAAGCTTTACCGTAAACGTACACGTCTGGGATATAGTTCTTCCCGAAGATAAGACCTTTGCCACCTCTGCAGGAATTAACGCCGTTCAAATCTCGAGATTTGACAGAGGGTCGGAGATGTATAAGCAGTACTACGATATGCTTCTTGAGCATAACGTCAGCGGACACGTGCTTCCTTACGACATTTTGACCGAAGAGGCAGAGGCGTATATGTCAGATCCCCGCGTAACGTCGTTCGTTATCGGAATCTGGGAAGCGAAGCTTTGGGACGATGAGAAAATTCTTACGTACTATAACCGCGTCAAAGAAAATCCCGAGTGGTTCAAAAAGGCGATCTTCTACGTTATCGACGAGCCGACTACCGAGGAAGCACTGGCTAATTACAGGGAATATTGCGACCGTTTTGCAAAGCTTTGTCCCGGAATTGGCGTTATCGCGCCCTTCTATACGAACAATCAAACAGGCGTCGGTAAGGATCAGGTTGACGCAATGGCGCCGAGCACCATTCTCTGGTGCCCGAAGCTCTGCCTTTGGGACGATAGCGAGTCCTACGATCCCTTCCTTGATTATACTCCCGAGAAGTCTTTTGCAGAGAGAATGAAGGAGTTTCAGGAGGAGGGAGATACCGTATGGGCTTACGTCTGTAACGCTCCGACGTCGCCTTACGCACAGCTCTTTATCGACACCGACGGTCTCGTTCAGCGTCTTATGATGTGGCAGTTCTACCAGCGCGATATCGAGGGCTTCCTGTATTGGGGTGTTTCGACGTGGGGCTATAACGGCGATAACGTTGATCCTTGGAAGCAGCCGTACACGGGGGTTGGCGACGGCAAGGGAAATAACGTTTACGGCGAGGGCTTCCTCTTCTACCCCGGTACTCCGGTCGGTATTCCCGGCCCCATTCCGACGATCCGTCTCAAGATACTCCGTGACGGAATCGACGATATCGAAATGTTCTATCTTGCAGAACAGTATCTCGACAAGGATTGGCTTGACTCGAAGATAAACGAGGCAACCCCCACCCTTACTTCTTATACCTCTGAAGAAAATTTCTACAAAATACGCAAGGAAATAGGCGACGCGCTTGAAGCGGCGCTCAAGAATAAATAAGCTTATTACGGAGCAACAAATGAAGAGATTTTTACTTATCGTATTGACCCTTTCTATGCTTCTTTCACTCTTTGCCTGCGGAGAAAAATCGGGCAAAAAGGATAACGGCGGAGAAGGCGGCGGAGCCAAGGTCGAGGCGTGGACAACGCACCTGACCGACAAGCAGATAGCGAACGTCAAGGATAAGCCCGAGAACGCAAGCACAGTATACGACCTCTATATGATGAAGGGCGAAACAGAGGGCTGTCAGCTTATAGTTTACAGCAACGAGAAGATCAAAAAGGGCTTCCTCACCTCGGATGCCGAAAAGCACGAGGAGCAAGGTCTGACCGCGCAGATCTTCATTATGAATAAGACGGTAACCATCAAGAGAAAGGAATGGACGGATTCCGCTATTCCTTATTACGGCAGAAAGACTGCTTTTGAGGCGAAAAAGGTAATCCCCTTTATCGTCGAATTTACGACAACTGCCGAAACTCCCGCAGGTGACTATACTTATACCTACGAATTCAAGGACGGCACGACCGATGAAGTTTACGCGACCTTTACGGTAAACGTTCACGTCTGGGACATTGTTCTTCCCGAAAGCAAGACCTTTGCAACCTCCGTCGGAATAAACGCTTATCATATCGAGAGATTTGATAAGGGCGACTTCAGGTATAAGCAGTATTACGACCTTCTTCTTGAACACAATATCTGCGGACATACGCTTCCTTACGATATTATGACCGAAGAGGCAGAGGCGTATATGTCGGATCCCCGCGTGACTTCGTTCGTTATCGGACTTTGGAGCGCAAACACCTGGACTGACGAAAAGGTAGTTCAGTATTACAACCGCGTCAAGGAAAATCCCGAATGGTTCAAAAAGGCGTTCTTCTACGTTATCGACGAGCCGTCGACCGAAGATAAAATTCAGGAGTATAACGAGATCTGTGATAGATTTGCGCGCCTTGCCCCCGGAATCGGCGTAATTGCTCCGTTCTATACGAATCAGCAGATGGGCGTAAACAAGGACCAGGTCGACGCAATGGCTCCCAAGACCATTCTCTGGTGTCCGAAGCTCTGCCTCTGGGACGACAGTCAGTCCTACGATCCCTTCCTTGATTATGAGCCCGAAAAGTCCTTTGCCGAGAGAATGAAGGACTTTCAAAAGGAGGGAGACATTGTCTGGTCATACGTTTGTAACGACCCGATCTCTCCCTACGCACAGCTCTTTATTGACACAGACGGTCTTATGCACCGCCTTATGATGTGGCAGCATTATCAGCGTGATATCGAGGGCTTCCTCTACTGGCAGACTACCTCTTGGGGCTACCGCCAGGAGGGAAGCGATATGAGTCCTTGGGAAAAGGCGTATAACGGCGTGCAGGACGGCGATGGTAAGCCGGTATACGGCGAGGGTTACCTCCTCTATCCCGGAACTCCCGTCGGCGTCGGCGGTCCGATCGCATCTATCCGTCTGAAGATACTCCGCGACGGTATCGACGATATCGAAATGTTCTATCTTGCAGAACAGTATCTTGACAAGGATTGGCTTGACTCGAAGATAAACGAGGCAACCCCCACCCTTA
>CAZVVM010000050.1:0-13140 GCA_964630635.1 uncultured Ruminococcus sp. | reverse complement strand
GATACTTACCGTTTATATTTTCCTTTTCCATGTATGCGACACAGTCGGAGCAGTTTTCCCAGGTCGAAATATTCGCCTCGTCGCCTCCGACGTGGATATAGCGCGAGTTCGGGAACATCTCAATAAGCTCTTCAAAGAGGGTCTTAAGAGTGTCCATAATTCCGGGTTTACCCGCGCAGATTATGTTACCGTCTACACCACCGGATATTGCGGTATTACCGAAAAGCTCGGGATAAGCGGCAGTAAGACAAGCGGCGTGACCCGGAACCTCAATTTCGGGAATTATCTCGATATTGCGGTCGGCGGCATATTCGTTGAGAGACGCGATCTGCTCCTTTGTGTAGCTTCTTCCCTCTGTCGAAAGCTTCGGGAATGCCTCGGACGGCAGAGTGTAGCTCTGTGTATCTGTGAAGTGAAGATGAATAAACTTGATCTTATAGAGGTAACAGAGGTCGATATAATCCTTAAGCGTATTATAAGGATGCCACTGACGCGCAAGGTCGACCATCAGCGCGCGGTAGGACGAGTCGGGCTTATCCTTTATCGTGTACGACGGAACGGTTATTACGCCGTCCTTTACGTTAAGTATCTGATGAACTGTTGCAAGAGCATAAGTGATACCGTCGTTATCGGACGCGGAAAGAATCATTCCGTTCTTCGACGTTTCTATCTTGTATTCACCGGGAGCGAGTTTTTCGTCTCTTACGAGAACGATTCCGCCCTCTTCATTCTTCAGGGTAACTCCGTTTATTTTCTTTGCGTAATTTCTGAAGGTATTTACAAACGACTTGAAGTCGGCGTCAGCCGTCGTGACCGCCGGCTCAAGCTCGTATATAACGTATTTTTCGGTGTTGCCGACGAGCTTGACCTCCTTCGGCACGGGAACTATCGGTAAAAGCTTTTCTTCACAGTACATATTGGTATCACCTTTCTTATTTGAACAGGAATTTAGCGGTAAAGCTGCCGTTATCAGAAGCAGCGCCGCAAGCGCGATGTTGACAAATCTTATAGCGTAACGTTTCATAGTGCTTTCCTTTCATTCAAGTTTTATCAGAACAGCTCGATTAGCTCCTTCGGCGCTTTTGTGAGATTTACGCTCTCGTTTTCCTTGAGCCATACCATATCTTCAATTCGGACACCGTATTTACCTTCAATGTAGATACCCGGCTCGACGGTCACGATGGCGCCAACCTCAAGCGGCTTATCCCACATTCCGGCAAGGCGGGGATTTTCGTGAATGAACATACCGACGCCGTGACCGAGCGAATGACCGAAGCAGCCCTCGTAGCCCGCGCCGTAGATGATGTCGCGTGCGACCTTATCGCAGTCACAGCCCTTCTTTCCTGCCGCAACGTAGTCGAGCGCGGCAAGCTGTGCTTTGAGAACGGTGTTGTATACCTTTTTCATCTCGTCGTCTGCTTTTCCGATAACGACGGTTCTCGTCATATCGGAGCAGTAGCCCTGATAAAGCGCGCCGTAGTCAAGGGTAAGGAAGCCCTTTTCGAGCTTGATATTTCTCGGTTCTCCGTGAGGAAGCGAGGAAGCGGAGCCCGATACCGCAATAGTATCAAAGGACGGCTTCTCCGCGCCGAATTTTCTCATTCCGTATTCAAGCTCAAGCGCGACCTCGATCTCGGTCATATTGGGTGTCATAAGCGTAAGGAGCCGTTCGAGCGCCTGCTCTGCTATTCTCTGCGCCTTGATTACCTTTTCGACCTCGTCCTCAGTCTTTGCCACGCGCATTTCTTCAACAAGGCCGCCGCAGGGAACGAAATTCACGTTAGTGAACTTATTTTTCAGTCCTTCAAGAGCAGCAACGGTCATCGCGCCGTCCTCAAAGCCGATATTCTTATATCCGTTATCGGCAAAGACGTTTCCGAGCGTGAGCTTTGCGTTTTCGAGCATTACGACGGTAAGATCGTCGCTTTCACAGCGCTTTGCGACCTCTATGTATCTGAAATCCGCAAGAAGAAACGCCTTTTCCTTACCGATTACGACGTAACCGTCGGTATAGTTAAGTCCCGTTAAGTATCTCTGGTTCTTCTCGCAGGTGACGAGGAGGCAGTCGATCTTTTCGGGAAGCATTGCTTGAAGCTTTTTGATAGTGTTCATTTTAGTTTTCCTTTCTTACATAAGCTCTATTATTTTCTGAACGAGAATCATAGTCGGCGGTATAGTTACGACCGAAATGAGCGTCGAAACACCGACGGTCTGCGCCGCGATATCGGGGTGGAGATCATAAGTCTCTGCGAACATAGCCGTGCTCGACGCAGTCGGAAGCGCCATCATCAACGCCGAGAGAAGCGTGAAGAAATCGGAAAAACCGAGAAGCTTCATAACGACACCCGTTACTATCGGGACGATGAAAAGCTTTACCGCCATTCCGTAATAAGACGAATATTCTTTGATATAGTTCTTAAGCGGAATTCTCGAAAGCATAATTCCTATAAGTATAAGCGAAAGAGGCGTGCAAGCGTCACCAATCATCTTCATACTGTCATATATCGGTGCGTACAGCTTGACGCGCGATGCGTAAAGAACGAGTCCGAGAATGCACGGGACCGTTCCTGCGTTAAGGAATATCTTCGTCAGTTTAATTTTGATTTCCTTGTTTGCACGACCGATAATTATCATACCGTACGACCAGAGGACGGTATTGAAGGCAACTACGAAAAAACCTCCGCAGAAAAGACCGACGTCGCCAAACGCCGCCTTCAGAACGGGAAATCCGAAGAAGCCGCAGTTTCCGAAGACGATACAGTGCTCGATCATTCTTCCCTTTGCCTTATCCTTGAAGAAGCAGGTTCCTCCGAAGCCGATAGCTGCGGCGACCGCGTGAGCAATAAATCCGCAAATCAGTGCAATAAGCCCCAGCTTAAATAATTTATCGGAATATTCCGCGCCGAAGGTCGCCGTCGCCAGCATAAATGGCTGACAAACGTAGAGTATTAAGGTCGACAGCTTCTTTGCAAAGTCGCCCTTTACGACACCCGCCTTTGCAACGACGTAGCCCGCAACGACGGGAACGACCATCTTTATCAGTGTGTTATATAGTGTTTGCTGATCAATTTTCATTATTTATGCCTTTAAGCTTTCGCTTAATGTTTTTCATGTCGGTGAACATCTCTTCCCTTTTCGACGGGTCACGCAGAAGGAGTGACGGATGATAAACCGCAACGATCTCAAACGCGCCCTTTTTAAAGAAAATACCGTGTTCCTTCGTAATCTTAAAATCGGGCTTTATCAGCTTCATTGCCGAAATTCTGCCGAGACAAACGATCATCTTCGGTCTGATGAGACGGACCTGCTCGCGCAGATAATTTAAACACATTTCCTGCTCCTCGGGTAGAGGGTCACGGTTGTTTGGCGGACGGCATTTGAGAATATTTGCAATATAAACGTCGTCTCTCACTATGCCAAGCGCTTCAAGATATTTATCGAACAGCTTTCCCGCGCGTCCGACAAACGGTATTCCGCTCTTATCCTCGCTCTCACCGGGCGCTTCACCGACGAACATCAGATCGGCGTTTTTGTTTCCCACGCCGAAAACGGTATTCGTCTTCGTCTTTCCGAGAGGGCATTTGTCACAGCTTTTACAGCCGGCTTCAAGCTCTTCCCAAGTCATCATTTATCCTCCGAGCGCGTATATGCACCCTCGATAAGTCCCGCCGCAAAGCGCATTGACGCATATCCGATGACGAATATTATCAGATATTCCGCGTAAACGCCGATTATCGACATCCATTCGGCGGAATTTACGGGCGGACCGTATTCGATAAGGTTTTGAACTATTTCCACCGTCGGCTGAATAAGCGACAGAATAATATAGAGCGCATCAAAAACGAGCATCGTCAAAAGCGCGGGATTCTTTACCGATACGAGCTTGCCGGTAAGGAAAACTTCACCCGCCATTCTGCCGTTCAGGAAGCTTGACACCCTGCACGCAACGAGTATAAACAAAAGCTCGAAAACGAGGTTTGTAACGGCGTAAGATATCAGAAATATTATATCATCGACCGTCGGAACGACGCTTGACGCATAAACCTGAACGATACCGCCGAGTATCGGAACCGTAAGTATCAGTGCCGCGAGGACAAACGCCGCTCTGTTCTTCTTTGCGAACAGGATCATGGCAAGCGCAGTCATAACCGCGGAGAAAACGAATACTGCAAGCGTGAAAACGGTACTTGAAATCATACCTTGAACGTAGTATAAAACAACGTAAAGACCGATCACCAGAACCGCAAGCTCACCGCCGCCCTTAAGACCGTTTCGCGCCGACAGATATATAAGCGAGCCAAGAACCGAGAAGAACGAGAACTGACCGAGAATATCGGCGCCGTAAAGACATATATCGCCGACGAGAGTCGG
Organism: uncultured Ruminococcus sp.; assembly: GCA_964630635.1. Classification (GTDB taxonomy): domain Bacteria; phylum Bacillota; class Clostridia; order Oscillospirales; family CAG-272; genus Colimorpha_A. The sequence continues at coordinate 8,769 of CAZVVM010000050.1, read as the reverse complement.
ATACATATGGTTCCCCGCGACCTCGTATTCGTAAATGCAGCTCAAAATTATACGCAAAAGCTGCGGAAGCAGACACAAAAGAAGTATAAGCGTGCTTATCCTTTTTTCTGCCTTTTTTTCAGAAATAAAATCCATAAAGAATCGACGAAAGTCCTTTCGCTATCAATAAAAACGGAAGTTAGCTACGACACGACCGAGGATAAACACCTCGTCGACGATTATCGGCTCCATCGTCGAATTTTCGGGCTGGAGACGGAAATGTCCGTTTTCCTTATAGAAAGTCTTGACGGTCGCGCTGTCCTCGACGAGAGCAACGACGATCTGTCCGTTATCGGCACAGCTTTCTTTCTTGACGATAATGATATCACCGTCAAGGATTCCCGCGTCGATCATACTCTCACCTTTAACGCGGAGCGCGAAAAGCTCGTTTGCGCCGTAGGAATGGTTCATAAGGGGATAATCAATATATCCCTCGTAGTTTTCTACTGCAAGTATCGGCATACCGGCTCTTACAGAACCGAGAAGCGGTACTCTTGCCGTATTTCTGCCATCTCGACCGCTGCCTGCTGTCTTGAGCGTACGGCTCTTTCCGGGGTCCTTGCGGATCATTCCCTTCTCTTCAAGACGGTTAAGATATGCGTGAACCGTCGAGGTGCTCTTGATACCGAGCGCCGACTGGATATCGCGCACCGTCGGAGAATACCCCTCTTTTGCTATCGTTTCATTGATATAGTCGTATATAGCTTTTTCCTTTTCACTGATCTTTGCAGCTCTCATATATGCGACTTCCTTTCAAAATAAAAATTACATTTTTACAAATACATAATACCATATAGGACGGCAAAATGCAAACGGGTGTTCGATTTATTTTGTAAACATTTTGTGAACGCGTCTTTTGACAAAATGACGGTATTTTGCAAAATGCGACGTAACTCTTGACAAAGCGCGCTTTCGGTGCTATTATGTATACATAATACACAGAGTAGAATTTCGGGCGTTAAGTGCCGACGGGACGGGGAGTTGCCCATCGGACGAAAACATACGGTTGCGATCCGAAGTTCGCATCCCGCTGGTACACAAGGAACTTATTCCTCCCTGTGCTGCGAGAATGCAAGGGAGGTTTTTTATTTTGAAAAAAAGCGAGATCAGTAAGGGACTTCATTCCGCAAAGGTAATAACCGCGTCGGGTCTGCTTACCGCCGCGAGCGTAATACTTGCCACGGTAGCAAAGTATATATTTAATGAAAGCGCTCTGCGCCTGACGGTCGAATGTCTTCCGATATTCATCGGGGCGTTTGCCTTCGGCCCTATCGTCGGCGGTGCCATCGCTATGGGCGCCGACCTTATTTCCTGCGTTATCGCGGGAATGGCGCCGAACCCGCTGATAACCATCGGAGCTTGCTACGTCGGAGTTACTGCGGGCGTAGTATACAAATACTGCTTCACGAAGCATTTCCCGAAAGCAAGAATAACCCTTGCGGTATTTCTCGGACATATAGTCGGCTCTATGATAATAAAGACGCTTGCCCTTCAGATTTACTACCGAATGGGCATAATCGTCCTTTTCCGAATACCGATATATCTTGTTATTGCAACGATAGAAAGCATAATCCTTTGTATGCTTTTCAAAAATAAAGGTCTGAAAAATGAAATTACCGGTGAATAAAATATGACCTACGAAGAAGCACTTTCCTTTATACACAGCACCGAATGGCAAGGAAGCCGTCCGGGACTAACACGAATAACAGAGCTGATGAGTAAGCTCGGAAACCCCGAAAAGACCCTTAACTTCGTTCACGTTGCGGGAACGAACGGTAAGGGTTCTTTCTGCGCAATGCTCGATTCCGTTTTGCGCCGCGCGGGCTATAAGACGGGGCTATTTACCTCGCCCTTCATTGAATTTTTCGAAGAACGCATACAGTTTAACGGCGAAATGATATCGAAGGACGAGCTTGCAGAAACCGTCTCCGAGGTCAAGGACGCGTGTTTAAGTATGACTGATCCTCCGACGGAATTTGAAGTTCTTACAGCTATCGGATTCGTTTACTTTAAAAAGAAAAACGCAGATATAGTAATCCTCGAGTGTGGAATGGGCGGTCGGCTCGATTCGACCAACATCATTCCCTCTCCCGTGCTTTCCGTTGTTACGGGAATAGCGCTCGACCACGTCGCTTTTCTCGGAGATACCGTCGAAAAGATCGCCTTTGAGAAGGCGGGAATAATAAAGCCGTCGCGCCCCGTTCTCTACGGCGGAAAGGACAAAGCGGCAAAAGAGGTAATAAAGGCGGTCGCGCTTGAACGCGGCTGTCCGTATTACGAAAAGGATCACTCTGCCCTTTCGTGCGGAAAGATCTCCCTCAAGGGCAGCACATTCGGTTACAAAAAATACAAGAATCTTTCCCTTTCCCTTCTTGGAACCTATCAGCCCGAAAACGCGGCAAACGTTATTGAGGCGGTCGAGATACTTCGCGGCGAGGGATACGAAATATCCGACAAGGATCTCCGTGAAGGTCTGCGTGAAACCAAGTGGAAGGGACGCTTTGAGCGCCTACGCGATTATCCCCCCGTATTCTTCGACGGCGGACACAACGAGGAAGGCGTAACTGCCGCCGTACGCACCGTAAAGGAATGCTTCGGCAAAAAGAAGATAAACGTAATTTCGGGAGTGCTCAAGGACAAGGATTACGAAAAGATCGCGTCAAAAATTGGAGAGATATCCGACACCGTCTATACCGTAACGCCCAACAGTCCGCGCGCTCTTGACGCAAAGGATTACGCCGAGGTGTTCGCAAAGAACGGTAAAAAAGCCGTCTCAAACGAAAGCTTTGGCGAGGCGGTACGCAAGGCGTATGCAGCGTCGGTCAAAAAAGGAACGCCGATCCTATGCGTCGGCTCCCTTTATTCCTATCCAGATTTCAAAAAGGCGCTGAATGACACCGACAAAAATGGCGCTCTCGGCAAAAAGACAAAGGAGAAACGGATCGCCAAAATGACGGTATGGGCAGTCTGTATCCTGACAGCGCTCTTTTTGGTGTTGAACCTTATCATCGAAAGCGGACTTTTCGCATCTCTCTTCGGTGAAAAGATAAGATACCGCGATTATCCTCCGCTCGGCGAGGAATATCTCTCCACGCCCGACTGGGATGAAAACATTTTCGAGGACGAAGAGTATCTAAAAAAGGATCGCTCAATTTATTACACGTCAAACAACGTGACCCTTCGCCTTGATGATGACGGCGATTTTAATTCCGCAGGGCCGATAGCACTGTTTTTCCGCGAGTATTTTAACGCGGTCATAAACGGAGATCACGAAAAATACAATTCGCTTCTTACCGATCTTTACAAAGAGGAATACGGCGAAAAAGCCCCCTTCACGATGCAGAAGATTTACGAGATCGAGATAATCGACCTTAACTGCGTCAACTATCTGAACGACGGCAAGCCGAATCAAATAATCGTTTATGAATTTGACGTCGAATACAGAATAATGGAAAACAACGGCACGTACCGTAACAACCTCACAAGCGACAGCAAGCGTCCGCTCCGCTATTTTCTATACCGTTACGCGTCGGGAGAAATCAAGATTTTCGATATCGAAGAGTACCGACAGATCATCAAATAAGCTTTTAAGGAATTTATTGTCAGGAAAGTTATTGACATATTGAGCTTTTATAGGTATAATTATATTATATTAGGAGGTGGCATGATGCTCGCAATCACAAACGCAATTATCGTAATGACAAATCATTACATATACGACGGAACTATCCTCGTTGACAACGGTAAAATTGTTGAATTCGGCAGAAAGGTAAAGATACCCGATGGCGCTGAAATACTCGACGTAAACGGCGCGTACGTCGGACCCGGTCTTATAGACATTCACACTCACGCCGACGGCGAGACGTTCTTTAACGACGATGCCGAAAAAGCGGCAGACACTCTGCTTCATCACGGCGTAACCGACGTTCTCCCCGCTCTTTATTACAATATGAATAAGGAGCAGTACCTTAATGCTATTTCCTATCTTAAAGAGGTAATGGCAAGCGGTAAGGCAAAGAACATTATCGGCTTCTATATGGAGGGTCCGTACCTCAACCCGAATTACGGCTGCAACCGTGAAAACAACCCCTGGAAGGGCCCCGTTGACGCGGCAAACTACAAGGACATCGTAGATGCGGCAGGCGACCTTGCAAAGGTCTGGTGCCTTGCTCCCGAAAGAGAGAACATAATAGAGTTCGTTCGTTACGCAAAGAGCGTAAATCCGAACGCGGTATTCTCGGTTGCACATTCCGAGGCAGCTCCCGAGGATATCGAGGCAATTATGCCCTACGGTCTCAAGCTCGCAACACACCACACGAACGCGACGGGTACTCTTAATAAGTATCCCGAATGCCGTTCCGCTTGCGTTGACGAGACTGCTCTTTACAATGACACCATCTATACAGAGCTTATTTGCGACAAGATCGGTATTCACGTTGACCCCTATATGCTCCGTCTTATCAGAAAGATAAAGGGCGACGATAAGATCATCCTTATCGCAGACTCGTTCGTAGAACACGGTCCGATCCCGGACGGCGATCTCTACGAGGGCGCAACCGATATCAACTTCGATTTTGCGGGCGAGATCGCCGGCTCGAAGATGATCCTCGACGGTCCTTGCCAGAACATTATGAAGCACACGGGCGCTTCGGTATGTCAGGCGTTCAAGTTCGCATCGACAAACCCCGCTACCCTTCTGGGGCTTACCGACCGCGGAAGAATTGCAGTCGGCAACGTTGCAAACCTCATTGTTGTCGACCACCTATTTAACGTCAAATACACCGTTTTCGGCGGTGAAATTGTAAAATAAAAAATAATAAAATCAAAGGAGTATAGACAATGAATTTCATCACAGATCCCGCAACAAAATTTGACTTTGCCCCCGCTGATTTTGTTCCCTTCAAGGACAAAAAGGTTTGCGAATACGTTCGCAGCTTGAGCGGCAAGGACCTCGAAAAGAGAGAGGACTGGTGGCATCCCGAATTCGAAGTTAAGGTTATGATGAACCCCCATCCCGTTCTCATTTCCACCCTCTTCACCCGTCTCAAGGCAGCTTCCGAGGCAGGCAAGTCCTTCACTATGATCCTCGGCAACCCCGAGCCCGACACCTACATTCCGCTTGCACAGCTCATCAACTACTTCAAGGTTGACTGCTCCAAGGTTCACCTCGTAGCAGAGGACGAATGGGCAGACGAGAACGGCAACATCGCTCCTATCACTTATGAGGCAGGCTTCGCTCACTCGATGATCAAGTACCTCTACTACCAGATCGACGAGAAGCTCCGTATGCCTATGGAGAACGTTCACTTCCCCACCAACGCTAACATCAAGGATTACTCCAAGATCATAGACGACATCACCGAGGGAACCGGTGCAGATATCGCATCGACCTCTCCCGGATGGGCAGGACATATGGCATTCGTTGACCCCATTCCCGAGTTCATCGGAAGCGGCGACATCGAAGAATGGCTCAACCAGCCCGCACAGATCGTTAAGCTTCACCCCATGACCATTATGCAGAACTCCCTTAACGGTACCTTCGGTCAGTCCGGTGATATCGCTAACGTTCCTCCCTGCGCAGCTACCATCGGCCCGCTCGACGTTATGAGAGCAAAGGAGCGTATTGAGGTTCACGCACTTGCTACCTGCGGTACCTTCTCCTCCTGGCAGAGAATGACCAGCCGTCTCTGCACACACGGCCCGATCACTCCTTACCTCCCGAGCACTATGCTCCAGACCAAGAAGACCCAGGTTTACATCAGCGAAGAGCTCGCAGCTCCGTTCGAGTGCTGGGAAAAGGTCGGCTACTAATATACTAAAAATTACGCGGAAATCCGTCGGTGGACGGATTTCCGCATAATGCCTTGAAAGGACAGATAATGTCAAATAAAAATTCAGCCGACTATAAGCTTCTCGGTATAGATATAGGTACTACCTCGCTCAAGGCGGCGGTCTTTGACGGAAACGGCAAGCGTCTGGCGCTGACGAGCAGAGATTACACCTTAAATACATATCCCGATACTGGTTTTATAGAATTCGATCCCGAAGAATATATCAAAATCTGCAAAAGCGCGCTTGACGAGCTGACGGAAAAATGCGGCAAGATCGACGCAATATCGGTCGACACGCAGGGCGAAACGCTCATTCTGACCGACGAAAACAGCACGCCTCTTTATCCCGCAGTCGTCTGGCTCGACAACAGAGCCGAAAAGGAAGCCGAGGATATAAAGGCGAAGTTCGGAAACGAACTCGTTTATAACGTAACGGGACAGCCCGAAATAACCGCAGGTTGGCCTGCAAGCAAGCTTCTTTGGTTCAAGAATAACCGTCCCGACGTATTTGGAAGAATACGCAAGGTATTTATGCTTGAGGACTGGATACTCTACCGCTTGACAGGCAACTACGTTACCGAGCCGACGATACAGTCGTCGACAATTTATTACGACGTAATAAACGGTAAATGGTGGAGCGAGATGCTCGACTATATCGGCATCGGCGAAGACGTCTTTCCTAAGATCTGCCGCAGTGCGGAGGTCGTCGGAGAATATGACGGAGCCAAGGTCGTAAGCGGAGCGCTCGATCAGATCGCAGGTACTGTCGGCGCAGGATGCGTCTCTGACAGAGTTATCAGCGAAATGACGGGCACAATAATGGCTATCTGCGTTATGACGGACAAGCTTCCGCCATATCAGCCGAACAGCATTATTCCCTGCCACGTCCACGGTATAGACGGCAAATACTGTCTTATCCTCTGGTCGTCGACTGCGGGAATGGCGCTCAAATGGTTCAAGAACAATTTTGCAGAGGATTTTACCTTCCGTGAGCTTGATGCTCTCGCTAAGGATATTCCCGCCGGCTCTGACGGAATGACGGTGCTTCCCTATTTCTGCGGATCAACTATGCCGAAGTATAATCCGAGCGCGACCGCGACCTTTACGGGGGTAACACTTTCCCACGGACGCGGACATTTCGCAAGAGCGATAATGGAGTCGATCGCCTTTATACTCAAGCAGGACCTTGACTACATAGGCGCAGATAAGGTCGAAGAAATTCGCATAACGGGCGGCGGCGCATCGAGCCCTCTCTGGGCGCAGATGAAGTCCGACGTAACGGGACGGCGTCTCAAGACTCTTTCCGAAAGCGAGACCGCTTGTCTCGGCTCGGCGATATTTGCCGCAGTCGGAATCGGACTTTTCGATAATATCGAGGAAGCGGCGGAAAAGCTCGTTACGACAAAGAACGAATATCTGCCGTCGGGAAGCGATTACACCGAAGCTTATAACAAATTCTGTTCCTACGACGCAAAACTCAACTGATACGAAAGGAAACTTTCAGGACAATGGTAAAGAATTATACTATTAAAGAACCCTTCTTTGAATACGGACCCAAGTGCTATATGTACGGCGACACTCTTCTTGAGATCGCAAAGGGTCTTGACGAACTCGCTGAAAAGTACGACGTTGACGTAATTCTCGACGTTCCCGATACTGAAATTTTCAATATCGCGCATAACGTACAGAGAGTTCACTTTTACTCACAGCATATGGACAGTCTTACCGTCGGTAAGGGTATGGGAAGAACGCTTCCCGAAGCGCTCAAGGCGGCAGGCGCCGTCGGCGTAATGCTCAACCACGCAGAGCATAAGCTCACTCTTGACGAGATCAAGGCGGCTATCGCGCGTGCTGATGAAGTCGGTCTTGCTACTATGGTCTGCGCAGACAGCGTTGACGAGGTAAGAGAGATCGCAAAGCTCGGACCGAACATTCTCGTTGCGGAGCCGACCGAGCTTATCGGTACAGGCAAGCCCGCCGACAAGGAATACGTCGACGAGGTCATTCGCGTAATAAGAGAAGTCAACCCCGAGATCAAGCCCTTCCCCTCTGCCGGAATCAGCAAGGGTGAGGACTGCTACAACATAATCAAGGCAGGTTCTTCCGCTTCGGGCTGCTCGAGCGCTATCGCAAAGGCAGAAAAGCCCTTGGCGCTTGCCGAGGAAATGATCGCGGCAGTTCGCCGTGCTTGGGACGAGGTACACAAGTAATATGAAAAAGGAAGCTTTGGAGGCGGCTAAAAACGCCTATAAGATCGAAAGCGAGTGCATCAGCACTATGCTTGACTACTTCGACGACGAGCAGTTCAGCAAAGCTGTTGAGCTTCTCAAAAACGCAGAGCGCATCGGAACGTCGGGCTGCGGACACTCGGGACTAATCTGCCAGCATATGGCACATCTTCTCTGCTGTATCGAACGCCCCACGAGATTCATTTCTCCTGCCGAGGCGGTTCACGGCGCAACGGGTTATCTTCAGAAGGACGACGTTATGATCTTCGCGTCCCGCGGAGGAAAGACAAAGGAGCTTCTCCCGATCCTCGACATTTGCAAGGCAAAGGGCGTTAAGGTAATCACCGTAACCGAGGATCTTAACTCCGTTCTTGCAACGAGCGCCGACGTAGTGCTTAAGCAGTACGTCAACCGCGAAACCGATAAGCACAACGCACAGGGTACGACCTCAACGACCGCCCTTTGTATGATCTTCCATGCGCTTCAAGCGGCACTTATCGAAGAAACAGATTACAAAAATGAGCAGTTCGCGCTTATCCATCCCGCAGGTGCAGTTGGCGAACGACTCAATAAAAAATAACAATAATTTTTTTGGAGGAAAACAAAAATGGAATTTAAGGTTTATCAGAAAGAGCTTGAGCTTCAGTCCAGAGGTTGGATCCCCACCTTCC
>CAZVVM010000049.1:0-13196 GCA_964630635.1 uncultured Ruminococcus sp. | reverse complement strand
TAAGAATAAGCTTTTCGTCCGCGCCCTTTGAACGGATCGCGGTGAGCTGCTTCGTCTTACAGGGGTTGATCTCGATATCGCCCTGCTTCGGGTTTTCACCGACGATCATTCCCTCGTATACCTCGGTCTGTACGCCGACAAACAGCTGTCCGCGCTCCTGCGAGTTAAAGAGACCGTAAGAGGTCGTAATTCCCTTTTCGGAAGCAACAAGCGAACCCGTCTGGCGGGAAGGCATATCGCCCTTATATGGGTGATAACCCTCGAAAACTGTATTCATAATTCCCTCTCCGCGCGTCGCGGTGAGAAATTCGCTTCTGTATCCAAATAAGCAACGCGAGGGGATAACGTAGTGAAGCTCCATACGGCTTCCGCGGTTGCCCATTTCAAGAAGCTCGCCCTTACGCATATTGAGCTTTTCGATAACCGCGCCCATATACATCTCGGGAACGTCGATAATAACCGTTTCGTACGGCTCGTTCTTTACGCCGTCTATCTCCTTATAAAGCACGCGAGGCGTCGAGAGCGAAAGCTCGTAGCCCTCACGTCTCATAGTCTCAACGAGTATCGAGAGGTGCATCTCTCCACGTCCTGCTACCTTGAAGCTATCGGTCGTTTCGCCGTCCTCAACGCGAAGCGAAACGTCTTTAAGAAGCTCGCGGTAGAGGCGGTCTCTTATCTGTCTTGTAGTAACGAACTTACCCTCGCGTCCTGCAAACGGGCTGTCGTTTACAGCGAAGGTCATTTCTATCGTCGGCTCGCTTATCTTTACGAAAGGAAGCGGCTCGGGTGCGGTGACGGAGGTTATAGTATCACCGATCGTAATATTTTCTGCGCCTGAGAAGCAGACGATGTCGCCTACGTTTGCGCTCTCAACGGTTCTTCTGCCGAGACCGTCAAAGGTCTGAAGCGAGACGATTCTCGTTCTTACGGGGTTTGCGCCCGTGTGATAGTTGCATATAAGTGCTTCCTGATTTACCTTTACGGAACCGCGCTCGATGCGTCCGATTCCCATTCTTCCGACGTACTCGTTATAGTCGATAGAGGAAACGAGAAGCTGAAGCTCGCCCTCCTCGTCTCCCTCGGGAGCGGGGATATATTCGAGAATGGTGTCGAAAAGCGGCTGAAGGTCAACGCCCGGCTCGTAGGGGGTAAACGACGCAGTACCTGCTCTGCCTGAGCAGAAAAGCATCGGGGAATCGAGCTGATCGTCGGTCGCGTCGAGATCCATAAGAAGCTCGAGAACCTCGTCCTCTACCTCTTCGATACGCGCATCGGGCTTGTCCACCTTATTTACTACGACGATAACGCGGTGGTTAAGCTCAAGCGCCTTCTGAAGCACGAAGCGCGTCTGCGGCATCGGTCCCTCTGCGGCGTCAACAAGGAGGATAACTCCGTTTACCATCTTTAGGATTCGCTCGACCTCGCCCGAGAAATCCGCGTGTCCGGGGGTGTCGATAATATTGATCTTTACGTCCTTATAGTGGACGGCCGTATTTTTTGCAAGAATGGTAATGCCTCTTTCCTTTTCAAGGGCGTTAGAGTCCATTACTCTTTCCTCGGTCGCCTGATTTTCGCGGTATACACCGCCCTGCTTCAGCATCTGGTCGACGAGAGTAGTCTTACCGTGGTCAACGTGGGCTATGATCGCTATGTTTCTTAAATCGTTTCTTACCAAAATCTTATCATCCCTTATTCTTAATTTAACGGTTAATTATAACACATTATTCCGCTTTTTTCAATGTTTTTTTCAACAAAGATAAATTTACTTGCTCTTTTTTAGTTGTATACTATTGATTTAACGCGTCATTGGTGTTATAATATGAAATTGATAATCATTTTCAAATCGAGGTCAGAATGACGGCAATAGAATGTAAGGACCTATGGCTTTCATACGGAAGCGCGTCGGTCATTGAGGGGCTTTCCTTTTCGCTTGAAAGCGGAAAATGCCTCTGTATAGCAGGTGAAAACGGAACGGGAAAAAGTACGCTTATCAAGGCGCTTCTCGGATTAAAGGAAGCGTCGCGCGGCGAGATCGTATTTTTTGACGGTGAGAAGAAGCACGGAATCGGATATCTGCCCCAAAGAAGCGACGCGCAGAGCGATTTTCCCGCGTCGGTCTGGGAGGTCGTGCTTTCTGGTAAGCTGAACAGCGGTAAGCGTTTTCCCTTTTACACGAAAAAAGATAAGGAAGAAGCAAAGGCGAAGCTTGAGCTTCTTGATATTTCGCGTCTTAAAGGCAAGAGCTTTGCGGAGCTTTCGGGCGGTCAGCAGCAGAGAGTTCTGCTTGCGCGCGCACTTTGTGCGGCTACCCAGCTTATACTCCTTGACGAGCCGGTCGCAGGTCTTGACCCAACGGCGACTTCGGAGTTTTACAAGATAATTCACCGTCTAAAGGACGAGGGGATAACGGTTATTATGGTTTCTCACGATATTCACTGTGCGCTTGCCGTTGCGGACAAGCTTCTCATTCTCCGTAACGACGGCTATTCATTTACCGACGCTGCGCCCCACGAGCACGATCACGAGGGGGGCTGCAAGATATGACCGCTTTTATACAAGAGCTTCAGCTTATGTTCTCCCTTAACTCGATGGTCTATGCGCTTATATGCGGAATACTCATTTCGGTATGTGCTTCGCTCCTCGGCGTTTGTCTCGTGCTTAAAAGGTATTCGATGATAGGCGACGGGCTTTCGCACGTTGCGTTTGCATCGCTTGCCATTGGCTCGGCTATGTCGATTGCTCCTATGGCTTTGACGGTTCCGACGGTAGGTCTTTCTGCATTCGGGCTTTTGCGTCTGAATGAAAAGGGCAAAATAAAGGGTGACGCGCTTACAGCGATCATTTCGACGGGTGCGCTTGCCATCGGTACGGTTGCCGCTTCCCTTTCGCCCGGTGCGAACATTGATCTTAACGGTTATATGTTCGGCTCGATCCTTGCGCTCTCGGAAAGCGACCTTATTTGGTCGGTCGCGCTTGCGGCGGTCGTTATTCCGATATACTGCCTCGTTTACAACCGAATTTTCTCCGTCACGTTCGACCCGTCATTTGCAAAGGCAACGGGAGTTAAGGTGCGTCTGTACGATACGGTTCTCGCGCTTCTTTCCGCAGTTACTATCGTTATCGGTATGCGCTTTATGGGAACTCTGCTCATATCAGCACTTATCGTATTTCCGCCTATGACGGCGATGAGGTTGATGAAAAGCTTTAAGGGCGTCGTTATTCTCTCTGCTCTGCTTCCGATATTCGGATTTGCTATCGGACTTATTGCTTCGTATTTCCTTTCGACACCCGCAGGGGCAAGCGTAGTTTGCGTTGAGCTTATAATGTTCCTTATTGCGTCTGTCATTTCTTGGTTTAAGAAGCTCAAAAAGCCCGCAAAAGCGTAAATAATCCCCTGCTTCGGCAGGGGATTTACGTTTTTCCAAAGATTTTGCAATATTTTTTTCAAAAAGGTTTGAATTTTGACGCAATATGGTGTATAATGTGGGAAGTAATAGTTTGAGGATATAAAAATGTGTAAGAAGAAAAATAAGAAAACCGAAAAACTCGAGATTTCAAAAGACTGTATATACTGTGAACACGCGACTGTAATTGCCGACGAGGAGAATATTCTCTGCTCTCTTCGCGGCATTGTAAACAAGGAATTCTGCTGTAAGAAATTCGCTTACGATCCGCTCAAGCGCGTTCCGCGTCCGATGCCTCCGATGCCGAAGCTGACAGAGGAAGATCTGCTTATATAAATATGACCGCCCTCGGGAAGACCCGAGGGCGGATTTATTTGTTCCCTCTCCCGAAGGGCGAGGCAAGACGGCGTTTCGATTCTTCGCCGTGTTGTTTGTAGGGTGCGACGTCCTCGACGCACCGTAGGGCGGGGGCTTGCTCCCGCCGTTTCCAAAGAAAAGTAACTTTGTTTTCATGCGGACAGTCGAGGACGCCTGTCCCTACAAATTAACGTTCGATATACCTTTGTAGGGGAGAGGTTTCCCCTCCCGTGTTAAAAGGATGTTACAAACTCCGTCCGAGCATTTTTCGGGCGGAGTTTGTTATATACACTGTTGAAAAATGCGGAAATATATGGTATAATGAAAATAATAAGCGATTTACGCGAGGTATTTATGGCAAACAACAGTAATCTGAACAAAGCAAACAAAGCCAAGAAGGACGAGTTTTATACTCAGCTTTCCGACATTGAGGCGGAGCTTAAGCATTACAGAAAACATTTCAAGGATAAGGTCGTTTTTTGCAACTGCGACGATCCTTACGAAAGCAACTTCTTCAAATACTTTGCAATGAACTTCAATTTTTTGGGGCTTAAAAAGCTGATTGCTACCTGTTATATGGGATCACCCGTTATGGGTCAGCAATTCGAGCAGCTTTCCTTTTTCGACATTATGCCGAGCGAAGAAGATACCCCGAAAAAATTTCCTTATAAAATCGAGATAACCGAGGTTACCGACGTTGACGGCGACGGCGCGGTTACCTTGATGGACGTTGAATACCTGCTCCGCAACAGGAAAAATTATCTCACACTTTTGCAAGGCAACGGCGACTTCCGCTCGCCCGAATGTATCGAGATATTGAAGGAAGCAGATATTGTCGTAACGAATCCGCCTTTTTCACTGTTTCGTGAGTTCGTTGCACAACTTGTTGAACACGATAAAAGTTTTTTAATTATTGGAAACGTAAACGCCGTAAAGTACAAAGAAATTTTCCCGTTAATAAAAGACAACAAAATGTGGCTTGGCTATTCCATTCACAGCGGCGACCGAGAGTTCCGCGTTCCCGACGATTATCCGCTTGAAGCGGCAGGATACCGCATTGACGAACAGGGTCAAAAATATATCCGCGTCAAGGGCGTTCGTTGGTTTACCAATATGGACTACATTGAAAGACACAAAGAACTTGAGTTATGGAAAACTTATAAGCCCGAAGAATATCCAAAGTACGATCACTATGATGCTATCAATGTTTCTGCGACTGCGGACATACCCGAGGATTACGATGGTCTTATGGCGGTTCCTATCACTTTTTTAGATAAATACAATCCTGAGCAATTTGAAATATTAGATGCACTGAATAGGTATTCTGTTTTAGATGCACAAAACAAAAATGAGTATATACGTTCTATACACTCTCACGCTTGTAACATAAACGGAAAGCCGACATTTTCTCGAATAGTCATAAGGAGAAAGCAGAATGGAAATTAAACTTCACGAAATTTCCGTAAGAGACGTTTATAACGGCTATAATAACGACGAAGAAAGCGGACAAGTTGTTGCCTTCGGCGGCAAGCTGAACGTTCGTCCTGCATATCAGCGCGAGTTCGTTTACGACGAGAAGAAAAAAATTGCCGTTATGAACTCTATACTTAACAATTTCCCGCTTAACGTAATGTACTGGTCTGAGAACGAGGACGGAAGCTACGAAATGCTTGACGGTCAGCAAAGAACGCTCTCGATATGCGAATGGCTTGACGGCGGCTTTTCGGTATTTGCAAATCCTGCATCGCCCTCAACGCCCTATTACGCGCACACCTCGCCCGAGATCACCGAAAGAGTGCTCGATTACAAGCTGATGATATACGTTTGCAAGGGAACCGATACCGAAAAGCTCGACTGGTTCAAGATCATCAATATCGCAGGCGAAAAGCTCACCGATCAGGAGCTTCACAACGCGATTTATACGGGCGAATGGCTTTCCGACGCGAAAAAGTATTTCAGCAAAAATCAGTGTATTGCATATAAGATAGGCGAAAAATATATGAGCGGCACGCCTATCCGTCAGGACTATCTCGAAACCGTCCTTTCGTGGGTGTCCTCTGCCGAGAACAAATCCATCGAGCAATATATGGCAGAGCATCAGCACGATACTCACGCAACACCCTTGAAGGCATATTACAAATCCGTGCTTGATTGGGTCGAGCTTACCTTCCCGACCTACCGCGCAAAGCTGATGAAAGGGCTTGATTGGGGGCTTTTGTATAACGAATACGGCAAAAACGTATATGACCCGAATCAGCTTGAAGCAGAGATAAAGCGTCTTTTGCAGGACGATGACGTGACGAAGCAAAAGGGCGTATTTGAATATCTTTTGAGCGGAAAGCTCAAGGAAAAAGCGCTTTCCATAAGGCAGTTTACCGAAAATGAAAGACGAACAATGTACGAGCGTCAAGGCGGTATTTGTCCTATGTGCAAGGCGGCTGGAAAAAATAAAAAATGGGAGATTGAGGAAATGCACGCAGACCACAAGATACCATGGAGCAAGGGCGGTCATACGACGCTTGATAACGGTCAAATGCTTTGCCGTGAGCATAATCTTGAGAAATCGAATATCTGATAGCGACGATAAGCGCGGGGACTCTCCCCGCGCTTTTCTATTTATACGATATATTATACCACGTTTAAACGGCGGGAGGAGCAAGCCCCTCCCCTACCGACAACGCAGCAAAAGTGTTTAAGCATTTTTTGACAGAGTGAACGGGGAGCCAACACCTCATCCGTCCGAGGGTTACCTCTTGGCACCATTCCCCAAGGGGAAGGCAAGATAACGTTCCCAATACCTTGATAGTACATTGTAACATCTAAAAATTGATAATACTGCATCCGCGCGTCATCTTGAGCGAAGTCCGCCCGAGATTCCGCCTACGGCGATTTTGCTAACGCAAAATTTCGACTTCGGACTACGTCCTGCGCTCAGAATGACAACGGGCGGACGAAGTCGAAACCCGAAGGGCGAACGGCGGAGCCGTTCGGATCTCGCGGAATTGCAAGCGTAAATTTTTTGTCGTTACAATGTAGTGTTGAAACAACGTTACAAAAACTCCGCCCTCTCGGGCGGAGTTTTGTTATATTCAAATTACGTATGGCTCGTCGTCGGTAATTTTTCTGACGTGCGGGCAAGCGGTTACCTCACGGTAAGCGGGAGTAACAAATCTGACTGCGTTTTTGATTATCGTCTGAACTTCGGGGACGTAGAAGGTCGGATAGGACTCGTGTCCCGGCTGGAAGTAGAATATTTTGCCGTTTCCGCGCTCGTAGAGACAGCCAGAGCGGAACACCTCGCCGCCCGAATAGTTACCAATAAGAAGAAGCTTATCGGGTGTCGGAATAACGAACGGCTCGCCGTAGGTCTCCTCGGCAGGAAGCTTGAAATATCTATCTATGCCTCTCGTTATCGGGTGCGACGGTTCGATGACCCAAAGAGTTTCCTCGTCGTCGGACTCACGCCAAGTCAAATTGCAGGACGTGCCGAGCAGATAACGGAAGGGCTTTGCGTGATGTGCGGAATGAAGACAGATAAATCCCATACCTTCAAGCACTGCGTCGCGGACCATATACGCTATCTCGTCGGGAACCTTGTGATGTGCTATGTGTCCCCACCAGATAAGAACGTCGGTATTATCAAGGACTTCCTTCGTTATACCGGAATTCTCGTCGTCTAACGTTGCGGTACGAACGGTGATATCCTCTTCCTTACCGAGAAAATCAGCGATAGCCGCATGGATACCGTTCGGATAGACCTCGGCTATTGCGGGTTCCTTCTTTTCGTGAACGTACTCGTTCCATACTGTTACTCTGATCATAGTAAATCTCCCTTATTGTTCTATTATTATTTTGTACTTGCTCTTTTCATCGTCGGACGTGTGTGCAAGAATTACCTTTTCGCTTTCCATATAGCCGAAAAGTGCCGTCAGGTGCGTGACGAAAACGTATTTCGTCTTAAGCTTCGGCATAAAGCGGAGAATATCGTATATACTCTTCGTTCCCTCTTTGTACGAGGTCGTCTGGAACGTTTCGTTCAAGAGAAGAAGCGAATACGGAGTCAGGCGGTCAAGAATTGCCGCGATCTCCCTTGCCTCCTGGTCGAAGCGTCCTCTTGCGTCGCCCTTTAAGAACTCTTCCTCTGCCGAGGAAAAATGCGAGAAAAAGCCGCGGCGGATACTCATAGTCGCACTTTCAGCAAGCACGGGCAAGCCCGCCTGCGAAAAGAGCTGTGCCGCTCCGATGGCACGAAGATATACCGTCTTTCCGCTATCGGTAAGACCCTTGACAAGAAGTCCCGCCGTCTCACCCTCAAGAGAGAGGTCGTTCGGGACGGTTTTGCCACCGAGTCCGTTTGAGAGAAGAACAAGCTCACGAAGCCCTTTAAGCGAGAAGCAGTCGTTTTCCTCGTCAAGAACTGTCGGAAGTGTCAGCGGAATGCCTGCTTCATCTGCCTTTTCGGCGTAAAGAAGCGCCGCTTCATAGAACATAAGCTCATTGGAGAGCCCGAAGAATGCGTCGTAAATATCGTTTGTCACCTTGGTGAGCGCAGAATCAATACGCAGAAGCGCCTCGTTCAGAATATACTGCGCATCGGTCAAGGGATCCTCTCCCGCTCCCGACACGACTGCCTTTATCTCGGCTCCTTCGCCGTTATTCTTCTTTCCGAAAAGCTTTGAAAAAGCATTCGTTTCCGTCTTTTTGTCGGTTATATCCGAAAGGTCACAGGTGAGTAAACGCAAAGCGCGGTCGAGTGTAAATACGACTGTAAAATCAAAAGCATCGGGAGTCTTATATCTGAATCGCTGTGATATCTTGACAAGCTCACCGAGTGCCTCGTTTTCGGTCATACCGATACACCAGTCGCGTATAGCGATAAGTCCCTCGCTCTTTATCGGATATTTTCCGAGAGTTTCGCCTATCGTTCCGAAGAACGACGCGATGGTCGACGGGAATATTGCCGTGACCTTAAGGGAGGCGAAGGTGTGTTCAAGCAGTGCCTCGGAATTTATCTCCGAGCCCTTACTGTTTACTGCGCCAAGCTTCATCTCTTGCCAATCGCTCTTAATTTTGTCGTAACGCAAAAAGAGCGTTTTTAGAGCAGACAGAAGTCCGTCTATATTCTTTAGGTCGGAATAAATTTCCTGTCGAAAAAGGATGTTTTCCTTTTTTGTAAGCGGCTTTTCAAGCACCGAAAGAAAATATTCGGCGCGTCTTTTGTCGCTTACTATCTCTTTTACCGCGCGGTCGACCGAAAGGTCGTATATGACCTGACATTCGGCGTAATTATCGGGGATTTTATTCAAAAGACTGAATTTCATTTTCCGTCCTCCCCGTCGTCAAGCTTGCCGAAGCGGTTTTCAAGCGCCTCGAAGGTCAGTCCGCATCTTATCAGAATGTCCTTCGCATAAGAACCGCCAACGCTCTTTTGTCTTGCGATCTTATAGGTGCGGCGGTTTTCGTCGTTCAGATCAATTAGGACGTTGAGATACGGTATTTCGCTCTCAGATAGACCGTGCTGATGCGTGATATACAAGCCGAAAATGCGTTTGCTCCAAAGCTCATTTGCTAACTTTTCGGTCATCTTGACTGCGTTTTCCTCGTTCGTCGTCGAATAGGTTTCGTTAAGAAGAACGAGAGAATTTTCGTCCATATTTTCAAGTATCGCGTTTACGCGGTTGTTTTCCTCAACGAAGCGTCCGCTTCCGTCAAAACGCTCGTCGCGCGGAAAATGCGCAAATACCGAGCTTATATCGGAGATTGTCGCGCTCCGGCACGGAACGGGACAACCGAGAAGGAACATAAGGACGGCAATTCCTACTGTACGCAGATAGGTCGTTTTACCGCCGCCGTTTGCGCCCGTAAGGAAGTAAAACGGCTCCTCGGTCGTAAAGCTTATATCGTTAGGTACGATATTCGTTTCGTTTTTTGCAAGAAGCGAAACGTCGTAAGCTTCCGTAATACTGATTATTCTTCCCTCTCCGACTGTCGGATAGGTAAGCGGTATTCCCGCTTCTTTGATTCTATCGGTAAAATCGAGCATCGTCAGATAAAACTCGATCTCTTTGCGGTAATAAACTATATTCGAACGGTAGTATGAAAGAAACTCACTCTTGAAATCTTTAAGCTTCTTCATAAGCTCCGGACGGAGCGACGCCGCACCGTTTATAATATCGGGAGAAAGCTCACGGCTTTCGGGATTTTTTACCTTCGGAATATCTGTGCCAAGGGTCTTTGCGCAAGACAAAATGCCGTTAAGGAAGGTATCAGCTCCGCCCTCGGTCATTCTCACCTTATTCCCCGATATTTTCAAAGAGTTAGTCAGCGCCTTTTCCGCCTCGGGGACGAGAAGCGAAAGCTCTTCCGACATTTTTACATACTTTTCGTCCGTCTTTTCCTTTTGCATCTCAAGAGCAAATCTGTTTGACAGCGGATCACAAAGGTCACATTCCGAAGCCCCCTCGGTAAAGCTTCTTACTGCTTGCGAGAGAAAGAGGAATATGATGCACTTACCCTCGTCGGTCGGCGCGTCGTTAAATGCCGAATTAAGGGTATGAAGGTCGCAGGCGATACTATACAGATCCGCGAATTTTTCCCTCACCTTTTTATCGTTCAGACGCTGAAAAAGCTCCTGCCTTACGAGAATATTCTCCTTTTCGCAGGGGACACAAGCGCTTTTTGCGACTCTTTTCGGTATAAAATTCAAAAGCTGAAGATCCTCAAAAACCGATATATCTATCGCTTTTTTATTCGGCTTCGTATAATACAAAAGACTGGGGTATCCCATTTAGATATTTCCCTTCGTTTACATTTCCTCTTAATTATACCCGTATTTTCTCCTCAATGCAAGGGGTATTTGTAAATATTTCCTTCCTTTAGTATTGAAAACTCACGCTTTTTATGGTATAATTTTCTTATTAATTATATGGAGAGTACTACTTTGCTTACAGACAGATATTTTATGCCCGACTTATATCTTAACGATATATATGAGATCACCCCCGAAATGCTCAAGAAGCGCGGGATAAAGGCAGTGCTTCTCGACATTGATAATACCCTCGTAACATACGACGATCCGATGCCGACCGAAAGCGTGCTTAACTGGCTTGAAGCGCTTAAAAACGCAGGAATTTCTGCGGCGTTCATATCTAACAACCACAAGGACAGAGTTGAGCTTTTCAATTCGGAGCTTAAATTCTTCGCAACCTGGGACAGCCGTAAGCCGTCGGGTAAATGCTACCGCGCGGCAATGAGGCATCTCGGAACGGATACGACGAACACCGCAGTTATCGGAGATCAGGTATTCACCGACGTCTGGAGCGCAAAGCGTCTCGGACTTTTTGCGATCCTCGTTAAGCCGATAAAGGATAAGACATCCCTTTTCTTCCGCTCAAAAAGAGCGCTTGAAAAGCCGATACTCCGCCGTTACGCAAAGAAGCACGGCGAGGGCAAAAAGTGAGCGCCTTTCTCTGTCCGAAGTGCCGTGAGCAGCTTGAACGCGTCGGCAATTCCCTCAAATGCAAAAACGGACACTGCTTCGACCTTGCCTCCGAGGGATACGTCAATCTCGTTTTGGGCAAGATAAGCGGCGGCGACAGCCCCGAGATGTGCCGTGCAAGACACGATTTTCTGAATGAGGGCTATTACGAGCCGTTTGCAAGAGAAATTTCGGCGGTCATAAAGGAATTTTCCGCCGTTAAAATATGCGATGCGGGATGCGGCGAGGGCTACTATTCAAGAGTTATAAAGGGTGAAAATCCAAATGCCGAGATCGTCGGATTTGATCTTGCGAAAACCTCTGTAAAGTACGCTTCAAAAGCCGAAAAAGGTAAGTCGGACCCGATAAATTACGCGGTCTGCGGTATCTTTGATATGCCGCTTCACGATGGCAGCTACGACGCGCTGATTTCGGTATTTGCGCCCGTACCCGACAAGGAAGCACACCGAATCCTGAAGGACGGCGGAATAATGATAGTCTGCCACCCCGGAAAAGACCACTTGAGCGGACTTAAAAAGCTCGTTTACGACACGCCTTACGACAACGAGGAGACCGATACCGTTTTTGACGGATTTGAAAAGCTGCTCGATAAGCGTATCAAATACAATGTTACCGTAAGTAAAGAGCATATTTCCTCGCTCTTTTTGATGACGCCATATTATTGGAAAACGTCGGTCTCCGACGCCGAAAAGCTGACGCACGCAGATAAGCTCGACACCGAGCTTGACTTTATTATTTCTATATACAGAAAGTGAGAAACGCCGTGGCAAAAGAAATAAAGCGATTTGATTTCGCAAGAAAACCGAAAAAGCCCAGCTCTACCCTCAATTTTCTTGCAAAGAACATTCTCTGCAAGCCCGACCTTAAAAAGCGAAATGCGAAAATAATCAAGCGTGGAATGGAAGAATACGAGGGCAAGCCCTATCTTCTTCTCATAAATCACGCGTCAATGGTCGACCTCAATATTATGATGATGGCGACGCATCCCTACGAGGCAAATAACGTAATGACCCTCGAGGGCTTCCGCGATTACACCGAGATTCTGATGAGAAATATGGGTGTTCTCGGCAAGAGAAAGTACGTCTCCGACGTCCATCTCGTAAAGAATATGAAATACTGTCTGCACGAATTGAAGACGGTATTCGCGCTTTTTGCAGAGGCGAGATATTCCCTTGACGGAAGAACCTCGTTCCTGCCCGAATCGCTCGGTCAGCTCGTTAAGATACTCAAGGTGCCGGTCGTGATGCTGAAAATTCACGGCAACTTCGTTACCTGTCCGCAGTGGAACAAGATTAACAAGAAGACCTACGTTGAAGCTGAGATGTACCCCCTCTTCACCGTTGAGGATCTCAAAAAGTATTCCTCAAAGGAGCTTTTTGAAAAGATAAAGGAAGCGTACCAATACGACGACTTCGCTTGGCAGCTTGAAAACAAGATAAAGATCGACCATCCCGAAAGAGCAAAGGGACTCAACCGACTTCTCTACAAGTGTCCGAAATGCGGAACCGAGGGCAAAATGGAGGCAAGCGGAGCTACCCTTTCCTGCACCGCCTGCGGCAAGAACTGGTATATGAACGAATACGGTCAGCTTGAGGGTGACGACGGAAGAACGGAGTTTAAAGATATTCCCGAATGGTCAAGATGGGAGCGCGATATCGTCCGTGAGCGGATAAGAAACGGCACATATTATTTTGAGGACACCGTCCGCGTCGAGACGCTTCCCAATTCTCTCGGATTCCGCAAGCAGGGCGAGGGAAAGCTTGTTCAGACCCCCGAAGGAACGACGCTCACCTGCACCTGCTACGGCGAGCCGACGACTATCGAAAAGCCCGGAATTGCGCTTGAGAGTATGCACATAGAGTACGATTACCGCGGAAACGGCGACTGTGTTGACATCTCGATCCCCGACGACAGCTTCTGGTGTTACCTCACCAAAA
>CAZVVM010000048.1:0-13407 GCA_964630635.1 uncultured Ruminococcus sp. | reverse complement strand
CGTATGCCAATTTCGCCACACCCGCGTGAAGGTTATTTTAACACACCAATTCGGTTTTGTCAATGACATTATGCTTTTTTGCACAAAAACGGAAGAAAAATTTCTCATTATTTTTTTACCCGCGAGGGCGCGAAAGTAATTGACAATATATAATAAATATGATACAATATACCAAATGCATTTTAAAGACGTCAAAGGTGTGCTTTTGTGCGGAGGATCAAAAATGGAAATGGTACTTAAAGGCGGATACGTATACACAAACGGTCACTTCGAAATGAAGGACGTTACCGTTTCCTTTTCCGATTCCCCTTTTTCCGACTCCGTTATTGACGTTTCAGGTAAATATATTTTTCCCGGCTTTGCTGATGTTCACGTTCATCTGCGCGAGCCGGGCTTTTCTTATAAAGAGACGGTCGCAAGCGGAACCGCTGCCGGTGCTGCAGGCGGTTATACCGCGCTGTGCACGATGCCGAACCTTAACCCCACTCCCGACAGCGCAGAGCATCTGAAGGAGCAGCTTGACATCATCAAGCGCGACGCGTCGGTCGCGGTGCTTCCGTTCGGAACCATCACGGTCGGCGAAAAGGGTGAGATCCTCTCCGATATGGACGGAATGGCGCCTGACGTCTGCGGATTTTCCGACGACGGCAGGGGAGTTCAGGATAGCGAGATGATGATCGCGGCGATGGAAAAGGCGGCGTCACTTAACAAAATAATTTCCGCGCACTGCGAGGACAATTCGCTCCTCCGCGGCGGTTACATACACGACGGCGAATATGCGAAGGCACACGGTCACCGAGGCATCTGCTCCGAAAGCGAGTGGGGACCGATCGCGCGCGATATTGAGCTTGTTAAAAAGACGGGCTGTGCTTACCACGTCTGCCACATCTCGACGAAGGAAAGCGTTGAGATAATTCGAAAAGCAAAAGCCGAGGGCGTGAATATAACCTGTGAAACGGGGCCTCACTACCTGACGCTTTGTGATGATGATCTGCAAGAGCACGGACGCTTCAAAATGAACCCGCCGCTTCGTTCGGCATCGGACAGAGACGCACTTATTGAGGGGCTTGTCGACGGAACGATTGATATGATCGCAACCGACCACGCGCCTCATTCCGACGAGGAAAAGGGACGCGGGCTTGAAAAGAGCGCGATGGGAGTCGTCGGACTCGAAACGGCGTTCCCCGTTCTCTACACGAAGCTTGTAAAAACGGGAGTTATCACCCTTGAAAAGCTCATATATCTTATGAGCGAAGCGCCGAGAAGCCGATTTGACGTCGACACCGACGTCGGATTTACGGTATTCGATCTCGACGCGTGTTATAAAGTAAACCCCGACGAATTCAAGACAAAAGGAAGGGCAACGCCCTTTGAGGATATGACCGTTTACGGCAAGTGTCTTATGACGGTGTATGACGGGAAGATTGTATATAAAGAGTAAATTGTGGTAAAGAGATATGAAAAGCATAAATGAATATGTGAGAGAATCACTTCAAGAAAAATTCGAATTTCAAAATTATGGACACGCTTTGGAAATTTTAAACGAAGCATTTCCGCAGGAATGGTCAGAAATACAAGATTGTTTAGAACAGCTGTCCATTTCGATTGACGATTTGAAAGCAGCCGGAGGAAATGAAACAGCAATTCCAAAAAAATTTGACGAAGTGTTATATCCTTTGGGCTGGAGAGAAATTAGAATTACAGGTGACTTATTAGTTAAAATTTATCCCAGGAAGGCAAATCAAAGAGGACGTTTTTCGGACAAGCCTTTTGACGAAAAAACAATAGAAGGATATATTGACGGTCATAACATTGATTTTATAAAAGATAAAGTGGCATTTGATTTGGAATGGAATAGCAAAGATCAAACATTTGATAGAGATTTGCTGGCCATGAGAACATATTTTGATTGTGGATTGATTGAAGTCGGAATAATCGTTACACGTTCAAAAGAATTGAACGATATTTTTAAGACAATCACCGATGATAATGGTAAATCGCTGATTTCTAAATATGGTGCAAGCACTACTTGGCTTGGAAAATTGGAATACAGATTGAAATCACGTCGAAACGGCGGGTGTCCTATTTTGGCAATAGGCATCAAGAAGAATTGCATTGAGGAAAGTTAAGATGTTAAAAACGGATTTGGAATTAACCATTGAAGATTTTCAGAATTATACATTCGGAAAAAAATACAGAACAATTTACGCTGATCCCCCATGGCAGTTTCAAAACAGAACGGGCAAAGTAGCACCAGAACATAAGCGACTGACGCGGTATACTACTATGACTTTGGACGCTATTAAGCAACTCCCTGTTGGTAATGTAGCGGATGAAAAGTGTCATTTGTATTTGTGGGTTCCTAACGCATTATTGCCTGAAGGATTAGAGGTAATGAAAGCGTGGGGATTTGAATACAAAACAAACATTATTTGGGAAAAAGTCAGAAAAGACGGTGCGCCTGATGGTCGAGGAGTAGGATTTTATTTTCGTAACGTGACCGAAATCCTGCTGTTTGGAATTAAAGGAGATAAAAATCGAACACTGGATGCCGGTCGTTCACAGGTTAATTTGATTCGTGCTATGAAACGTGAACATTCCAGAAAACCAGATGAATTTATCCCGTTGATTGAAAGTTGCTCATCTGCTCCATTTTTAGAATTATTCGCAAGGGGAGACAGAGCAGGTTGGGATATGTGGGGTAATCAAGCAACAGAGGATTATGAACCAACATGGGACACTTATGCTAATCACACGATTGCAACGAAGAAAAATGAAGATAATTGACTACACATATTTGATAGTGTAAATTTCGGAGGCATAAAATGGCAAAGAGAAAAGATTTAAAGAAAATTCTTATCATCGGCTCGGGTCCTATCATCATAGGTCAGGCGGCTGAATTTGACTATGCGGGCACGCAGGCGTGTCTTGCGCTCAAGGAAGAGGGCTACGAGGTCGTCCTCTGTAACTCTAACCCCGCGACGATAATGACCGACACGTCGATCGCCGACAAGGTATACATGGAGCCCCTTACCCTTGAATACATCGCGAAGATCCTCCGTTACGAGCGTCCCGACGCTATCGTCCCCGGGATCGGCGGACAGACGGGACTTAACCTCGCAATGCAGCTCGAAAAGAAGGGCGTTCTTAAGGAATGCGGCGTTGAGCTTCTCGGTACAAGCTCGGAATCCATCGAGCGTGCAGAGGACAGAGAGCTCTTCAAGGAGCTTTGCCAGTCGATAGGCGAGCCCGTTATTCCCTCCGAGATAACCTACTCCATCGAGGAAGCAAAGGAAGCGGCGAAGCGCATCGGTTATCCCGTTGTTCTCCGTCCCGCGTTCACCCTCGGCGGTACGGGCGGCGGCTTTGCGTACAACGAAGAGGAGCTTGTGACCGTCGGTCTCAACGCATTCAAGCTTTCCCCCGTTCATCAGGTTCTTATCGAAAAGAGCGTAAAGGGCTATAAGGAAATTGAATTTGAGGTAATGCGCGACTCCTCCGACCGCGCGATCACCATTTGCGGAATGGAAAATATGGACCCCGTCGGAGTTCACACGGGTGACTCCATCGTCGTCGCTCCTATCCTTTCCCTTAACGATCACGACCTTAAGATGCTCAACGATTCTGCAATCAAGATCATCCGCGAGCTTAAGATAGAGGGCGGCTGTAACGTACAGTTCGCGCTCAACCCCGAATCGTCCGAATATTACCTCATCGAGGTCAACCCCCGCGTTTCGCGCTCCAGCGCACTCGCGTCGAAGGCGTCGGGCTATCCTATTGCAAGAGTTACTGCGAAGATCGCAGTCGGTATGACCCTCGACGAGATCCCCGTTGCAGGCGGAACGGGCGACAAGGAGCCGAAGCTCGATTATATCGTTGCGAAGTTCCCGCGCTTCCCGTTCGATAAGTTCACCTCCGCATCCGACATTCTCGGAACGCAGATGAAGGCGACGGGCGAGGTCATGGGAATCGGCTCGACACTTGAGGAATGCTTCCTCAAGTCTATCCGTTCGCTCGAGACAGGCGTTTGCCACGCTTACCTTGCAAAGTTCGATTCCTACACCAAGGAAGAGCTTTTCGAATACGTAAAGAAGTTCCACGCAGACGGCGTTTACGCTATCGCTCAGCTTCTCCGTCTCGGCGCGACCGTCGAGCAGCTCCATGAGGTGACCGCGATCACCGAGCTGTTCCTTGAGTGCCTTGAGAAGATCGTCAAGATGGAAAGCACCCTCCGCGTCAAGCGTGGAGATAAAGACACTCTCCGTCAGGCAAAGGAGCTCGGCTTCTCTGACAAGATGATAGCAAAGCTCTGGGATATCGACGAGCTTTCCGTCTACAATCTCCGTAAAGCAGGCGGAATCATTCCCGTATTCAAGATGGTCGACACCCTCCACACGGGAAAATATATTGCATATCTCTACTCTACGTACACCGGAACGAACGAATCGCGCCTGACGGGCAAAAAGAAGATCGTCGTTCTCGGCGCAGGACCTATCCGTATCGGACAGGGCGTTGAGTTCGACTATTCGACGGTTCACGCGGTACAGACGATAAAGAACTCCGGCTACGAGGCAATTATAGTAAACAACAACCCCGAAACGGTATCGACCGACTACACGACGGCGGACAAGCTCTACTTTGAGCCGCTTACGCCCGAGGACGTTATGGCGATCATCGACTTCGAGCAGCCCGAGGGCGTTATCGCTTCCCTCGGCGGTCAGACCGCTATCAACCTCGCACAGCCGCTGACCGACCGCGGCGTTAAGATAATCGGCACCGACTGCGCCGCTATCGACCGCGCAGAGGACAGAAATGCTTTTGAAAATCTGCTTAACGAGCTTGACATTCCGCGTGCAAAGGGTCAGGCGGTAACCAAGATAGAGGACGGCATCAAGGCGGCAGCCGAGATAGGTTATCCCGTACTCGTTCGTCCTTCCTTCGTTCTCGGCGGACGCGCAATGCAGATAGTTGCGGGCGAGGAACAGCTCCGCCACTACTTAAAGACCGCAGTTGAGATCGACGAGGACAAGCCCGTTCTCGTTGACAAGTACATTCAGGGTAAAGAGGTCGAGGTCGACGCGATCTGCGACGGACGAAACGTATTCGTTCCCGGAATTATGGAGCTTGTTGAGCGCACGGGTATCCACAGCGGTGACTCGATAAGCGTTTATCCGACCTTCTCGATCTCCGACAGAGTCAAGGGTACGATTCTCCGCTATGCGAAGATGCTCGGCGTCGGAATCGGCATCGTGGGTCTGTTTAACATTCAGTTTATCGTTGACGAAAACGAAAACGTCTATATCATAGAGGTCAACCCGCGCTCGTCGCGTACCGTTCCCTTCCTTTCGAAGGCGACGGGCTACTCGCTTGCAGATATTGCGACCGAGGTCATTCTCGGCAAGTCGCTGAAGGAGCTCGGAATATTCGACATCTATCCCGACGAGAAAAAGAGATGGTACGTTAAGGTTCCCGTATTCTCCTTCAATAAAATAAGCGGTCTTGACGCTTACCTCTCGCCCGAAATGAAGAGTACGGGTGAGGCGATCGGCTACGACGACAAGCTCAACCGCGCACTTTACAAGGCACTTCAAGCGTCGGGAATGAAGGTGCAGAACTACGGTACCGTATTTGCGACGATCGCAGATAAGGACAAGGAAGAGGCACTTCCCCTCATCCGCCGTTTCTACAACCTCGGCTTCAATATCGAAGCGACCGAGGGAACTGCGAAGTTCCTGAAGCAGAACGGCATCCGCACTCACGTGCTGAAAAAGATCAGCGAGGGAAGCGACGAGATCGCTGAATCGCTCCGTCAGGGACACATCGCTTACGTTATCAATACCCGTGACATCGCGTCTGTCGGTCAGGCGTCTGACGGATACGAGATCCGCCGTTATGCGACCGATAATAACGTGACGATCTTCACCGCGCTCGACACCGTCCGCGTTCTCCTCGACGTTCTTGAGGAGACGACACTGACGATCTCGACGATAGATGCTTAAATTGCCTCGCCCTTTGGGAGAGGTGTCTAAGAGGTAAACCTCGGACGGAGAGGGCAATAAGTTCCATTTAGAAACCCTCTCACCGCTTCGCGGAGCTCCCCCCGGGGGGGAGCCAAAGACAGCTCCGCATCACAATCAAATCCCAAAACAACTGGACAAAAGATGAAACAGTCAATTTTTACGATAAAAGAAAACGCGGCTCTCACGAGCACCGTTTACAAAATGGTTCTCGTCGGAGACACTTCCGACATAACGGCGACGGGTCAGTTCGTCAACATTAAGCTCGACGGGCTCTTTCTGCGCCGTCCGATCTCGGTCTGCGACTGGGACGATAAGACGCTTACCATAATCTACAAGGTCGTCGGTAAGGGAACCGAGATAATGGCTTCTATGCCCATAGGAACCGAGCTTGATATTCTCACGGGGCTCGGCAACGGTTATAATACCGAAAAGAGCGGAGACGCGCCCCTGCTTATCGGCGGCGGCGTAGGCGTTCCTCCAATGTACGCGCTTGCGAAGAAGCTTATTTCCGAGGGCAAGAGTGTAACGGTCATTCTCGGCTTCAATAATAAGGACGAGATCTTCTACGAAAACGAGTTCAAGGCGCTCGGCGCGGCCGTTTACATTACCACCGTCGACGGAAGCTACGGGGTAAAGGGCTTCGTCACCGACGTGATGAAAAATCTCACCTACTCGTATTTCTACACCTGCGGCCCGATGCCTATGTTCAAGGCAATCGAGGCGACGGCAGTTACGAGCGGTCAGTTCTCGTTTGAAGAAAGAATGGGATGCGGATTCGGTGCCTGCATGGGTTGCTCCTGCAAGACCAAGTACGGCAACAAGCGCATCTGCCGTGACGGCCCCGTGCTTGAAAGAGAGGAGATAATATGGTAAACACAAATGTAAACCTTTGCGGTATCGAGCTTGACAATCCCATAATTCCCGCAAGCGGAACCTTCGGCTTCGGTTATGAGTTTGCAGAGCTTTACGATATAAATATTCTCGGATCGTTCTCCTTTAAGGGAACGACGCGCGATCCCCGCTTCGGCAACCCCACTCCCCGTATTGCGGAGTGTCCGAACGGTATGATAAACGCGGTGGGACTACAAAATCCCGGCGTTGAAAAGGTGCTCTCCGAGGAGCTTCCGAAAATGAAAAAGGTATTCCACAAGCCCGTTATGGCGAACGTAAGCGGATTTTCCGTTGAGGATTACGTTTACACCGTCGAGCGTCTTGAAGAAGAAAGTCAGATCGGCTGGTACGAGGTCAACATTTCCTGCCCCAACGTACACGGCGGCGGTATGGCGTTCGGCACCTCGCCCGAGGCGGCGGCGACCGTCACTAAAGCAGTTCGTGCAGTTACGAAAAAGCCGCTTATAATCAAGCTTTCTCCGAACGTGACCGACATCGTTTCCATCGCAAAGGCGTGTGAAAGCGAGGGTGCTGACGGAATAAGTCTCATAAACACCCTGCTCGGAATGAGGATAGATCTCAAAACGAAAAAGCCCGTTATCGCAAACAAGATGGGCGGATTCTCGGGCGCGGCAATATTCCCCGTTGCAGTTCGTATGGTCTACCAGGTGTCTCACGCGGTATCCGTTCCCGTTGTCGGAATGGGCGGCGTTTCGAGCGCCGAGGACGTTATCGAGATGATGCTCGCAGGTGCGACGGCGGTTGAAGTTGGCGCGGCGAATCTCGTTGATCCCTTCGTCTGCCGAGACATTATTGAAAAATTACCTGCCGTAATGGAAAAATACGGAATCAAATCGCTTCAGGGATTGAAGATAGATTAAAAAAATTATTACCACGTCGATGGTAGGGGCTGGCGTACACGAGAACCCCCAAAACTCGCGTTCGCTCGTTTCGGGGAACCCCTGCCTCGACAGCCCGCGTAAAAACAAAGTTGCTTTACACCCGAACACCTCATCCGGCGGCTTCGCCGCCACCTTCCCCTGAGGGGAAGGCAAGACAACGTTCGCTCTACCTCTGGTAGGGGAGGGGCTTGCTCCTCCCGTATTAAAAGAATGTTACTTTACCTTTTTGCGGGTCGTCGTGGCGCCGACCCCTACCGAGAAACGTTCAATATACCTTCGTAGGGCGGGGGCTTGCTCCTCCCGCCGCTCCCGCACTCACTCTATTTGCCATCTTGCAAATTCTCGCCATGGAATTGTAGGGTGCGACGTCCCCGACGCACCGCACAAAACGATGTTACTTTACAAATAACGGCGGCGTTGCCGCCTACACCTCATCCGAGGTTTACCTCTTCCCTTCCCCCGCTGGAGAAGGCAAGACGGCGCGGCAAAGCTTTGCCTCGTCACCGTAGGGGCGAACTGCGCTCGTCCGAAACAACGAAAATTCATAAAAAACAGGAGACACAAAAATGGGAAAAGACGTAATCATCGCCTGCGACTTCGACAGCGCGGCAAAAACATTTGAATTTCTTGACAAGTTTACGGGCGTTAAGCCCTTCGTTAAGATCGGAATGGAGCTTTATTATGCAGAGGGCCCGTCCATCGTAAAAGAGATAAAGGCAAGAGGTCACAAGATATTCCTCGACCTCAAGCTTCACGACATTCCGAACACCGTAAAAAAGGCGATGGCGGTCCTTTCCCGCCTTGACGTCGATATGACGAACCTTCACGCGTCGGGAACGAAGCGTATGATGGAAGCCGCTATCGAGGGACTTACCCGTCCCGACGGCACCCGTCCGATCCTCATCGCCGTAACACAGCTCACCTCGACCGATCAGGAGAGTATGGAAAACGATCTGCTCATCAAGGAGCCAATCGACAAGGTAGTTATGCACTATGCAAAAAATGCGTCCGAAGCAGGACTTGACGGCGTAGTTTGCTCGCCGCTTGAAGCAGGCAAGGTACACGATACCTGCGGCAAGGGCTTCGTCACCGTTACCCCCGGCGTAAGATTTGCAGACGGCGACGTCGGAGACCAGAAGAGAGTTATGACCCCTGCGCAGGCAAAGGAGATCGGCTCCGATTACATCGTTGTCGGCCGTCCCATCACCGCCGCACCCGATCCCGTTGCGGCGTACGAGAGATGCGTAAGAGAGTTTTGTGATTGATTTTACGATTTAAGGGAGCTTCGCCACGTTGTCTTGCCTTCCCCTCAGGGGAAGGTGGCAACCGCCCGCCGTCATCCTGAGCGTAGTCGAAGTGAAGCCGAGATCCCAACACTTCGTGTTGCCCTACGGGTTCGACTGCGCGTCGCCGTCACCCTGAGTGGAGCGTAGCGAAATCGAATGGGTCTGGCGACGCTACGCTCAGGATGACGAGACGGACTTCGTTGCCGTGCGAAAATTGTCACAATCAGTAGAAATAATTGACAATTCGGTCATTTATAATAATTCCTCGTTCTGCGGCGCAGAGCGAGATGAGACGGACGTTGTAAAAAGGAGTAAAAATTTATGGAACTGTTAGGATGTTTAATTTGGCTGCTCGCCGGTGTCGGCGTATTTATCGTCGGTATGAACTTTATGGGCGAAGCGCTCGAAAAGAGCGCGGGCAGCGGAATGAAGAAGTTCCTCGGCAAGATAAGTAACAACCGCTTTTCGGGCGTTGGCGTCGGTGCGGGCGTTACCGCGATAATTCAGTCGTCGTCCGCGACCTCTGTTATGGTAATCGGTCTTGTAAACGCGGGCGTTATGACGCTTATGCAGGCAACGCCTATTATAATGGGCGCAAACATTGGTACCACGATCACCGGTGTGCTTGTTGCGCTGAAGAACGACATTTTCAATATGATAATGTACCTGCTTGCTTTCGCAGGCGTTATGATGGGCTTCGTCAAGAACGAAAGAGTAAAGCTGTTCGGATCGCTTTTCAGCGGTCTCGGTCTTATCTTTGTCGGTCTTAACGTGATGAGCTCCGAGCAGGCATTCGGAAATCAGCTTGTAAAGGATATGTTCACCGACATATTCTCAAAGATAGATTTCCCGCTCCTGATGATACTCGTCGGTGTGATCTTTACTGCGCTGATCCAAAGTTCGTCTGCCGCAACGGGTGTCGTTATCACCATGGTAGGCACGGGAGTTCTTGACCTTGACCTCGCACTCTTCATCGTGCTCGGCGCGAACATCGGTACCTGCGTTACCGCGCTCCTTGCCTCTATGGGCGCACAGGCGAACGCAAAGCGAGTTGCCTTTATACACTTCATCTTCAACACCATAGGTACGGCACTTTTTGCGGCACTGATATGGATATTCAAGGATCAGGCAGTCTCGCTCCTCACGAGCTTCTTCCCCAAGGACGATCCGATGTCGCTTCAGATGCGAGTTTCGGTTTTCCACGTAATATTCAACGTAACGACGACGATCATTCTTCTTCCCTTCGTCAAGCATCTCGTTAAGCTTTCGGAGGCAGTCATCCGCGACAAGAAGAGCGCAGAGGAAACGCGTTCGCTCAAATACGTCGACGACCGACTTCTTGCCGTTCCGTCCGTCGCTCTCGGTCAGGTCAAGAAGGAAATGGACTATATGCTCGGGCTTGTCGAGGAGAATATCGGCTACGCCTTTGGCGCTCTTGAGACCCGTTCCAAGGTCAACGGTGAAAAGGTCTTTGAAAACGAGGCAATAATAGACTTTACGAACGGCGCACTCACGCGCTTCCTCATCAAGCTTTCCTCGACCGTCGAGGGAAGCGACGAAACGATAATCGGTTCTTACTTCCACGTGCTCAACGACCTTGAGCGTATCGGCGACCACGCAGAAAACTTCTACGAGATCGGTGCTGAAATGGCTGACAAGGAGCTTGTATTCTCCGAGGCAGCCGTTGACGAGATCAAGGGAATGTGCGGAGTTGTTTCTCAGATGTTCGAAATTTCGAAGGACGCCTTCGAAAATCTCAACGGCGAGCGTCTATCCGAGCTTGCCGCGCTTGAAGAAAAGGTCGACGAAATGAAGAAGACCTTGACGGCGCGTCACTTTGCGCGTCTTGCCGAGGGTAACTGCTCGGTTGACCACAGCCCGTATTTCTCGTCTACGGTCGTAGGTCTTGAAAGAGTTGCCGACCACCTTATAAACGTCGGTTACAGTATCGTGAACCCGATCGGTTCCGAAAAGGAAAACGCATAATATTTTGGAGGACAGATAAATGGAAAGCTACAAGAGAGAGTTTATTGAATTTTTGCAGGGTGCAGGAGTTCTGAAGTTCGGTGATTTCACCGCAAAGAGCGGAAGAAAGATCCCCTATTTCATCAACGCCGGAATGATCAAGACCGGTGACGATATTGCGAAACTCGGCGAGTTCTACGCGAAAGCTTACGAGGAGAAGCTCGGCAGAAAGCAGGCAGTCCTCTACGGTCCCGCTTACAAGGGAATCTCCCTTGCGGTATCTGCCGCCGTTGCGCTTTCGAAGAGAGAGCTGAACGTACCCTTCTTCTTTAACCGCAAGGAAGTCAAGGATCACGGCGAGGGCGGA
This sequence comes from uncultured Ruminococcus sp., assembly GCA_964630635.1. Classification (GTDB taxonomy): domain Bacteria; phylum Bacillota; class Clostridia; order Oscillospirales; family CAG-272; genus Colimorpha_A. The sequence goes on along the minus strand of CAZVVM010000048.1, from coordinate 1,976 downwards.
GTTTTCGTCGGCTACGTTCCGACCCCCGGCGAGGAGATCGTCATAATCGAGGACGTTATCACCGCAGGCACCGCAATACGCGAGAGTATGGAGATCCTTTCCCACCTCGAGGGAACCAAGGTTGCCGCCACCTTCATTATGGTCGACCGCAAGGAAAAGGGACAGACCGAAAAGGGCGCAATGCAGGAGATCGAAGAGCAGTTCGGCTTCCCCGTATACTCGATAGTTGACGTTTACGACATCATCGAGTACCTTGAAGAGGATCCGAGCAACGAAGAAAACGTAACCCGCATCAAGAACTATCTTGCCGTGAACGGAGCGAAATAATGAGAAGCGTAATTGACATTAAGGAGCTGTCGGTCTTTGAGATCGACGAGCTTGTCTCGGTAGCGAAGGACATAATCGCGAATCCCGAAAAGTACGCGCACAAGTGCGATGGCAAAAAGCTTGCAACGCTCTTTTTCGAGCCGTCGACACGCACGCGTCTATCCTTTGAGGCGGCAATGTACGAGCTTGGCGGAAACGTACTCAGCATGGCGTCGGCTGCCTCCTCTTCGGCATCCAAGGGCGAAAGCGTTGCCGACACCGCGCAGGTAATTTCCTGCTATGCCGACATTATCGCGATGCGTCACCCCAAGGAGGGCGCGCCGATGGTTGCGGCAATGAACGCGACGATTCCCGTTATCAACGCAGGTGACGGCGGTCACAACCACCCGACCCAGACGCTTGCAGACCTGCTTACCATCAGCCGCGAAAAGGGCAGATTTGATAATCTCACCGTCGGCTTCTGCGGCGACCTTAAGTTCGGACGCACCGTTCATTCGCTCATCTCCGCTATGGAAAGATACGAGGGAGTGAAGTTCGTTCTGGTCTCGCCCGATGAACTGACCGTTCCCGATTACGTCAAGCGTGAGCTTGACAAAAAGGGAATTCCTTACCTCGAGACATCGGACCTTACGTCCGTTATGCCCGAGCTTGACATTCTCTATATGACGAGAGTTCAGCAGGAGAGATTCTTTAATGAAGAAGATTACCTCCGCCTTAAGGACAGCTACGTTCTGACTCCCGAAAAGCTCGAAAGCGCAAAGCCCGATATGATAGTTATGCATCCGCTGCCCCGTGTAAACGAGATAAGCGTTGCAGTTGACCGCGATCCCCGCGCTTGCTACTTCAAGCAGGTGCTTAACGGAAAATATATGAGAATGGCGCTTATTCTTAAGCTCCTCGGACTGTGAGGTAATTATGAATATTGATTCTATCAAAAACGGAATAGTTCTCGACCACCTCACCCCCGGTAAGGGTATGGAGGTCTACCGCCTTCTCGGGCTCGATCATCTTGATTGCCATATCGCAATAATCAAGAACGCGCCGAGCCGTAAGATGGGCAAAAAGGACATTATAAAGATCGCAGAGGACATCGCCCTCGATACCGAGGCGCTTGGTTACATCTGCCCCGGCGCGACCGTCAATATTATCAAGGACGGAAAGAACGTCGAGAAAAAGAAGATGTCACTCCCCGAAAAGCTCGTAAACGTCGTCACCTGCCACAATCCCCGTTGCATCACGACGACCGAGCAGGAGCTTCCGCAGATCTTCACGCTTACCGATCACGAAAGAGCCGAGTACCGTTGTATCTACTGCGAAACGCTCGCTAAAAATTAATCTGAAACAGGCGGCAAACGCCGTCTGTTTTTTGTTTTTTGGGAAGGCAAGCGGGGGTTCCCAATGCTTCGCCGCGTCGTTTGTATGGTGTGACGCCGACGCCTGCTCCCGCGTTCACTCTGTCCAACACGCATAACATCTGTTCCACGCGGTAGGGGAGGGGCTTGCTCCTCCCACATGGAAACGATGTTACATCACGCACAGACACCTCATCCGGTTTCGCTTCGCTCAACCACCTTCCCCAAGGGGAAGGCAAGATAACGTGGCGCGTTTTCGCCCGAGATTCCGCCGCGCTTGCGCTTTGGCGCCGCTTC
>CAZVVM010000047.1:8557-13424 GCA_964630635.1 uncultured Ruminococcus sp. | reverse complement strand
CATCACGTCGGTAACGAACATTCCGATGATGAACCCCGATATCGTAACGGGCGTTTCGATGATGCTTCTTTTCGTTGCGATTGCAACCTTCTTTAAGGCGAACAACTTTATGGGCTTCGGCACGATGCTCGTCGCACACACGACATTTAACCTGCCTTACGTTCTCCTTTCGGTTACTCCGCGCTTCAACGCGCTCGACAAGTCGCTCTCCGAGGCGGCTATGGATCTCGGCTGTACTCCCGCCCGCGCGTTTTTCTCGGTCGAGCTTCCTGAAATTATCCCCGGTATCGTTTCGGGTCTTATGCTCGGATTTACGATGTCTCTTGACGATTTCGTCATCAGCCACTTCGTTTCCTCGCCGAACTTCCAGACGCTCCCGCTTTACGTTTACAACCAGACCGTACACAACGTCAAGTTCAGTATGTACGCGCTCTGCGCCATCATCGTGGCGGCAATTCTCGCAATTCTTCTTATCGTCAACTTCGCCGGCTCCGTCGGAGACCGCAGAAGCAAGAAGGCGAAAGGAGGGGCAAGATGAAAAGATTGTTTTCGCTTTTCCTTATCTGTCTTATGCTCCTGCCTGTGCTCTTCTCCTGCGCAAAGAGCGAAAAGAAGGTCAAGAAGCTTTACGTTTACAACTGGGGTGAATACATCTCCGACGGAAGCGAGGGCACTCTTGACTCAAACAAGGCGTTTGAGGATTGGTACTACAAGCAGTACGGCGAGCGCGTAAAGGTCGTTTATTCGACCTTCTCCTCTAACGAGGATATGTACGCGAAGCTTTCGTCGGGATCTGTCAGCTACGACGTCGTAGTTCCGTCCGACTATATGATCGAACGGCTCATAAAAGAGGATATGCTCGCTCCACTCAACTACGAGAATATTCCGAATATCGTTAATATCGCTCCCGAGTTTTACGGAGAAAATGCCGAGTTTGACTACTACGACGAGGGAAGCGTTTATTCCGTTCCCTATTTCTACGGATTGATCGGTATCATCTACAACACGACAATGGTCGATGAAGCCGACCTCGGCTCGTGGGAGCTTATGTGGAACCCGAAGTACAAAGGCAACATTTTGCAGTTCAACAACTCGCGTGACGCCTTCGGTACTGCGCAGTACAAGCTTGGTCTTGATGTCAACAGTTCGGTCGAGAGTGAATGGCGTCTTGCGCTTGAAGAATTGCGCAAGCAGAAGGGCATCGTTCAGGGCTACGTTATGGACGAGATCTTCAACAAGATGGAAGGCGGCTCTGCCGCTATCGCCGCCTATTATGCAGGCGACTTCCTCGCTATGTACGAAAACAACAGCGACCTCGGCTTCTTCTATCCCGAGGAAGGCACGAACCTCTACGTTGACGCTATGTGTATCCCGAAAACAAGCAAAAACAAGGAGCTTGCAGAGGCGTACATCAACTTTATGCTCATGGAGGAACCTGCCGTCGCAAACGCGCTATACACCTATTACGCGTCGCCCAACCGCGTCGTTCGTGAAAACGCCGAGTACAAAGAGGAAATGGAATCCATAATGGAGGGCGCGTACGAGCTTATGTACGACACTGCCGACGTTAAGGCGACTGCTTACAAAAATCTCCCCGGAGATCAGCTTGCACTTATCAACCGTCTGTGGGAAGAACTCAAGTCGGATATCGAGATCAGTCCCGTCATTTACGTTCTCTGTGCGGGTATCGTTATCGCGCTTGCTTCCTTCGGCATATTCTTTGCCGTCCGCAAAAGGATCAGAAACAGTTATTGATTTGAGGTATAGCCCATATGTACTCTAATATCGGAAAGAAAATTATGACACTTGCCATCGTTATCGCAGTAATAATGATGATCGCGTCCTTCGGATACGGAATTTACCTCTTGACCGAGGATCAGACGGCTGTCGGTGCGCTAACTATGGTATTGGGACCGATTACGAGCTGGATATCGGGATTCTTCCTTTACGGCTTCGGACGTCTTATCGACAACAGCGACTATATCGCACGCAAGATGGGACGCCGTGACGGCTTCGGTATTCCCGATACGACCGACAAGCTCGATTGGAGCACGCCCGACGAGGACGACGGTGACGAAACGCCCGCTCCGCAGCAGTTCGTGGCACAGAGGGTAGTTACCGATAAGGACTCCGATAATAATTAAATCGAAACACGCTCTCACAAGAGGGCGTGTTTTTTTGAGAAATAAGTTAGTTTGCTTTTAAAACACCTCATCCGGCGGCTTCGCCGCCACCTTCCCCAAGGGGAAGGCAAGACAACGCCCTGATGTTTCGCCACGTTCTTCGGTAGGGGTCGGCGCCTCGACGACCCGCACAAAACGATGTTACATCGCTTTGGAACACACGTAAAAACAACCGAGCTTCCGCTCGGTTGTTTCTTTTTATATTCAGTTTTTGTTTTTTCTTTATTTCGTGTTCCTTAACTTATCTTGTTTCCGATTCCGCATGATCTATATTAATTTTAAATCATTTGCGTAATCAAGCTTTCCGACTTCTTCTCTTACGGCTCGGAAACTCTTTTCTTTTTCGGTTTTCTCTTTTCTTTCAGATTTTAGGTAAGCCAATTTTTCTCACCCGCGGTTGCGGCTTTTTCATCTCTTAACTTACCGTTTATCTTGTTTTTTCTTTTGTGCTCGGCACTTACGGTGTTAAGAAACGATCACGCATTTGCGGGTGAATACTGCTGTTCAACTTGTGCCAACGGTATCACCACTTTCTATTCTATTTCTGCTATTTCCTTTAGCATCTTTATTTTAGCACAACTATTTCTATTTGTCAATAGGTTTTTTATAAATTTTCACTAAAAATTTGTGAAAAGATGATTTTATTAACACCGCGTAACTTTTCGGGCGATTCTATTGACAGAGGCGGCGCGGTTAGTGTATAATAGATATATTAGGTTGTTTTTTGGAGACACTTCACTGTTATGCACTGTTTATTTGATTTTGACGGAACGCTCGCTGATTCGATGCCGACTTGGGCGGGCTTTCATATTTCTATGCTGAAGGAGTACGGTATTCCCTGCCCCGACGGTTTCGTTAAGACGATCACTCCGCTCGGCAACGTCCGTGCGTCGGAATATACGATCTCGCTCGGCGTTGATCTTACGCTTGAACAGTATTTAGCCAAGATACAGGTCGTGCTTTCGGAGCAATATGTAAACCGTATTTTACTCAAAAATGGCGTTGAAAAGACGCTTCGCCACCTTATATCTAAAGGTCACACGGTTCACGTTCTGACCGCGTCGCCGCATAAATATATTGATCCCTGCCTTAAGCGCAACGGTATTTACGAGCTTTTCGATAAGGTATGGTCGATCGACGATTTCGGGTACACGAAGGCGCAGACGATAATATACGAGGAAGCCGCGAAGCGGCTCGGTGCAAGCGTTTCTGACTGCGTTTTCGTCGATGACAACCTCACCTGCTGTGCTACCGCGAAAAAGGCGGGAATGAAGGTCGTTGGCATTTATGATGAAACGTCAGCGTCACTCGTCGAGGAGATAAAGGCGGCGTCGGACAAGTACGTTTATGAGTTTGACGAAATAATGAGTATTGAATTTTAAAAAGCGCCTTAATGGGAGCTTTTATTATTAAACTCGCTCGCTTCAAGTAACACTGCCTCGACGGTCCACGCAAAAACAATGTTGCTTTACTTTCAATACGGGCGAGCAATGCTCGCCCCTACGAGAACGTTTGGAATTCTCTTGTAGGGGCGACCCTTGGGAACCCCCAAAGCTCATTGCATTCGCTTCGGGGAACCCCGTTATTGGTCGCCCGTCTGTGCGTGATGCAATTTTTCGGGCGAACAAAGTTCGCCCCTACGGAGTGGCAGAGATTTGTAAAATATCGAACAGAGTGAGCGCGGTAGCAGCGGGGTGTCGAGGACATCGCCCCCTACAAAATCAACGTTGATATAATTTTTTAACGCAGCAAATAGAAAGAGCGTGGGAGCGGACAGAGCGCGAGGCGAAGGGCTTCGGTTACAACAAAAGGACGGATAAATCCGTCCTTTTATATTTATTCTTCCGTTGTCGTAACCGGATTTTTTGTGATCCTTTCGCGGAAAAAGACGTGCTCATGATCCATTCCGTTTTCGTCAGGAGTATCAAACTCCACGATCAGCTCAACGCCAAGACAAAGGTATCCTTCCCAAATGTCTATGAAGTAGCTCGGAGTTTCGTCGTTGTACTGCGAAACCTCGGCAGCGATCTTCTTTTCGGCGGTCTTCAGCATACCGACATCTATGCGCTTAAGATACTTATTTTCTTCGCGCCAATCACTAATATACACTTCTTCTTTAGAAATTGGCAAGATCAGGTACTGCTCGCCGTCCTTCTTTTTCAGATACTTCGATATGTCGTTTTGGCTACACCCAAATAGCGAAAGCAGACATACCGATGCCAAAATTACTGATAAAAGCTTTTTCATAGTATTACCTCCGCTTTACATATTTTGTTATCCGATTAAATTATATCACATGAATATGAATATTTCTACATTCCAAAGAAAATCCCCCGTATATAACGAGGGATTTCTACTTCTGGTGCGGGTAGCAGGGGTCGAACCTGTATGACCGTGAAGTCACTAGAACCTGAATCTAGCGCGTCTGCCAATTCCGCCATACCCGCATATTTAGTTGTATTATTATATTTGCGGGTTTCCACGAAGCTCCCATACTTGGCAGCCGCGCCCGCGTGACCGCTTGCGGTACCCGAAATTTGTTGCTCGCTAAACGCTTCGCCAAATTTCGACCGCTACGCCTTTTCGTCCTCGCTTCATCCGCCATCGGCGGCGCTCGGACTCAAAGCTACCAATTCCGCCATACCCGCATATTTAGTTGTATTATTATATTTGCGGGTTTCCAC
>CAZVVM010000047.1:0-8457 GCA_964630635.1 uncultured Ruminococcus sp. | reverse complement strand
GAAGCTCCCATACTTGGCAGCCGCGCGCAGTCTGCGGCAGAAAACAAGTTTTCTGCACAAGAACACTTCGTGTTCTTGCTTCGCCGTTACACGGCTCGTTCCGCCATACCCGCGTATTAAAAAATAAATAATAAAGAATAAATAATAGAGAATAAATAATAAAAAACTAACGTCTCTATGTATTATAACACCTGACGAATGATTTGTCAAGAGTACATTTTTCATTCGCGGAAAGCTATTATAGTGCGGTGCATAATAATATTCAAAAATATCACCAAAAAATGAATTTATTCTTGCAATTTTACTGTGAGTATGTTACTATATAATTAACCTTTGGCCATACTATAATTACAAAACATACAAAATGGAGATTTCTTTATGAAAAAAGAAAAAAATCTTGACGCAAAAGGGCATCGCAAATTCGGCATCCGCGACAAGCTCGCATATGCGGCGGGAGACCTCGGCTGTAATATGAGCTTCTCGCTCAAAAACACAGTCCAGACCTTCTGGCTCGTTTATATGATGCTTGAAACAGGACTTCTTTCCATTCTTCTGCTTCTCGTTCAGATCTGGGACGCAGTAAACGACCCGATGATCGGATCGCTTATTGATAACGACAGAAGAAAATATAAGATGGGCAAATTCAAGACCTATATATTCATAGGCGCTTGCGGTCTGCTCGTCGGCGGAGCGGCAGTATTCCTTCCGTTCCCGGGCGCTCCGAAGGTTCTTAAAGCGATCCTGTTCGTCCTCGGATACATCGTCTGGGACGCATTCTATACGATTGCCAACGTACCTTACGGCTCGATGCTTTCGCTCGTAACCGAGGACGTCGGCGAACGCGCACAGCTTTCGACATGGCGTTCTATCGGCTCTATGATCGGCAATCTTCTGCCCAGCACCATTCTGCCTTTCCTTATCTGGCGTAAGGTGAAATTCGACGGCACGACCGACTTCCTCAGTAAGATCGAAATTCCCAAGGACGCGGCGGACAAATTCAGCCCCGAAAACATCGTTATCAATCCTTTAACGAAAAAGCCATATGAGCTGGGCGATGAAGTATTGAGCCCCCTCACGGGCAAGCCGCTTGAGGTTCTGCTCGGCGACAGAGTGTTCTGGGCGGCGCTCATTATGGGCATAATCGGCTTCCTCGCGTTCCTCTTTATGATAAAGAATATAACCGTCCGTGTTGACGAAAACACCGTCAAGACGAACGAAAAGGTTGAAAAGTTCAACATCGCAAAGGCGTTTGGAAAGTTTATGAGAAACCGCCCCGCAGTCGGCGCAACGCTTGCGGCGATGGGTATGTTCCTCGGTATGAACGCGGCAGCGACCGCAACGACGATAATGTTCGCAACCTACTTCAATATGGCGTCTATGTCGGGTATCGTTCAGATGATCGGCTTCCTTCCGATGTTCCTGTTTATGCCGTTTATAACGAAGATAGTCAAGAAATACGGCAAAAAGGAAGCGTCTGTATTCGGCACGGTCATTTCGCTTATCGGCGGCGTCATAATGCTTATTTTCCCGACGATCAGTGACGTAAATACCTCGCTTATCGTATATCTTATAGGACTTGTGGTTTACGGTGTCGGCATGGGCGTTTACACCTGCGTATCGTGGGCAATGATGGGCGACGCTATCGACTATAACGAGTGGAAATTCGGCACCCGCGAGGAAGGCACCGTCTACTCGCTCCATTCCTTCTTCCGTAAGCTCGCGCAGGGAATCGGTCCGTCTATGGTTCTTCTCCTTATGGGCTGGCTCGGATATCAGGCGAAGTACGGCACGATCGGACAGTCGGCAGCTACCTCTCACAATATGTGCTGGCTCGTAGCGGGACTTTATATGTTCAGCGCAGTGCTTCAGTTCATCGGTCTTGCCGTTATCTATAATCTCGACAAAAAGACGCTCGATAAGATGAATACAGAGCTCGCGGCAAGAAAGGCAGAGCAAGGAGAATAAAATGAGAAAGATACTATCCCTTAACAAAGATTGGCTATTCGTAAAAAACACGGCAGACGTAACCGCGCGCGGCGGCGAGGCGGTGAATCTGCCTCATTCCTGGAACGCCGTCGACGGTCAGGACGGCGGTAACGACTATTTCCGCGGTACCTGCCTGTACGTCAAGCCGCTCGTTAAAGAGGAGCTTCCGAGCGCGGACAGATACTATATCGAGCTTCGCGGAGCGAATTCCTCTGCCGACCTTTACGTCGGCGGCAAGAAGCTCGCGCATCACGACGGTGGATATTCGACCTTCCGAGTTGATATAACCGACGAGCTGACTGATAAGACCGACGTCGCGGTCATAGTCGACAACTCGCCGTCCGAAACGGTCTATCCGCAGATGGCAGACTTCACCTTCTACGGCGGTCTTTACCGTGACGTAAACCTTATTTGCGTAAACGAAACGCACTTTGACCTTGATTATTACGGCGCCCCCGGAATAGCGATAACTCCGACGGTAAACGGCGCCGACGCGAGCGTCGAGGTCGAGACCTACGTTAAGAATCTGAAGGACGGACAGACGATAGTCTACACCGTTTACGATAAGGAAGAAAACGAGCTTTATAAGATAGAGTCGACTGATACCAAGGTCGTATTCGAGATGAGGAACGTCCGCCTCTGGAACGGACGCAAGGACCCCTACCTCTACTGCTGTGAGGCGGAGATAGTCGAAAACGGCGAGGTTATTGATAACGTGTGCAGCCGCTTCGGATGCCGTACCTTCAAGATAGACCCCGATAACGGCTTTATTCTGAACGGCGAGGAATATCCTCTCCGCGGCGTGTCGCGCCATCAGGACAGATGGGGCGTGGGCAACGCGCTTCTCCCCGAGCATCACGAGGAGGATATCGACCTCATCTGCGAGGTCGGAGCAACGACGATCCGCCTTGCGCATTATCAGCACGACCAGTATTTCTACGACCTCTGCGATGAGCGCGGACTCGTTATCTGGGCAGAGATTCCCTATATCTCGAAGCACCTTCCCCTCGGACGCGAAAACACGATCTCGCAGATGAAGGAGCTGGTGTGTCAGAACTATAACCACCCCTCGATCGTCGTCTGGGGACTCTCGAACGAGATTTCAATAGGCGGCTCCGACGATGACCTGCTCGAAAATCACCGCATCCTGAACGACCTCGTTCACGAGATCGACAAGACGCGTCTTACGACCATCGCGGCAGTCTCGATGTGCAAAATGGACGACCCGTATCTGCTCATTCCCGACGTCGTTTCCTATAATCACTATTTCGGCTGGTACGGCGGCGACACCTCGATGAACGGCCCGTGGTTCGATAAGTTCCACGAAACCCACCCGAACATTCCGATCGGATGCTCTGAGTACGGCTGTGAGGCGTTGAACTGGCACACGTCCGACCCGAAGCAGGGCGACTATACCGAAGAATATCAGGCGTTCTACCACGAGGAGCTGATAAAGCAGCTCTTTACCCGCAAATATATCTGGGCGACCCACGTCTGGAATATGTTCGACTTCGGCGCCGACGCAAGAGCCGAGGGCGGCGAGAACGGACAGAACCATAAAGGTCTCGTCACGATGGACAGAAAGTATAAGAAGGACTCCTTCTATGCTTACAAGGCGTGGCTCGTTTCGCCCGAAGTCGATCCCTTCGTGCATCTGTGCGGTAAGAGATACGTTGACAGGGTTGAGGACGTAACGAAGGTCACGGTCTATTCAAACCTGCCCGAGGTCGAGCTTTTCGTCAACGGCGAGAGCATCGGCAAAAAGACCGCGCCCGACCACTTCTTCTATTTTGACGTGCCGAACGTCGGTGAAAGCAAGATCGTCGCAAAGGCAGGCGAGCTGACCGACGAGGGAATCATACGCAAGGTCGATACGATGAATATGGACTACGTCCTCGTCGAAAAGGGCGCAGTTCTCAACTGGTTCGACGTTACCGCTCCCGAAGGACGCTTCTCGCTTAACGACAAGATCTCCGACATTATGGAGAGCAAGCGCGGAAAGCTCTGGTTCATCGGTGTCGGGCTCAAGCTCAAAAAGAAGATGGACGCAAACAAGAAGGGCAAGGGCGGCGAAAAGAAGTCGGGCGGCTTCGACGTTGACCTCAAGGGCGGCGCCGAGGGCGGAATTATGCAGATGCTCGGCGGCTTCTCGGTGCTTCGTCTTTCGAGTATGATGGGAATGATGAACGTTTCCTTCACAAAGGAAGAGCTGCTGAAAATGAATAAACAGCTCAATAAGATCAAAAAACCGAAGAAATAATAAAAGACGGGCGGATTCCGCCCGTTTTTTTGTAACGTAACGTCGTTCCCGCGCAGGAGGGTAAACCCCCGCCCTACGAAAACGCGGCGAAAATTTGTAAAATGACGAATAGAGCGAACGCAGGAGCGGCGGGCTGTCGAAGGCGCCAGCCCCTACCGCGCAAATATTAAACGTTTCTCGGTAGGGGGCGACGTCCTCGACGCCCCGCAATGCCTCGCCCTTCGGGAGAGGTGCCCCGAAGGGGCGGAGAGGGTAATATAGAATCCTTATAAAACCCTCTCACCGCTTCGCGGAGCTCCCCCAAAGGGGGAGCCAATAACGTGGCGAAACGATTAAACGTTTCTCGGTAGGGGTCGACGTCCCGTTCCGCCGTAATGTAACGTTGTTTTCACAACAGAACCTATCCCTGCCATCAAAAAAGCACCTGTTTTTACAGGTGCTTTTTATCATTTCTTTTCCCTTTTCTGCTTCTTTTCCTTTTTCTTTTTAACCTTCTTTTTCTTGTCTATATCGGGATCCTCGAAAACCTCTTCGGGGGGATTGTCAAGAAGCCACGGATTGGCAAGGTAACGGCGGAAGGTCTTGAAGGCAGACGCGTAAGCGAATCCGTCGCAGATGCGCTCGTCGGTAACTATCGCGTAGTCGATATACTTGCGGCGAACGGGATTTCCGTCCAGGTCAAGCTCGCAAACGTGACGCTTCGCGCCGAAAGCGATGAACAGCGGCACGTTACCGAAGTTGTAAAGATGATGGTAAATGGGCGGAATGCCGAGAGAGCCCATCGAGGTAATGAACATCGAGCCGTGGAACGGGCTTACCTGCGTAAGACCGCCGGGAAGAAGTCCGAAATAGTCGAGCATTTTGAGAAGCCAGACGACGAACTTCTTAATAAGACCGGGAACGTAGTTAAGAATACGTGCAACGCCGTCGAAAGCGTTTTCACCGCCCGAAAAGGCATCGTTATAGGTTTTCGTGAAGCGCTCGTAAACGTCTGCAGCAGTGTCTTCCGGCTCAAAAACCGCTTTAATAACGGTGTTTGTATTGCTTGAAGTAAGCTCTTCCTTAACTGCCATATTTACTTGAATGTTCTTGCGGGCAAAAATTTTCTGACCGGAGAGGAAGCGGTTAAGATACGGTTTCTGGGAAACGGTGCGGACGTATGCGGCGAGAATAACGTGCATAATACCGAAATTCTTTAAGCCCTGCTCGCGTTTTTCCTTAACGTATTTTTCCGCCTGCGTCGTCTCAAACTTGTCGCTGAAGAAATTTGACGCATCGTTACGCTCCACCATTATGTAAGGCGAAACGTAATCGTAGGGATCAAGTCCGCGAACCTTAAATCCGTCGGCGCGGTCGCCGAGCTTTCTTTTTCTTTTTTCGTACATCAATATGATCCTTTCAAGGGTTATACGGTGTCATCTTTCCAATTATATCAAAAAAAATCGGATATGGCAACGGCTTTTTCACAATTTATGCAAAAACGGTTAATAATTAAAAAAATTTATAAACTCAAAAGGTGCTAACTTAATATTATTCCAAAAACCGTTCGCCGAAAAATCACGCCAAAGCCGAAACTGCGCCACGGTTTTATCTTTTTTTCGCGCGAAAAACAAGGTAAGTCTAAAAGGACCCTAATATCGTCAAAAAGAATTAAAACGCGCGCGTGTCCCTTCGACATACTGTGCGCCCGACGCGGTGTAAAATGTTTTTTACCAAAAGTAAAGAATAAGGACGGACGAAAAAATGGAAAAAACGGACAGTGAGAAGAAAAAAGAAAAGGGAATATTAACGCATCTATCGAAATGGATGGGTACATACGTTAAAACCGAAAAGAACGCCGAAAAAACGCGGTCGAAGGCAGCCGAATCGGGAATAAAGTGTATCTTCGCCTTTATTTTTGCATTCACGCTTTCACGCGCGGAGGTGTTTAACGGAACGATGCCCTTCGGGCTTGCACTTCTGTGCGGAAGTGAAAAAAGCACGGGCTGGATTTTGGGCGGAATGCTGCTCTCAACCCTTTACGGCGAAAAGAGAACGATATATTTCGTCTCTGCACTCCTTATTGCGGTGCTTCGATTTCTCGTGTCGTATATATTGGAAGGCAGACGGGAAAAGATATTTTCAGAGCCAATATCGCTTCGGCTTGCGGTCGGTGCGGCGGGCGGATTTGTCTGCGGAATTTACGGAATATTTGCAGGCGGTTTTGGAAAAGAACAGCTCTTCCAGGCGATATTTTTGATATTTGCAGTGCCTCTTTCGGCTTACCTGTATTCGGGTGCGCTCGGTTCAAAAAGTAAAGGAGATACACGGGCAGAGCTCGGTTCATTTGCACTCTATCTGTCGCTTCTCATCGGGCTTAACGGCTTCAGTTTTTTCGGCTTTTCACCTGGCACGGTCGTCGGTTCGCTGATGACGCTGACGACAGCCCTTAACGGCGGAAGCGTCAAGGGAGGCGTCATCGGAATGGCAGGCGGACTGTGTATAGGCGCACCTCACGCGGTTATGCTGGGGCTTATGGGCGCTATCACGGGCAGCTTGAGACGGTATTCACATATAGTTGCAGTCGGCGGAGGATGTATAAGCGGAGTGATATTTGCGCTCGTAACGGGCGGAAGCGCGTCGCTTATGACGACGGTGCCCGCGCTTCTGTGGGGCGGAGCAATATGTCTGCCGATAGTCAGATTCGGCGGCGCGGCAAAGCTGAATATCCTCGGGAGCAGAACGCTCGTAAGTGAGGAGGTCGGAAGTGCCTCAATGCTGGTAACCAAAAAGGAAGAAGCGATGCGAACACGCCTCGACGCACTTTCCGACGCTATGACGTCGCTGTCAAGCGTTTTTTATGCGCTTTCTAACCGACTTATTACGCCCGGCGCTTGGCAGGTAAGACAGATCTGTGAGGCGTCCTTTAAAAAATACTGCAAATCCTGTTCTCAAAGCACGGTCTGCTGGGGACGCGAATACGAAAGGACTGCCGACGTTATGAACAAGCTGGCAAACGCCGTGGTGCGCCACGGCAACGCCGATTCATCCTACGTTCCGAGCCATTTTCTCGACGTGTGTCCGAACACCGTAAAGGCGCTGTCCGAGGTCAATCTCTCGCACGCGCGGCTGCTCGAAAACGCCGCAAGGCAGAATAAGACCGAGGTGTTCGCACTCGACTACGAAGCGATGGCGAAGCTGCTGTCCGAGGCGTCGGAGGAGAACGCACAGGAATACGTCCTCGAACCCGAACTCACCGAAAAGGTGCGCGTGGCGGCGCTCGATATGGGAATGGGCTTCCACAGCATAGCCGTCTACGGAAAAAGAAAAAAGACGCTCATCGGCGGCGGTATCGACGTTGAAAACGTCCGCATTTCGACGGAGGAAATGTGCCAGAAGTTCTCAAGTGCCTGCGGAATACCGCTCACGACCCCCGAATTTAAGCTTGAAGGCGATTACACGACTATGCTTGCAACCGCAAAAAGAACGGTCGGGTGCGAATCTGCGCGCGCTTCGGTGAAGAAAAAGGGCGAGGAGGTCAACGGCGACAGCGCGATAGTGTTTGAAAACCGCGAGGACAAGTATTACGCGCTGATAAGCGACGGAATGGGAAGCGGCTCCGACGCCTCGATGACCTCGAAAACGACGGGAATATTTTTGAGCAAGCTGCTTGCCGCAGGGAATAAAAAGCACACGGTGCTCAAAATGCTAAATAATTTTATAAGAAATAAGAACCTCGAATGTTTTGCAACGGTCGACCTGCTTGAAGTCGATATGCTGACGGGCGAGGCATCGTTTATCAAAAGCGGCGCGGCGGCGTCGTATATCATAAGAAAGGGGCGCCTTTTCAAAATAGCGTCGACCTCGCTTCCGATAGGAATAACGCGCGAGATCGCGTCGGAGGAAGTCAAGTTCAAGCTCGAAAAGGACGACCTTATCGTGATGGTAAGTGACGGAGTAAGCCAGAGCTTCGAGGACGGCGCGTGGCTACTCTCAACGCTTTCTGACGAGATAGACGCAGGCGGCTCGCTTGCGAATATCTCCCGCTCAATACTCGAAAAAGCAAAGAAAAACAACGAAAGAAGCGACGATATGACGGTCGTCGCCGTCAGAATTATATAGCTGTAAGGCGAACGTTGTCTTGCCTTCCCCTCAGGGGAAGGCAAGACAACGTCGATCTGGAATGTTATACTGTAAGTAGAGTCGACAAACTCACCAAAATAATATATAAT
>CAZVVM010000046.1:0-13546 GCA_964630635.1 uncultured Ruminococcus sp. | reverse complement strand
CGCAGATGAGTTATTCGGCAATAGCGGAGTGCTACGACGCGCTCAATTCCCATATTGACTACGAGTCATTTTCCAGCTTTTTAAATAGAGAGATAAGAGTCGGCGGTATTCCCGACGGCTCTATTGTTCTTGACCTCGCCTGCGGCACGGGTAACGTTACCCTTCCCCTGCTTAAGCGCGGTTACGATATGATCGGCGTCGACCTTTCGGGCGAGATGCTGAACGTTGCGAGAAATAAGAAGGACGGCGACAAGGTGCTTTGGCTTTGTCAGGATATGCGTTCATTTGAGCTTTACGGAACGGTCGGGGCTGTCGTATGCTGTCTTGACAGTATAAACTACCTCACCTCGCGTTCGGGGCTTGACAAGTGTTTCTCACTCGTTCACAACTATCTCGATCCTAACGGCATTTTCATTTTCGACGTCAACACACCCTACAAGTTTGAGCACGTTTACGGAAACAACCACTATATTTTAGAGGACGACGGAATATACTGCGGTTGGCAGAACTACTACGACAAAAAGTCGGGGCTTTGCGATTTTGAGCTTTCGTTCTTCTACGAAAACGATGACGGAACCTACACCCGTCTTGACGAAACCCAGACGGAGCGTTGCTGGAGCATTAAGACGCTTACAAATTTACTTATCAAGAATGGGTTTGAGATCATCAAGGTCGTTTCCGATTTTGACGATTCCCCGCTCAAAGACACCGACGAGCGCGCTTTTTTTATTTGCCGCGCAATAAAATGAGATAATATTCTTGATTTGTTCATTTATCGGTGGTATCATATATTTAGTTTCTTTCAGGAGTTTGTAAATGAAAAGATTTTTATCGCTGATTATTGCGCTCGTGACCGTTTCGGCGCTTTTTGCCTTTGCCCTTCCCGTTTCGGCAAAGTCGGTTCATAAGAGCACTATCAATCTTGTCGGCACAAATAAAAACCAATCGGGTGCGGGATATGAATGGGATAACTACAATAATATCCTTACCCTTGACGGTCTTAACGTCAAGACGAGTGACGATTACGGTCTGAAAATACTTGACGGCGCAACCGTCGTTCTCAAGGGCGACAACTACATTGAGGCGAAGAAGGCGGCTGTCTTCATTGAAGCGAAGGTCGTTTTCAAAGGCAGCGGTACGCTCACGCTCGTTTCCGAGATCGGATTTTTGTGCAGCTCCGTCGACAATACGGATTCCCTTTCGATCCTCGGCGGTACTTACAAGATAACGAGCGAAGGCATCGGTATCGTTTCGGACTTCCACCGCGTGTCGTTTTCAAACTGCAAGGTGACTGTCAAGACCTCGGGAGATATTGCAATAAAGGCGCAGACCGTTACCACCGGCGCAAAGACCGTTATTAACGCAAACGGCTCTATATCGGGCAAGGACAAGATTCAGATCGAGTCCTCTTCCATCACGGTAAACGCGAAGGACGCGGCGCTCGTTTCGGATAAAATCGTTTTTTCAAACGTTACCGTCAAGGCAGGCGACGACTCGAAAAACCTTTCGGTCATCGACCTCGAAAATGCTTCCTACGAAGGACAAAAGTCCGTCAAGATCATATCCAAATACGACGGACAGAAAAAGAGTCTGTTCTTCGGTGACAACGTTCCGAGATACGTCGATATTATCGTTATGATACTCGGTATAGGACTCGTCGTTTGCGCCGTCGTGCTTCCCGTTCTTTACAAGAAGAAAAAGGCGCAGGAAGCGATCGCAAAGCGTGACGCAGAGGACGCTTCGAGCAAAAAGAAAAATTAATAACACTTTTCCCCGCTTCGGCGGGGAATTTTTTTAAAATTTACAAATTCCCGCATATTGTTTATTGACATTTTTCGTTCGGCATTATATTATTATATTAGAAACTGCTTTAAAGAGAATGATTATGAAATTTTTGAGTAAAATTTCAATATTGTTGCTTTCCGCCGCCATTTTTATGTCGGCGCTTGTTGTCTTTGCGGATAACACGGGCAGCCAGACACTTGAATGGCCTTATTTGAAATTTACTGTGAGTATTTCCGAGCAGAACAGGATCAAGGATAACGACGCGGCAAGCTTAAGCGCAAAAATATCCGATGCAGTAAGTGCGCCGTTCTTCGCCCTGACAAGAGATTATCCCGACCTTACTATGTGGACGACCGGATTTAACGTCAGAAGTTCGTATTCGGTAGTCACGTCCGGAAACAAAAAGACCTTCACCCTTATGAGTCTTGACTATACCTTCAGCGGAAACCCGAACTACGGTGACCCGAGCGGTATGCTTGGTCAGCTAAAGAACGCCGTTGACGATTTTACACCTTCAGGAAGTACGATGTACGACAAGCTTATGTCGATACACGACTTTATCTGCACTATAAATACCTACGTTAAGGAAAGTGAGGGCGGACTATACTGTTATTCGGCTTACGGCTCGCTCGTTGACAAAAGATCGGTGTGCGAGGGCTACGCAGAGGCGTTCAAGCTCCTTTGCGACAAGGCGGAGATCGACTGCGTTCTCGTCACCGGTATGTCGCTCCCCGACAATGACGATACGCAGGAAGCGCATATGTGGAACCTCGTCCGTATGGATGACAACGAATGGTATGCGGTCGACGTTACATGGGACGATGCAGGCGATATCGCAGGAAATTACAACTACTTTCTTGTAGGCACCGACACGGTTGTCAGAGGCAGAAAGTTCAACGAAAGCCACCTTGCAAGCTACGATTTTATTGAAATAGGCGGCGACGCGAAAACTATTTCGGCTCTTGAATACCCGACGCTTTCGAGCATCGCGTATGATAAGGAAAACGGCAGGACCGATTATACGTACGGCGGTGAACGCTTCCACTATAATTACCTCGACGATCTTCAGAAGGAAATCTACGATAAAATGCTATCGAAGCTCCTTTCCGATATGCCTTCCGATCCGACGAAAACTCCGAGTTACGAAACGACGAACGGAGAGATTACCACTCCTACCGAAACGACAACCGAGCCGAACGGAACGACTCCCGAGGAAACGACGACGGTGACGGATACGACGACATCAGATACCACTACTCCCGCCGATACCACGACGCCCGAGGACACGACAGAGGATCCGACGGTCACGACAACCGAACCGCCGACCGATACGACGACCGAAAAAGAGACGGATTCCGTCAGTACGACGCCAGACAATATCACAGAACCGCCCGTTTCAAGCTCTGAAAAGGAAACGGATTCCTCAAGAACCGATACGACGGTGAAAACCGATACCACCGCAAAGGATACCGAAAGCGATACGACGAAAAAGCCCGACGAGACGAACGGTATAACAACTTCCGATCGGGACAAAGAAAGTAGATACGATGAGATGCAGAAGCTTTACAAGACCGTAACGACGGTCGTTATAGTAAGCGCTATCACCGTTTTATCGGTAATACTCGTAATTATCGTAGTAAGATATACGAAAAAACACGGTGAATAAGTACTAACACTGCAGGAAAACCTGCGGTGTTTTTCTTTATTTGCGGTTTATAACTGCGGCAAGCATTTCGGCAGAGTCGCCGCGGGTGAGAGCATCTGTTGGAGATATTACGCCGTTTTCTGCTCTGACTACGCCTATTTCAATGAGCGCACAGACGGAATCGAGTGCGTACGACGGCACGCTTTCGATGTCGTCGAAAACGGGGATCGTGGCCGCGTCGTCTGCGCCGATGAGTGTATCGAGAATAACGCACGCTTCGGCTTTCGTTAAGGTTCTGCCGCAATCCAGCTCGCGCAGACCTTCTTCGTTAATAAGCGAAAGCCCGTATGCCGTAAGCAGGTAGGGTTGGTATTCCTTGGGGTGTGACATCAGCATCTGTGCAATATCGTTCGGAACGACGTTTTTGAGCGGAGTTTTTGCTACGGTCATTGCGGCTTTCAGAAAGTCGCCGTATGAAATCTCCTTGTCGGGCATAAAGACGTTTTCACCGTCGTCCTTTCTGCCTTTCATTATTCCCATCGAATCGAGAAGAAGCGCGCCGTAATGACCCGGATCGTAGATCATATCCTTAAATACCGTCACTCCTCCGCTTCTGCCTACCGAAATATCGACCGTTACCTTCTCTGAACGGTTGCCGTATTTATCGACCGCAACAAAGGAAAAGCTGTCACGTCCGACGTAGTTTTTCATTGGGGTATAGGTATATTCGCCGTCTTCCCTGTCCTTTACTGTAAGAAGTCCTTTTTCGGGATAGGAAACGACCTCGTATTTTATGCCGTCGCCCTCGGGGTCGATACATTTCATATTTCCGCTGACGGCTATGTTCTTATAGGTCTTGACCGTGAAAAAGCTGTCGTCGATTCCGAGCGACGTGGGGGAATAATTCCTCCCGTCGGGGAAATACATAACTGCCGTATAGGTGTATTCACCGCCCACCGTAAAGGTAAACTCCGCTTTTTCGGTTCCCTCACTCGGGGTAAAGGTGAGCGACGAAATACTTGACGCGGTTATGCTCTGCCCTTTCGTAACGGTGAGTGAGCCGAGTGTCAGCTGACCCGCGCTTGCGCTCGGAAGCGACGTTATTACGATGCTGCCAAGCTTATTTACGCCGAGTGCCTCTTTGAAATCCGACGGCGTGAAGCTGATCTGTTCACCGCTTTGCGCCGAAACTATCATCGGATTTGATGCGGCTATCACGTTAAACGCGGGGGAAAGCGGCTTTTTGCTTTTCGCCGACGCGGACGGCGGTATCGTTATGACGAAGCATAAAACAAGCGTAAGCGCGATAAGGAGTTTTACTATCTTATTCATTTTCTGCCTCCGATTGAGAAATTTTCAAGTGTTTACAAAATACACTTGTATGTTTTCGGTTTTTAACTTATAATATCAATATGCCGTGAGTGCAAACGTTATGACGGAGGCGCGTATGATAACTGTGATTTCAAGTGAATACGACGGTATGATATTGCGCGAGTATTTACGCAACGTGCAACGTCTTTCGCGTGCCGAGCTTACAGAGCTGAAAAAGCGCGACAGCGGCATTATGCTGAACGGCGCGCGCGTAACCGTACGCGCGGTGCTCAAAGAGGGTGACGTGCTTGCCCTTTCGCGCGACGATATTGCGTCAAGCGAGGGCGTTAAACCCGTCGATCTTCCGCTTGACATTCTTTACGAGGATGACGACGTTATCGCGCTCAACAAGCCGCCTTTTATGCCGACGCACCCCTCGCACGAGCATCAGTCCGACACGCTCGCAAACGCGCTTGCGTACTATTTTGACAAAAAAGGAATACCTTTCGTTTTCCGTGCGGTGAACCGTCTTGACCGCGACACGAGCGGTGTCGTTCTCGTTGCAAAAAACAAGAACAGCGCCTTCGTTCTTGCAAGACAGATCGCGGAATTCAAGGTTACGAAGAAATATATTGCAATAGCCGTGGGCGAGATACCGAACGACGGCAAAATTGAGGGCAACATACGGCGCGTTGAGGACGGAAAAATGCGCCGCGGTGTTTTTCCCGACGGGCAGTATGCGCTGACGGAATACGAGGTTTTGGGCGTTAAAAACGGGCTTTCGGCGCTTCTTGTTACCCCGAAAACGGGTCGCACGCATCAGATACGCGTTCATTTTTCGCATATAGGTCATCCGCTTGTCGGTGACACTCTTTACGGCGACGAGAACGGCAGCGCGCTTATATCCCGTCAAGCGCTTCACGCTTACTCGCTTACCTTTTCGCTTCCGTCAAATAATGAAATTATTACTGTAACTGCGCCGTTGCCAACCGATATGGCGTCGATAGGTGTTTATGAGCAAGATAAAGACTTACTTTAAAAAAGCAATAAAAATAACCCCGCTCTGGGCGAAAATTTCGCTTTGTCTCGGGGCGTTTTCGGCGGTTTTGTATTTGATTTTTCTGATGTCGCCGACATTTTCCGATTTCTTCAACAGATACCCTGCGGCTTTTTTGCGGGCAGTTCTTGCGTTTATAACGGGCGTTTTTCCATTTTCCGTTGCCGAAACTGCTCTTATGCTGGTTCCGATAATCATAATCGCCGTTATCGTCAAAATAGTTAAGGCGGCGAAGGGTGAGCTTCGGGATACGTTCAAGATGCTCGTTTCGATGACAGCGGTGCTTTCTCTGTTCTTTACGAGCTTTTCCCTGCTTTTTGCATCGGGGTACCGCGGAACGACGCTTGACCAAAAGCTCGGGCTTGAAAGAAAAGCGGTAAGCGCAACCGATCTTGACGCGACGGCTCGCGTGCTTCTCGAGGAGCTGAAGGAGCTTACTCCGACCGTCACGTTTGCGCCAAGCGGCAGCTCCGCTATGCCTTATTCGCTCTTTGAGATGAACGACAAGCTCCAGGACGCGTACAAAAAGGCGGCGAAGAAATACGGCTTCCTACCCGATTTCAGAAGCAGGGTCAAGCCGATAATTTTGAGTGAGCCGATGACCTACACTCACATTTCGGGAATTTACACGTTCTTTACGGGTGAGAGCAATATAAACACGAATTTCCCCGACTACACGCTTCCCTACACCGCCGCGCACGAGCTTGCTCATCAGCGCGGAATTGCGCGTGAGGACGAGGCGAATTTCGTTGCGTTCCTCGTTTGTATTGAGAGTGATGATCCTTATATAAGATACAGCGGGTATATGAATCTGTACGAGTACGTTCTCGGCGCTCTTTACGAGGCGGACAGCAAGGCGTATTATGCGCTCATAAACGAGACGGGCAACGCACTTATCGGCGAGATCGTCGCGTACAACGAATTTTTCGAAAAGTACCGCGACAACGTCGTTGCTGACGTCAGCGGGTCTATGAACGACAATTATCTGCAATCCCAGGGTCAGGCGGCTGGATCAAGAAGCTACGGAATGGTCGTTGACCTTGCGGTGGCGTATTACAAAGATAAATAATACAAAAACCTCTCTGTTATCGGAAACAGAGAGGTTTTTATAGAGGCGGGATTTGCTCACCCGTTCGGGCTTGACTTTGTGTTTGTGTTATGGTACAATGTTCGGGTGTGTAAAAAACGAAATGAGGAAAAATAATGATTACAGTATCAGATCTCAGCTTTCAGTTTGGCGGACAGCTTCTTTTTAAGGACGTTGACCTGAAGTTTACGCCCGGAAACTGTTACGGCATAATCGGTGCCAACGGTGCGGGCAAGTCGACCTTTCTTAAAATTCTTTGCGGTGAGCTTGACCCGACGAAGGGCGCGGTTTCGATTCCCGATACGGTCAGAATGTCGGTACTTCGTCAGGATCACTTCGCGTTTGACGAGTTTACCGTTCTTGACACGGTAATTCAGGGAAACAAGCGTCTTTACGACATTATGAAGGAAAAGGACGCTATATACAATAAAGAGGATTTCACCGACGAGGACGGCATCCGTGCATCGGAGCTTGAAGGCGAATTTGCCGAGCTTAACGGCTGGGAAGCAGAGTCCGACGCGTCAAAGCTTCTTCAGGGACTTGGTTTAAGTGACTCCATTCTTTACAACTATATGTCAACCTTAAAGGAAAGCGAAAAGGTCAAGGTGCTTCTTGCGCAGGCGCTTTTCGGAAGTCCCGACATTATTCTTCTCGACGAGCCGACGAACGGTCTTGATATTGATGCCGTCAGATGGCTTGAGGACTTTCTTGCCGATTATTTCGGTACTGTGCTTGTCGTTTCGCACGACCGTCACTTTCTTAACAACGTTTGTACCAACATTGTCGACATCGACTACGGCTCTATCAAGATGTACGTCGGTAACTACGAGTTCTGGTACGAGTCCAGCCAGCTTATGCAACGGCTCATCAAACAGCAGAACAAGAAGAACGAGGACAAGATCCGCGAGCTTCAGGCGTTCATTTCGCGCTTCTCCGCGAACAAAAGTAAGTCGCGCCAGGCAACGGCAAGAAGAAAGCTTCTTGACAAGATCGCGCTTGAAGAAATACCCGCGTCGAGCCGTCGTTATCCGTTTATCGGCTTCGATATGGATCGCGAGGCGGGCAAGGACATTCTTTTCGTAAACGATCTTACAAAGACCGAAAACGGCGAAATAATGTTCAAGGATCTGACCTTTACCGTAAACAAGGGCGACAAGATCGCTTTCGTCGGTAACGAGCAGGCAATAACGGCTCTTTTCCGTGTTCTCATGGAAGAAACAGAGCCGGACAGCGGTTCGTTCAAGTGGGGCATCAGCATCACGAAGTCATACTTCCCTCACGACAACAGCGAGTATTTTAACGGCTGTCACGATTCGATCCTCGACTGGATGCGCCGCTACTCGAAGGATCAGACCGAAACGTACTTACGCGGATTCCTTGGAAGAATGCTTTTCTCGAACGAGAGCGTTTTCAAGGAAGTAAACGTTCTTTCGGGTGGAGAAAAGGTCAGATGTATGTTCTCGCGTATGATGCTTTTCGGCTCGAACGTGCTTCTGCTTGACCAGCCGACCGACCATCTCGACCTTGAATCTATCACCGCCGTAAACCACGGTCTCGACAACTTCAAGGGCAACGTTCTCTTCACCTCTCACGACTACGAGATCGTAAACACCGTTGCGAACAGAATTATCGAAATTCGTGACGACGGCACCTACGTTGACCGTCAGGGCAACTACGACGATTTCGTCGAGTACAAGAAAGCACAGGGTATTCTCAATATTACGCTTTGATACTAAAAGGACAGAGACGAAAAATCTCTGTCCTTTTGCTTTTTATTTTAGAACGAATCGGGGTAGAATTTCTTTCTGCCGAGGTAGAACTGGTACGCGTCGTTGTAAAGAGCGTAGAGCATACGGTCGGTCGTTCCTTCCCAAGATGCCGTCATAATTCCCTTCAGGTGCGAGGGGTCAAGATTTTCCTTACAGTATGCGATTGTACCGATAGTGTTTTGATTCGTGTCCCAAGTTGAGCAGGTCGGGATCTGATCGAAGCCGTGCTTATCAAGTATCTCGTATGCGTGGAGCCTTTTGTAGCTGTGCGAGTCGGTCGGGTAATCGCGCAGATGTCCGTAGAACCAGTTTGACTGCAAAATGGATTTCGGCATCTTATTTAAGAACTTTTCCTCGTGATTCCACATATAGTCCGACCATATCCACGGGCGAGCGGCGTGCTTTTCACATTCGCCTGCCAGATAGTAAAGGTCGTGCCACCAGAGGTCACCGTTTCGGACTATCGTCATTTCGTAGTTTTTTTGCATATGCGCCTCCTCCTCGTCGAAGCCGAGGTGGAAGAAGCGCGGGTTTCCGAAAAGCTCACAGACCTCGGAGATGACGTCGGCGGCGACCTTATAATAGGTCGGGGTAGATACCATTCTTCTGTATTCCTTGAGCCAAGTATCGTGGCAGGTTGAGAAATTGAGCTTCGGTATCGGCTCGATGCCGAGAGCGCGCATTTCGTCGAGCTTTTTCTTTGCGTAATCCTTATCCCACGCGTTCGGGGCGGAGATTTCGGGATGGCTTTCGTATTTTATCCCGTCACCTACGTCGATAAGCGCGAGATTGAAGCCCTTTTCGGCAATAAACGGGACTATTTTATCCCACGCGTTTATACTGAAGTCGATGTCCTCACTATATTGCGAAGCGAGGTTCCAACCTCGAAGCGGCGAGCTTTCGTCCTCCCACTGATGGTCGGAAAGCATCAGCATATATGCCCAGATCATATTATTATTCATTATTTTCTCCTCTTTTCCATTAAGACAGCGAAACGGTAATCTTGCCGACGGTCTCGCTGCTTGCGGCAAGAACGCCGTCAATATATACCTTTAAGCCGATTCCCTCACCATAGCGTGTACCGTCCTTGTCATAGATCACGGTAACGTTCTTACCGTGGTACGGCAGATTTTCAAGGCAGAAGTATTCCCAATCCTCGGGAACAAGCGGTGATATTTCCAGCTCGTCGCCTGCTTTCGGGTTTACTCCTAAAAGTCCCGTAATCAAAAGGTTCGCGTACTGCGAATGATTATAATACGAGCTTCTTTCCGTTATCTGTATCCATTCACCGCTATCGGGGAGCAAGCTTTCCCCTATCCACGGTGTCTCTCTTACACTGTCACCGTCAACGTCGTTATAGTGTGTCAGTGCATAATTTTTAAGAAGCGTATAGTAGTCGTCCGCATCAACGTAGCTTTGGTTTTCGTAATTTCTTATTGCATTCGCCATAGCGATAAGAGTCTGCGTCGTTGCAAAAGGCCAAGACGGGCCGTTCCACTTACAGTGTCTGTCATACAGCTCAAGTATCGCCTTTCCCCTCTCGGCTGTAAGAGGACCGTATTCCGCGTAGAAATAATCGGGGTCCATAAGATATTTCCAGATCTCCGCGTGCTCGGCGTCGTCATCAGGCATATTGAACATCCAAGGAGCATAGCCGATCAGCTCGCGGACGTCACAGTAGGTTTCTGCTCCGTCGTGCCAGCCGCGGTAGAACGAGCCGTCCCACAGCTTTTCCATTGCCGTCTTGAGTTCCTCTGCCTTTGCAGTAAACTCATCGTACTTTTCATTATCGCCCTGCATTCTTGCAAATTCCGCTATTGCGAGAGCGTTTGCATACATATAGCTATTGAAGGTCGGGCGATAGGTGCGGAATTCATTATGCGGGTCACTTACCGAGTATTCCATTCCCTCCGAGCCGCCGTTGATCTTATACAGACCCACACTGCTGTCAAAGTGAGTTGACGTGAATCGGTCATAGAATCCTTCAAGTACCTTATAATACCTCGATATGCTTTCGTCGCCCGTTGAAAGATATCTCTGATAGAACGCCTCGGGAAGCCAGCTTGAATACAGATAGATCGCACTTGAACCTCTGACGAACCAATAATTCATGTAGTCTTCCATGTATTTTTGGTCTCGCAGCCATCTGCCCTCATATATATGATGCCCTGCCGCGCAAACTATTGCATTATCGTTACGCGCCCACGCGACGTTCGGCAGAAATTCGGTAATAACGTAGGTATCGGAAGAAGTAAGACGGATCTGACTTCTGTACGTATGCCAGCGGTAGTAGTATATCTGCTCCATACTTTTATCGGGAATGTCGATATACGGAATGTTGTATTCAAACCACGCGTTGAAGCTTGTTTTCTGTGTCTTAACGGGGTCTTTGTCCTTGAAAAACGCTTTAAGAATATTCTTGTCGGCATTTTTGCGGTCGAACGCTGCGCCGAGCTTAAAGGTGTAAGTTTTTCCCGGTGCTATCTCGGCAGACGCAGTGAGAAATCTGTCAGCCGCCTTGAAGCCCTCGCCCGTTGCCGTTATATCGAGTATATCCTTGTTTTCGCGTCTGAATTTCGCATTAAGCGTATTGCCGTCGGCGGCTGCTTCATAGACATTACCGTTCAGATTCGCTTTAACAGATGCGCTAACTTTCTCATCAGAGCCGTTTTTGACCTCGATTATTACCGCTATCATATTTTCGGTCGAGACGTATTTATAGCCGATAACAGTTATACCCTCCGAGCTTTCATAATGAGAGGTAACGACGCTCGGTGTGTAGTCCGCGTCCTTGACCGAAATGCTTTTCTCGTTTATTCTGACCTGCACAGGCATTCCCCATCCCGTATTTATGAGCGTGGAATCGTCATAGCTCGTTTTATTAAGGGTCGTATTCGCGTGTATCGAAGAGTTATTGAAGCCCCAGCCCGGCTGATAGAACGAGAAAACGAGATCGTTATAGCCGAGCGGCATACCCTTTTGATACTTTGATGCAAGTATTTCGTCGATATTCTTTTTCTTAAATACGTAATCGGTAAAGGTTTCGTCGTGTTTATACTTGTCGTCGATGACAGGTGTATTTTCAGGTTCAGTCTTTTTCACTTTTTCTTTCCTCACACAACCAATAGTATTCAATGCACTCAAAATCGCAAGTGCCAAGCTTATTATACGGATCGATGTTTTCACGGTCATTCCTCCTTTGAAAAGAAAAGGTCGGCTATGTGCCGACCTTTCTGTCACTTTAATCCAATCGCCTCGGCAACCGTGCTGTTTACGGAGACGCCCTCGGTCTCGTAGTTGTAATAACGGACGGGAGTATCGTATACGTAGAGTCCGAAATGGAGCGTCGTTCCCGTGCAGAAGCCCGTGCTTCCGACGGTTCCGAGAACGGTTCCCTTTCCGATCTCCTGACCGACGGTTACGTTCGCACTGCTCATATGCGCGTAAAGCGATTTGAGTCCGCCGCCGTGCTCAACTATTACCGTTCTGCCTGAAAGCGTGGTCTCGCCTACGTAGACTACCTTACCGGGCAGGCACGCCTTGACGGAATCGCCGTCCTGTACGTAATAGTTTACGCCCTCGTGCTCATAAGTTATTCCTGCATAGGAAAGGATGATGTCGATACCGAAGCCGCTGCGGATCTTTCTCGTAGTCGGATCCATTATCTTATTATCGTTCATCCAGTAGAGCTTTTCCTCGTGCGCTCCGAGATACGGTGCTACCGCCTCGTTGAACGCCGCAATCGTCTCCTTGTTTCGAAGCTCCTCTACCGTTTCCTTCGGGATATTCTGGCTATCCTTACCGCTCGCTCTCTTTGTAAGCGCTACCGAGAGGTCGCGCGAGGTATCGCCGTAGGTGAACGTGAAGGTATAGTTAAGCGCGCCGTTATTGGTTTTTTCGTCCTTGAGCGAGAAAGGAATGATCGCGTGATAATATCCGCCGTACTCATAGAACACCGGCTCGGCAGAAAGCGCGGGCTGGGAGCTGAATTCTATAAGCGAGGGGTCTACTATATTCTTCGCGGAAACTATAACGAAGTCGCCGTAACGGACTACGCTATGCTCGCTCAAATAGAACACGGGGGGAGACTGAACGTTTGCGGTGAATACGTATTCGCCCTCTCCGTAGTTGCTCTTATTATCTGATTTGTACCACTTTGCTGTAACCTTTACGTCGTAAACGGTGTTATCTGCAAAGAGGTTAGGATCGATGTTTTCATAAACGTCGTCAAAGACGGTCTCGCCTTTTCCGTTTTTGATTACCGCGTAGATATAATCGGGAACGATATTGAAATCAAGCTGAAGTCCGCCCGAAACTACACAGGTTTGACTTCCCTCAATTTCGGTTACGTCTCCGTCGGTATAAGAGCCGTTTATACCGATATATTTCCAGTTCATCGAAGTCGGAAGAACGTTTGCGGAGCTTCCGACGTTAAGGATCGGCTGGGACGCGTTCGGGAAAACGTCTGTTGCAAATTCGGTTTTGAGGAAGGCAACTGCGTTCTTCTTTGCGACCTTGAAAAGCTTGCCGTCACCGTCGCGGTAATAGCAGCTCGACGGGTCGGAGCTCATATAATAAGTGTATTCCGAAACGTCGTTATAGCTCGAATACGCGACCTTATATACCGCGAAGGTTGAAGCTCCCGAAGGAAGCGAGGATACCTTTTTCGAGTTTTTATGCATTCCGATAAGTGCACTGTAAAGAGTCTTGCTTCCCTTATCCGTTTTGAGATAAGTTTCACTTTCGCCGCTCGGAACGGTCAGGACGAGCTTCGACACCGAGCCCTCCGTTACGGGGTTGGCTTTTGAGTATATATATGACGACAGCGCTATTACCGTCGGCATTATAAGTACCGCCACGACTATCGCAAGTGTTATTATTCTCTTCTTCAT
>CAZVVM010000045.1:0-14169 GCA_964630635.1 uncultured Ruminococcus sp. | reverse complement strand
GAAACTCTGCGCCCGACCTACCGCCTGATAATCGGTACGCGCGGTAAGTCGAACGCATTTGCTATTTCGCGCAAGCTCGGAATTGCCGAGGATATAATTGCGGCGGCGGAAGCAAAAATTTCGACCGACGATAAGCGCTTTGAAAAGGTCATAGAGGAGCTTGAAGCGCGCCGTATCGAGGCGGAGCGCGAGCGCGACGCGGCACTGCGTGAGCGTGCTGAATTCGAAAAATACCGCGACGAGCAGGAAAAGGCGATGAAGGCGCGCCTTGCCGCTTCGGAAAAACAGCTTGAAAAGAATATCGAAAAAGCAGAGCAGATAATAACGAGCGCGAAGATAACGAGCGAATACGTTATGGACGAGCTTGAAAAGATCAAGCGCCAAAAGGATAAGGAAAGCTTCGGCGCGAAGCTGGAAGCGGGACGGCGCGATATCAGAAAGACTCTGCGCGACGCGTCGGACAACGTAAACCCCGTTCAGGATGGCGGAAACGAGGACTATGAGCTTCCAAGACCTCTTAAAAAGGGTGACACGGTGCAGATCGTCAACCTCGGTCAAGAAGGAATGCTGACCGCCGACCCCGATAAAAACGGCAACGTGACCGTTCAAGCGGGCTTTATGAATATCAGAAGCAATATAAAGAACCTTCGTCTGATCGAGGAAGCTGTCCAGGTCACGACCGCCGACAAAAAGCGTATTGCCGCATCGAAATATCAGGCGACGCTCAACAAGACCTTCACGTCGTCTCTTGACCTGCGCGGTCAGTACGGCGACGACGCGTGGTTTATGACCGATAAGTACCTCGATGAAGCGGTTATGGCAAATATCAAGAGCGTAACGCTCATTCACGGTAAAGGTACGGGCGCACTCCGCGACGCGCTCAAACGCCACCTTAAAAACGATCCCCGCGTAAAAAGCTTCCGTGCCGGCATCTACGGCGAGGGCGACGGCGGAGTTACGGTCGTTGAGCTTAAATAACGAAAAAGCAGAGCGTATGCTCTGCTTTTTGTTTACTGCTGATTCTTTTTTCTGTACTCAAGCGGAGTTATACCAAACTCCTTTTTGAATACTCGGGCAAAATTCTCTTGCGGAATTCTGACCATATCTGCGATGCTTCCGACTGATAGTGAGGTGTCTTCAAGAAGATCGCATGCTTTTTTTAACTTGAACGAAATCAGATATTCGTGAGGGGAGAGACCGAGCTTCGATTTGAAAAGTGTTGAGAAGTACGCACGTTCAAGTCCCGTTGTCTCTGCAAGCTCATTTACCGTAGAAAGCTCGTTGTATCTTGATTCGATAATGCCGAGCGCCTTGTCGATCCATTCGTCGCCCGACACTTGAACTCTTTTGTTGCGGAAAAGAATACTTAAAAATTCGTATACACATCCCGTCAATCGTAGGTTTCTTCCGGTATCCGAGGAGCTCCAGACTGCAAGCATACGTTCGAGACAGCTGTACAGCTCGTTGAACAACTCGGGAGAAACGAATGGCGAAGATGAACTGATGCCTGCTTTTTTCAGGTATCTTCCGACCGCAACTCCGCCGACGGAGCACCAAATGCCCTGACGGGGACAAACTGCGTCGGTGGCATGAACGACCTTGTCGCCCGGAAGAAGAATATAGCAGTCTCCCGCCTTGACGGGGAATTCCTTACCGTTAATGATAACCGAGCCGGCACCCTTAACGCAGGTCTCGAAAACGTAGACGTCTCTTACAACAGGACCGTAGGTTATACCCGGCGGAAGATCCGTTTCCTTTTCGCAATAGAGAACGATCGGTTCATCGCTTTTGATTCTTAATGAATGTGACATCCGATTACCTCGAACAAACAAATTGAAGAAAATTACAAACAAATAACAGTTGAACAATATATGCGTGTTTGCTATCATTATAGCATAAATATCGGAAAGGGGCAAGTATTATGTCTAAAAACAATTTGAATGTAGCAATTATCGGTTGCAGCAGAAGTATGGGAAGAGGCCATATGCGCGGTGTCACCAACGTAAAAGGAGCAAATCTTTACGCAATTTGCGACAGCGCGACCGACGGCCGTCTTGAAGAGGCCAAGGAGATGTTTAACGTTTCGGTAGCTGTTACCGACTATCGCGAGCTTGTAAATGACCCGAACGTTGATGTAGCGGTAATAGTTACTCCCGACCAGTGCCATCTTGAAATGACCGTAGCATTTCTTCGCGCGGGAAAGGACGTTCTTTGCGAGAAGCCGATGGCGCTGACCGTTGAGGAATGCACCGAGATGAGACGCGTTGAAAAGGAGACCGACAGACGTCTTATGATCGGTCAGGTATGCAGATACACTCCCGCATTCGTTATGGCAAAGAATCTTATTGATTCCGGCAGGATCGGAGAGCTTTATTTCGTTGAGAGCGAGTATGCACACGATTACAGTAAAAAGCCGGGCTACGGCGGATGGCGCGTTTGCCCCGAGCGTGAGGGATTTATCGGCGGCGGATGCCATGCAGTCGACCTTCTTCGCTGGATCGCGGGAAATCCGACCGAGGTTTACGCACACGCAACTCACAAGTGTCTTACAGAATGGCCCGTAAACGACAGTACGATAGCCATTTACAAGTTCCCGAACAACGTAATGGGTAAGGTGTTCGTTTCGATCGGATGTAAGAGAAACTATACTATGAGATCGGTATTCTACGGAACAAAGGGAACTATCATTTGCGATAATACCTCTCCCACGCTTACTCTGTTTGAGGGCGACGATTACACCACTCCGAAAGAGCTTCCCATTGATATCAACAATCATAACGTCACAGCAGAGATTGAGGATTTTGTTACCGCTATTGTGGAAGACAAAGATATTCTCGTAAGCTCTGCCGAGGGTGCGTACACCATATCAGTCTGCTGTGCGACCGTCGAGTCCGCCGCAAAGGGAACGCCGATCAATATTGTTTACCCAGAGGTTTGACCTATAACCGAAAATTAAAGCACGGTGCCTTTGCACCGTGCTTTTTCCTTTACTGAAGCTCCTCGCTTCGATTAATTACCATTTCCATATACTGCTCACGCGTGATGAGTATGCGGCGCGGCTTCTGTCCCTCGGGGGGCGAAACGTAGCCGCGTTTTTCCATCTCGTCGATGAGCTTTGCGGCTCTTCCGTAGCCGAGAGAAAGGCGTCTCTGGATAAGAGAGGTAGAGATCTTGTCGCTCTCAAGAGCAAGCTCGATAGCGGCGCGGAGCATCGGGTCTCCGCCCTCGCCCGAGTTGTCGTCGGGCACGCCGAAGCCGCCCGAGGAACCTTTCTTTCCGCTTCCGCAGGAAGCAGCGGCACGGTCGATACTTGCGATAATATCGGAATTGTATTCGGAAACGTCACCGTTTTCTTCCTTGATGAAGGAAACAACGCTTTCGACTTCACTCTCGCTTACAAACGCACCCTGAACTCGTCTCGGCTTTGCCGCACCGACGGGAGCATAGAGCATATCTCCTCGACCGATAAGCTTTTCCGCACCCGCCATATCGAGAATAACTCTCGAGTCGGTCTGCGAAGCAACGGTGCAGGCGATACGCGAGGGAACGTTTGCCTTGATAAGACCCGTGATGACGTCAACGGACGGACGCTGTGTACCGATTATGATGTGCATACCCGCAGCTCTTGCTTTCTGTGCAAGACGGCATATCGACGCTTCAACGTCGTCGGGCGCGGTCATCATAAGATCGGCAAGCTCGTCTATGATGATTACTATCTGCGGTAAGAATTCCTTTTCGGGATCGTCCTTCGTTACTATATTGTAGTTCTTGACGTCACGGACGCCGACCTCCTCTATAAGCTCGAAGCGGCGCTCCATTTCGGTAACCGCCCAGTGAAGCGTTCCTGCCGCCTTTTTAGGATCGGAAACGACGGGAACGAGAAGATGAGGCAGACCGTTATAGATGTTAAGCTCGACCTTCTTGGGGTCGATGAGAATGAGCTTGACCTCGTCGGGGCTTCCCTTGTAGAGCAGGGAGGTTATCATACTGTTAATACATACCGACTTACCCATACCCGTTGCACCCGCGATAAGCAGGTGAGGCATTTTAACAATGTCAAGGAACACGGGCTCGCCCGCAACGTCAACGCCAAGGCAGACGTTAAGCTTGCTCGTTGCCTTGCGGAAGGTTTCCGTGTCGATAAGCTCGCGTAGGTAAACGGTCGAAACGGTCTTGTTCGGCACCTCGATACCGACCGCCGCCTTACCGGGAATCGGCGCTTCGACGCGCACGCCCGTCGTTGCAAGATTAAGCGCGATATCGTCAACGAGGTTAGCGATCTGACGAACTCGTACGCCTTCCTCGGGAGCAAGCTCATAACGGGTTATTGCGGGACCGCGTGATACGTTTACGATCCTCGTTCTTACCTTGAAGCTTTTTAACGTGTCAACGAGACGCGTTGCGTTCGTTTGAAGCTCGTCGCGTATATTCTCGTTTTTCGGAGTTTTGTCGACCTTTAGAAGCGATATCGGCGGGAACTGATACTCCTTCTTCTCGACGGGGATTTCCTCAACGGGAGTTCTCGTTATTTCAATGGAAGCATCGGCGTTTTCAAGCGACTTTTCGAGGTTCTTTCTCTCGTGCTCGTCGGCGAAGCGGTTTATGACTTCCATATTTGCGCCCTCGCCGAAGATGCCCTGAAGGTCTGCCTTGTCGCTTCCGTTTTCAAAATCGGGAACCGATTTCTTGACCACGCGTGTGGGAGTAACGGTCTCGGTCTTGACAGCCGCATCAAAGGGCGGCTCGTCCTCTTCATTGTCGGGAGTGAAAAGATCTTCTCGAACGGGAGTGGATTCATTTTCGTTCTCGGGCAGACGCTTGCCGCTTTCCTTTTTGCCCGTGCCGTCAAGGTCAACGTCGGGCTCAAAGTGATGACGGTCGTAGGGGTCGGGCTTGACGGTCGCGTAGTTCTGTTCCTCTTCTTCGATAACGACGGTGGGCTTGTCCTTGTGCTTGAAGGTCGTGACCTTCTCCTCGCCTTCCTTTTGGACGGTTCTTCTTTCCTTCTTTTCCTTCGCCTCGTGGATGAAATATCTTATGTACAGATAGATCGAATAAGGCGTAAGACCGAACATAAGAAGTCCGAAGATAAGTATTGCGGAAAGACCGATTATATGTACGCCGATAGGGCCTGTCAGCTTGAATATGCAGACACCGAGAAGTCCTCCGAGCGCACCGCAACCGCGGCGGTCAAGTCCTTGATCGAAAAGCGTGATCGGATTGAACGTCATACTTCCGTCGCTCCAGATATGGATAAGCGACGAAAGGAATGCGAAGAAAACTGCCTGCCATATGGCAAATCTTACGAGTGATCCTACACCCTTGCGAAGCTGCTTTCTCCAAAAGAGCGCAAGCACGAAGCCGAGGAAGGGAAGAACGAGCGAAGCTCCGCCGAAGAGTCCGTTAAAAAACCAACGCAGACCCACGCCGATAAATCCCGTAAGCTTTACTGCGACGAAGCAGAAAAGCATAAATACCGAAAGCGCTCCGATTATGTAGGGAAGTATCTGATGTATCGGGCGGTCGATGTGATCGACTGCGTCGGCACTCGGTCTTTTCGGCTTTTCAACCTTCTTTTTTTGTGTCTGATTTTTTCTTTTTTCGGGCATTTTAACACATCCTTATTTGAAGAATAAAACGGTAATTCCTACCGCTATGCAGTAGAGTGAAAAAAACTTGAAGCTTGACTTTTTGGTCAAAGCTTGAATGAGCTTCATCGACAGTATGCCGATGACGGCGGCAAAAGCCATACCGATAGCGTAAGGAATGATGTCGCTTTTCGGCACCTGCGTACTCAGTACGTCGCCGAGCTTAAATATATTTGCGCCGACAACGGCGGGAAGTGACATCAGAAATGAAAATTTAACGGCAAATTTCGGGTCAAAGCGCGAAAGCCGCCCCGCGCTTATGGTAGACCCCGAGCGCGAAAGCCCGGGAAAGACAGCGGCAAGCTGA
Source organism: uncultured Ruminococcus sp. (assembly GCA_964630635.1). GTDB lineage: Bacteria > Bacillota > Clostridia > Oscillospirales > CAG-272 > Colimorpha_A. The sequence continues at coordinate 8,214 of CAZVVM010000045.1, read as the reverse complement.
CATAACCCTATAAAAAACGCGTTTCTCGGTTTTGCCGAATATATGTCCTTGTTTCCTTTCGGAATAAGGTCGCTCAAAAACAGGATAATACCGTTCAGTATCAGCAGCACCGCAACAGCGCCTATTCCGATGTTTTCAACCTTGTCGCCGAAAAACGGAACGGTTAGAAGCGGAAGCGACGCGACAAACAGCAAAACGATAAGCCGTTCGTCACCGTCACAGTCGCGGTAACGAAGCTTTCCGCGAAACAGCTTTCCAATAACTCTGAACAAGGCGGGGAAGAGGGGCAGAATGTCTTTTATATAAAAGACGGTTACCGATAGCAGCGTCGCAAGGTGAAGAAGAATATCAAAGGTGAAATAATCGGCTTCGATATTCCCGCCGAGAAAATGCTGTGCGATAATAAGATGTGCCGAGCTTGAAATCGGCAAAAATTCCGACGCGCCCTGTATTATACCGTATATAATGGCAGACAATATGCTCAAGGATGTTTCCTCCAAAATAAGTCTACCATATATATAATAACAGATTTTTTCTAAAATGACAAGTATTGAATAAAAAAGGGGATAAAAAGGTGAAAAATATACTCAAATATTTGGCAGTCGGAGCAGTTTCGGGATTTGTAAGCGGATTTTTCGGTGCGGGCGGCGGAGTTGTGCTAATATTCGCGCTCTCGCTTCTGATAAAAAACGAGAAAAAGAAGATATTTGCACAGACTGCACTTATAACGGCATCGTTTGCGCTCGTCTCAGCGGTCATATATCAGTTAAAAGGAAATCTTCCTTTTGAAAGCGCGCTAAAATACGTTTTACCTGCCACGCTCGGCGGCGCGCTTGGCGCGTTTCTGCTCGCAAAATTAAAGCTGAAGCTCGTCAAGCGCGTTTTTGCTCTCACCGTAATACTCGGCGGACTTATTATGATATTCCGTTAAAGCTCTATATCCGAAAGAGTAAAGGTCGGGCGCTTTTCGGTCGGCGCGGCTTCTGTTTCCGTCTTGCTTTCGGGAATCTTCCCGATTATGTCTGATGCTTTCAGATCGGTGTTCTGGTAAAGAATATTGAGCATCGACATATAGTCGCGTATTATTTCACGCGGAGTAATCATAATATCGGCTCCCGCACGGGAAAGCGAGGACTTCAGGAAGCTTTCGAGATCCCCGTCGGTCACTCTTGGCTCCCACGAAAAATGCTGACCGTGAAGCTTCGTTAAGCGCGTGATAAGCGCGTAAAGCTCGTTGTCGGACAGACGGCGGAGCCGTATAACGGGTCCCATAAGGTCGCGGTAGCCGTCACTGCCGAATCGGCTGTCGGTCAGGCGCGAGCGAAGCGCCTCGTAGCTGTAAAGACCGCGTCTTGTGTCCTCAAGAAACTGCGGAGTACCGCCCATAATTATGTCAAGTCCCTTCGCTTTACCCTGTAAGGTGTCGTTGAACATCGAAAGTATCTTTTCGTAGTTGTTCTCGCGAGAAATGCGGTTTGATATCTTGTAGAGATTAACACATTCGTCGATGAACACTACAAGACCTTCGTATCCGATCTTGCGTCCGAATTCAGCCCAAAGCTTGATATAATCGTACCAGCTGTCATCGTCTATTATCGAGTTTACCGAAAGGTCGCGGCGCGCCTCGGTCTTTGTTTCATATTCACCGCGGAGCCAGCGCAGAGCGTGGCTCTTTTTCTCGTCGTCGTTATCGACTGACGCGCGGTAATACTCGGTTATAACGTAAGCGAAATCAAATCCGCCGACGCTGTTTTCAAGCTCTCGGGTCACGTTATAAACGCGCTTCGTTACCTCGCTTGTAAAGGAAGGATCATTCGGCGATATACCCTCCGACGCCACCTCGCTCATAAGAGAGGAAAGCCACTTTGATATAATACCAGAAAGAGCGCCGCCCTCGGGCGAAGTCTTTGACGAGAGATTTCGGATCAGCTCGCGGTAGGTCGCAATTCCCGCGCCCTTGCTTCCGCAAATACGTCTTTCGGGAGAAAGGTCGCAGTCGGCGGTAAGAAAGCCGCGTTCAAGCGCATAACCGCGCATAAGCTGCATAAGGAAGCTCTTACCGCTTCCGTACTTACCGATAAGAAAGCGCATTGCGGCTCCGCCCTCGCTTACCTGATTAAGGTCGGAAAGGAGCGCCGCGATCTCGTCGTCGCGTCCTATCGCAATATAAGGGGCGCCGAGGCGCGGAACGACCCCTGCGGATATCGAGCGTATAAGAGACGAAAGTATTCTCTTCGGTACTATTACTTTTTCGCTGTTTTCAACCATTGACGGATCTCCTCCATATAATCGACGACTATGTTAAAACCGTCGTCTCCGTGCTCGACCGCAATATCGCCGAGCGTATCGTATAAGCGGTCGTTTACCGCTTCGCAAAGCGCGTCGGGAAGTATTCCCATATTGTGCGAAAGCTCTATAAAGCCCTGTTTATCGTTATTTATCAGACAAATAAGTGCCTTGGCAATCTTATCGTCTCCGTCGTTTTCTTCGGCTTTAGTCGGTTTTTCGGGAACAGGCACCGATTCCGCCTCTTCAAGCTCGTATTCCTCAATACCTTCTGTCAGAAGCCCGGTAGTTACCCAGGAATGCTCCTCGATATTCTTTGCGTCGGAGAGGGAAAGCTCGCGGCTTATCGGCTCGTAAAGAACGTCGTATTCGGGGAGCGGAGCTTCCTTTACCAGCTCCTTTTTCAGCTCCTTTTTGTAAGGAGCAAAGTACTCCTCGATAGCGTGGCGCAGGGGAAGAGCAAGATTCGGGGTGTGAAAACGGCTTCTTATTCCGAGCATAGCTCGGACGTTGTTTTCGGCAAATTTGATAGCGTCCGTTACCGCGTAACGAAGCTCCGCAGAACGCGAGACAGACAGATAAGAGACCTCGATACGTCTCTTTACGTTGTAAGCGCAAAGCGCTCCGACGAATGCGTCTCGCGTGACCTTAATGGGCGTCATTGCGACCTTGCCTATCGGCGCAAAGACCGTAAGGTGTTCGTTTTCCGCCTTTGTAAACGCGTAAATGAACGACGCTTTTATGTGTGTATCAAAAAGCGCACGGTTCTCGTCGGTTATGAATTTACTGTTTCGGTAATTGTATAATGACGAATATGAAAAGAGTGCCGATGCGTACGGTGAGCCCTCGACTGCGTCAAGACCGACGTAGAACTCCTTTAGCGAGCAGCTTCTTGCCGCCTCACCCGTTACGGTAAGGGGAATATATCTGCCGTCAAGCTTGTGGATAAGACAGTAGTCACATACCCATTCGCTTAAATGACGGTCAAGCTTCGGGAACTGACGTCGATAGCTTTCCCAGATGAAAACGAGCATATCAAGTCCGTTTTCGGGCGGGAGCATGTCGGGGACGTTTATTATCTCGTAAACGAGAAGCAGGATATAGGAATAATCCGCCTTTACCGCTTCGCCGCGCCTTATCTTGCTTCTGAAATAGAAGTAAAATTCAAGCTGTTTTCTCGTCATCTGTACGTATTGCGGTGTGAACGAAAAGAACGGCTCGTGCGGGCATTCCTTTCCCTCGCGGTCGAAGTATTTTACTGCGTCATTTCGGAACTGCTCGTAGAACGAGTATTTTGCCGGCCAAAGGCGAACAGTCACGTTCTCAATAAGCGGATTTCGCTTCGGGGAGTAGGAGAAAAGCGGCTCGTCAGAGGGGGATAGCTCGATCGGCTCGTTTTTCTTTTCTTCCTTGTCACCGTAAGCGGCGGCTGCAAAGGAAAGATGCTTTGCCTCGGCAGTCTTAAGCGCCGCCTTTGCTCTTTCAAGCCGCTCCGTCGGTGCTGCGGGTGCAGAGGGAGAATGTTCTTTCATTTCGTTTAAGCGCTTTTGCCAATTATCCGATTTCGGTATCGGCATGCCTTTGCGCTCGCTTGACGCGTTTACGCTGATCTCAACTGTGTCCGTGTCATTCGAAAATACAGCGCCGACCTTCTTTTTCGGGAGCATCTCGTCAATATCCCAAAAGTCGTCGTTCAGGTCAAAGGTATTAAAGCCCTTTTTCGACATATCTCTCCTCCTTTCCCGTTCTTGGTATCATATAATTATAGCACATAAATTATATTATGTCAATTATAATGTCGGCAAAACAAAAAGAAAACAAAAAGAACCGCCGAGCGTTACGCTCGGCGGGGAAGATTATTTATTTTTCGGGATTGATTAAGCCGTATCCGCCGTTCTTTCTCTTATAAACGACAGCTGCATTTCCCGTCTCGGAATTTTCGAACATGAAGAACTCGTGACCGATGAGATTCATCTGAAGTATTGCTTCCTCGGGGGTCATCGGCTTCATTACGAAGGTCTTTTCACGAATGTTGAAGGTCTCCTCAAACTCCTCGGGTTGTTCGCCGATCTCACGGAACGCTCCTTCACGGAGACGTTTTTCAAGGCGCGTCTTATTCTTTCTGATTTGGCGCTCGATAGTATCAACGGCGGTATCGAGGGCGTTTACGAAGGTATCAGCGCTTTCTTCGGCGCGGAAGAGAAGAGCACCGCTTGTGACCGTGACCTCAAGACGTTCGGCGTTCTTTTCCATGCTCATCGTAACGTAAGCTGATGCGTCGTCCTTGAAGTACTTATCAAGCTTTGCAAGCTTCTTTTCGACAACTTCCTTGAAGGATTCTCTCACGTTGATTTTGCGTCCGATAATGTTGATCTTCATAAAAACTTTCACCTCTTTACGGATATTACAGGGAATTTACCTCTGCAACTATATTATACCATAAAGATTTAAGTTTGTCACTACTTTTTGTGAAATTTATCTAATATTTTTGTGAATTTATCGCAACGTTGTCTTTTTGACCGCATTTTGCCAGCCGCGCAGGTATTCTTCCTTTACGGTTTTGTCCATTTTTGGCTCAAATACGGTAGAATTTCTGTTGAGTGAGGCGATTTCCTCAACAGATGAATAAAGACCGCAACCGAGTCCCGCAAGGTAGGATGCGCCGAGCGAGGTGGTTTCCGTGTTTAACGGACGAATTACGGGCTTATCCGAAATGTCTGCCTGGAATGAACAAAGGAATCCGTTTGCGGACGCACCGCCGTCGATGCGAAGGGCAGGGATAACTGTCCCCGATTCGCTTTCCATAAGCGTCAGAACGTCATCGGTCTGATACGCCATCGCTTCAAGCGCGGCGCGGACGATATGACGTCGGTCTGTTCCGCGCGAGAGTCCGCAAATAAGTCCGCGGCATTCGGGATCCCAGTGCGGTGCGCCGAGTCCCGTGAAGGCGGGAACGAAATAAACGCCGTCGGTATTCGGAATGTCAAGTGCCATTTTTTCACTGTCGGACGAAGAAGCAAGAATGCCAAGCCCGTCACGGAGCCACTGAATTGCCGCTCCCGCGATAAACACGGAGCCCTCAAGGGCGTAGGTGAGCTTGTTACCTATCTGCCAGGCAACCGTAGTAAGAAGTCCGCGCTCGGAAAGAACGGCGTCATCTCCCGTGTTCATAAGCAGGAAACAGCCCGTTCCGTATGTGTTCTTCGCGTCGCCGCGTTCAAAGCAGCACTGACCGAAAAGCGACGCCTGCTGGTCGCCTGCAACGCCGCAGATCGGAATTTTAGTGCCGAGAATCTCGGCGTCGGCAATGTAACCGCTCGACGGAACGACATTAGGCAGTATGCTTTCGGGAATTCCGAAATGGGATAGAATTTCGCTGTCCCATTTTCCTTCGTGAATATTATACATCATAGTACGGGAAGCGTTTGACGCGTCTGTCGCGTGACACTTTCCGTTCGTGAGCTTGTGGATGAGCCAGCTGTCGACGGTACCGAATGCGAGGTTTCCTTCCTCGGATAGATCCTTTGCGCCGTCTACGTTGTCAAGTATATACTTGACCTTCGTAAGCGAAAAATACGGGTCAGCGATGAGACCCGTTTTTCCCTTTAGTATCGGCTCGTAGCCGGACTTTTTAATTTCCTCGCAGTAATCGGCGGTGCGTCTGCACTGCCATACGATGGCGTTACAAAGAGCTTTGCCCGTTCTTTTGTCCCAGACAACAGTCGTTTCTCTTTGATTAGTAATGCCGATAGCGGCTATTTCGCTCGGATCAATGCCCGCTCTTTTGACGGCGGTCTCAAGAGCGTAAAGCTGTGTTGACCAGATCGCCTCGGGATCGTGCTCGACCCAACCCGAAAGGGGATATATCTGCGGAAGCTCTCTTTGCGCTTCGCCTATTTTGTTTCCGCACTTATCGTAGACGATACAGCGTGAGCTCGTCGTGCCCTGGTCGAGGGCAAGAATATATTTTTTCATTTTATCAGGTTGCGTAGCGGATCGCATTCGGAATCACCGAGATTTCCGCCTCGCTTCTTTCTTCGATCTCGCCGTCAGAGCAAAGGGTAGAAATTCCCTTGATTATAATTTTTTTGCAAAGACGGTAAATAATGTGCTTGTCAAATTTAGCACAGGGTTTTCTCGTCTCGGGGTCGAGATGAGTGCCTTTTTTATAAGAGCCGATCAGATTAAGAAGCGTGCCTCTTGTAACCTTCTTTACGGCGATAAAGTCGATAAGACCGTCGTTATAGGACGCAAGCGGGGCAGAGTAGAAGCCGCCGCCGTAATAACGGCAGTTCGCGGCGAGCGCGAGAGTGAACGTTTCGTCGTACTTTTCGGTGCTTCCGTCTGCGTTTTCAAGCTCTATCTGCCATTTTTCACCGATCTTGTGGAAGAACGTATCGGCAACGCCGACAAGATATGCCGCGCTTCCGGGGAATGCCTTTTTGTACTTCGCGGTTTTGATAACCACCTTGCTGTCAAATCCGAAATTTATAATGTTGACTGCATATTTGTCGCCGTATTTAAGAACGTCGACGTTATAAATGCGATCCTTTTCGGGGAAGGTCTTGACGAAATCATTTCCGGTTCCCGCGGGAACAACGGAAAGAAGCGCCTTGTTGCCAACGCCTGCACGAACGATGCCCGACACAACCTCGTTTATAGTGCCGTCACCGCCGTAAACGATAAAATGCGTTTCGGGGCGGCTTTTGCAGGTCTCGTATACAAATCTCTCCGCGTCACCCACGCAGGTCGTTATGTAGCTTTCCTCGCCGTTTGCGGCACCTTTTGTAAGAAGCTCGGGCGAGTGTTTTACTCCCGATGCAGGGTTAAAAATATGCAGTCTTTTCAATGTTTCGTCCTCTTTTTATCCAAGTTTGGGTATACGCGTGATTCTATTATACTATTCTTTCAAGGTTTTTTCAATGCTTTTTTGTCGAAAATGATATTTTTTCGACAAAGTGCGACTTGTTTAAAAATGACTTCTTGACAGAATCGAAATTTTGTATTATAATTATGAGTTAATAAGAGCACTTTTTCGGACATAAAAAGAAAGGAAAATAACGCTATGGTAAATACCGATATCAAAACGAAATTCCGCCCCGAAGGACTCACCTTCGATGACGTACTGCTGATTCCCTCGAAGAGTGACGTTCTCCCGAAGGACATTGATCTTTCTACGCAGCTTACGGCAAAAATCAAGCTTAATATTCCGCTTCTTTCTGCGGCAATGGATACCGTAACCGAGGCAGACCTTGCTATCGCAATGGCGCGTGAAGGCGGTGCGGGTGTTATTCATAAGAATATGTCTGTCGAAGAGCAGGCAGACCACGTTCTTCGCGTTAAGAGAAGCGAAAACGGCGTAATTACCAATCCTTTCTTCCTCTCTCCCGATAACTACGTTTTCGAGGCAGAGGCGCTTATGTCCAAGTACAAGATATCGGGAGTTCCCGTTTGCGTTGACGGAAAGCTCGTCGGTATCATTACGAACCGCGATATGCGATTCCTTACCGATTACTCGATGAAGATCAACGACGTAATGACCAAGGAAAACCTCATTACCGCCCCCGTAGGAACGACCCTGTCTGATGCGCAGAAGATTTTGAGCAAGAGCAAGGTTGAGAAGCTTCCCCTCGTTGATAAGGATAACCGCCTCTGCGGACTTATCACGATAAAGGATATTCAGAAGGCAACCCGTTACCCCAACTCTGCAAAGGACGATAAGGGACGCCTCATCTGCGGTGCGGCTATCGGCGTTACCGCAAACACCGTTGAAAGAGCAGGCGCGCTTCTTGAAGCAGGCGCGGACTTCTTGAGCTTGGACTCGGCACACGGTCATTCAAAAAACATAATTAAGGCAGTACGCGACATAAAGGCAGCATATCCCGACTGTCAGCTTATTGCGGGTAATATCGCAACCGCAGAAGCGGC
>CAZVVM010000044.1:0-14191 GCA_964630635.1 uncultured Ruminococcus sp. | reverse complement strand
AAAATATGTATTTTCTGGACTTTTGGCAAACGATATTCGACTTTGCCTTTTTGCCCGAAAATTTTGATGCGCAACACTGCCCGACACAAAAGCAAAACGAATCCCCGCCGAGAAATCGGCGGGGATTTTTGTATCTGTTGCAATTACTCATTGAATGTGTTATAATTAAGGTAGTTGACGCTTGGCAATATCAGTTAGCGCGAATAATAAATAAGGAGTCGTTATGTTAATCTTATTTTTGTTTGGTTTTATATTCTATGTATTACCGATCACATTGATAGCTCTGTTCGGAGTCAGTTTGTACAGATACATATATGCAAAGAAGAAAAACAAAATTGCTCCGTGCACGTTTTCCGGTGGCGAGATCAAAGAGCGAAAAATTTCGCTGATTATATTTTCGATTCTTGCGGGCGTTTTTATTGCAATCTTTATTGGTCTTATTGCACTTATGCTTACGTCCATTTCATTTATGTGAGGTGAGGATATGAAAGATCGTACGTTTTCGATTATTCTTCTCTCGCTTATTGGAATATGCCTTGCGCTGACTGTTGCCCACTTTATCTACGCTATCTATGCTTATGAGCATTGCTCCATTATCTATTTTATAGGAAAGGAGCTATGGTGATAAATGAAGCTTGCAAAGCAAATTTTGGCGGTTCTTCTGGTTGTAGCCGTGTTTGCATCCTTTAATTTGAGTATGTATCTGCTGCTTACCCGCAGACTTTCAAACAATTTCAGCGGGGTAAATCAGGCGCAAATGATAGACGTGAGAAGCTATCTTCCGCACAAGGACGGTTCCGATCTCCCCAAGGTTGACTCATCTCTTAAGCTCACGGACAATCTTCCCGTTCTTGATGGCGCCGCCGCATTGGTTCCCGTCTATGCTGCGGTAATTCATAACGTTTATCCCGAGGGCTGTGTTACCTATGAGGGCGGAGAGTTTTCCGATGACAATTACTACGGTGAGAATTTTGCCGATGACAGCGCGATGCAATACAAGAACACGGTTCGCGGTTATCAAGCTATTGTCGACGGCACCACGGATATTCTGTTCTGCGCCGGTCCGTCCGAAGAACAGAAGCAGTATGCTGAAGAAAAAGGCGTGGAATTGGTATACGTTCCTATCGGGTTGGAAGGATTTGTGTTTTTCGTGAATAAAAACAACCCTGTAGATAACCTTACCGTTGAGCAGATACGAAAGATTTATGCCGGTGAATACAGAAACTGGAAAGATGTAGGCGGTGCCAACCGAATTATAAATCCCGTTACAAGATTGGAAGGCAGCGGAAGTCAGACCACTTTCGAAGCATTTATGGGTGATTATAAAATCGGGCGTAAATCTCCGTTTGCGATAATCGGCGGTTCAATCGGATTTTCATTTCGGTATTATATGGACGGAATCGTAGAAAACGATTCAGTAAAGATGCTCTCTGTCAATGGAGTAAATCCCAGCGCCGAAAATATCCAAAACAGAAGCTATCCGATAGTTGCACAGTTTTATGCAATTTACCGTGCCGATAATGATAACGAGAACATTCCCGTCTTAATTGACTGGTTTCTTTCCGAAGAAGGTCAGACTTTAATAGAGGAAACGGGCTATGTACGAATAAAAGAATAAAACTATCCGCTCGAAAAAACGGGCGGATTTTTTGTCTTATATATTGATTTAACAGTGCGGAAATGTTATAATCAGTATATAATTATAATTGTAACGGGACAGTAAAATGAGCAAGCTTATCAATAACAAAATATTTGCCGCACTCGCAGCACTTCTCTGCTGTGCGCTTTGGGGAATTTCAACGCCTATTGTGAAAATGGGATACAAGTATCTTGATCCCTCTCACGTTCCCTCTTTACTTCTCTGGGTAGGACTGCAGTTTTTTGTTTCAGGTCTGCTTACGATAATAGGCGTGAGTATCTCAAAAAGGAAATTAGTACTGCCTGCGAAGAAAAGCGTTAAGGGTGTAGTAATAATATCCGTCTTGCAGACCGTTATGCAGTATTCCTTTCTCTATACGGGTTTGCTATACACTACCTCTGTGAAAGGTGCAATACTCAAAAGCACGGACGTGTTTTTCGTTGCGTTGATAGCAAGCATTATATTCAAGTTTGAACGGCTCACGTTCAAAAAGCTGATCTCCTGTATAATCGGCTTTGCGGGCATCATTGTTATGAACCTTGACGGATTAAGCTTGAATCTGACTGTCGGCGACGGTATGGTGACTATCGGCATTCTCGCATACTCATTTGCAGTCGTAATCACGAAGGTTTTTGCAAAAGACGAGGATCCAACCGTTCTTTGCGGTTATCAAATGGCGTTCGGCGGGTTTGTTATGCTGCTTATCGGCGTAATTCTTAATGGAAAACTCGATTTTATCGGAATGCTTCCAATATTTATATGCCTGACAGTTATTTATGCCCTTTCATATAATCTATGGACTGTCTTGCTAAAATTCCACTCCCCGTCGAGTATCACGATTTACAGCTTTATGACGCCTCTTTTCGGTGTTATCTTTTCTTCCGTTCTTTTAAGCGAGGACGGTGGGGTTTCGACGTTGAATTTGATAATAGCTTTAATTTTGGTTTGTGCAGGAATTCTTCTTTGGGGATATGAGAAAAAACCTAATTAAAGTTAGAGCGTCCTACTATGAAGAAAATTCTTAACTTAACGTTCGCTGTTATTCGGGTGATAATTCCGACACTTTATCTGTTAATGTATCTGCCAATATGGGGTGGTAAACATTTGCCTTTTTCCTTCAGTAACCCTCTGATTGTCGGATTTATGCTTATCGAATGTTTTGCGTTGTTTGTTGCCATCTGCGATTTGATATGTTTAATGAGAAGAAAACCGACGAAAGAATGGATAGTCACTTCCTGGGTTCTTGCTATCGTATCATTTCTGCTTCTTTGTTTCGTCGGATACATATTTTATCTGAACTATAACGATTTGCCGATAATGCCGACGCCCGGCGCTTGGTAAGGTTATGAAAGTGAGTAATTATGAAGGTTGTTATTGCTATTGATTCATTTAAAGGAAGCTTGTCCTCTACACAAGCAGGAAACGCGGTCAGAGACGCGGTTTTGAGGTTGGACACCGAGGCGGACGTATTGGTAAAGCCGCTTGCGGACGGCGGAGAAGGCACGGTTGATGCACTTGCATCGGGGTTCGAGTCCGAAACCGTCGAGCTTACCGTTAAGGGGCCGCTTCTCAAACCCGTAACTGCGAAATACTGCATACTAAAAGAAACAAACACCGCTGTTATCGAAATGGCGGCTGCATCGGGAATAACTCTTATTACACCCGACGAACGAAATCCGCTCGAAACGACAACGTACGGTGTCGGTGAAATTATCAAGGATGCAATCGGCCGCGGTGTTCGCCGTTTCATCGTTGGAATCGGCGGAAGCGCTACTAACGACGGCGGAACGGGAATGCTCACCGCTCTCGGGTACGAGTTCTTGAAAGAAAACGGCGAGCCGATAGCTTTCGGCGCAAAGGGTCTGCGTGATCTCTGTTCTATAAGAACTGACAAGGTAATTCCCGAGCTCAAGGATTGTAATTTCCGCGTGGCGTGTGACGTTTCAAATCCGCTTTGCGGAGATAAGGGTTGCAGCGCCGTATACGGACCGCAAAAGGGCGCGACGCGTGAGATGATAGCCGATATGGATAAATGGCTTGACGCTTATTCGCTAATAGCAAAGACGGTATCGAGCAAAGCGGATAAACATTACCCCGGCGCAGGTGCTGCGGGCGGTCTCGGCTTTGCATTCATCTCGTTTACAAACGCGTCTCTTGAATCCGGGATCAACATAATTTTGGAAGAAACAAAGCTCGAAGATCACATCAAGGATGCAGACGTTGTCGTAACGGGAGAGGGACGACTTGACTCTCAAACGGTTATGGGCAAGGCGCCGATAGGAGTTGCAAAGCTTGCAAAGAAATACGGCAAAAAGGTTATTGGCTTTTCGGGTTGCGTAACAGAGGACGCAGAGGTCTGCAACGAGTACGGAATAGACGCGTTCTTCCCTATCCTGCGCGGTGTCACGACTCTTGACGAAGCACTTAACACAGATAACGCATGCAAGAACCTGTCTGATACGGCATATCAGGTATTTCGTCTTATAATAGGAGATAAATAATGAAGGAAGTTGCTTTTCACTACGGAAAAGGTAGGTTGGTACACACTTTTGACGACAGCGAACTGATAGGAGTACTCGAATCGTCTATAAACGAGTATACTCCCGAAGCGAGCGGCGCGGAATTAGTCGAACGCGCTATGGGCAATCCCATCGCATCAAAGCCGCTATGCGAGCTGGCGGAAGGCAAAAACAAGGTCGTAATTATTGCAAGCGACCATACGCGCCCCGTTCCGAGCAAGATCATTATACCACCGATGCTTCGTGAGATCAGAAAAGGAAATCCCGATGCTGATATTACGATATTGATAGCAACGGGATGCCACAGAGGAACGACTAAGGAAGAGCTTGTCTCAAAATTTGGCGAGGATGTCGTTGAAAACGAAAAGATATATATTCACGACTGCGATGAAAAGGATAATCTCGTAAACATAGGCACGCTTCCCTCGGGAAGCCCCTGCGAGATCAATAAGATCGCCATAGAAGCTGACCTTCTTCTTGCAGAGGGCTTTATTGAACCCCACTTCTTCGCGGGCTTCTCGGGTGGCAGAAAAAGCGTTCTCCCCGGTGTTGCGGGTCGAAGCACGGTTCTCGGAAATCATTGCAGTGAATTTATTGCTGACAAAAATGCGAGAACGGGAATACTTGATAACAATCCTCTGCACAGGGATATGCTCTGGGCAGCAAAAAAGGCGAAGCTTGCTTATATAGTAAACGTGATCCTTAACGCAGAAAAGGATGTTATTTACGCTGTCGCAGGCGACGTTGACGAGGCGCACAAGGCAGGAACATCCTTCCTGAATGATCTTTGCAGAGTTAATGCAATCCCTGCCGACGTCGTGATATCAACGAACGGCGGCTATCCTCTCGACCAGAACGTCTACCAGGCGGTCAAAGGAATGACTGCCGCAGAAGCCACCGTGAAGGAAGGCGGAGTTATTATAATGCTCGCGCGTTCAAATGACGGTATCGGCGGTGATCATTTCTACCGCCAGCTTGCGGATGAAAAAGACATTGACAAAACGATGGCGCTCTTTATGTCGAGATGCAAGGACGAGACAGTTCCCGACCAGTGGCAAACGCAGGTTATGCTGCGCGTTCTCAAAAGAGCTACCGTAATATACGTATCCGAAATGGACGACAAGACAATTTCCGATATGCATATGATTCCCGCAAATGATATTCACGATGCTCTCAATAAGGCGAAAAGCATCCTCGGCCGCAGCGATCCCAAAATTGTTGCAATTCCCGACGGAATTTCCGTGATCGTACAGCAGTAAGCTCGATTTTATGAAAGGAACAGATATGAAAAAGCTTATATCATTCACAGTAGCGTTCGTATTCACCCTCTGGGCTTTCATTGGCTGTTCCGATAATAAAAAGTACGACTATCCGTTCGCCGATATCAGATGGACCCGTTCGGGGGATAGCGACACGGAATTTATACGCTTTTCTTCAAACGGTGAGTTCAGCTATTACTGCGCTTGCGGAAATCCCGTAAACGATTCGGATCTTTGCACGGGATATACTTATAATTCACAGACAAAAACGATAACGCTTAAATATATCGAACTGACTGATGAAGCGGTTACTAAAATTAAAGTAATCAAATGCGCCGAAAATGAGCTTATTCTTGACTTTGACGGCGATATCCGTACCTTTGAAGTCGATAAAGAATCAGAAATTCAGGATATAATCAATCATAACGGCAAGGAATATCTTTTAATCGAATTTACAGGCGATGTATTCGTCTACGGCATCGACTCTGACGGCGAATATGAAGAAGACGTAATATATGAAATGCCTCACAGTAAATGGGACATTCTTTGTTGTAACGGCGAGCTGTTTGCTCCCGAAGAGAGTTTAACGGATATAATATCATATTACTCGGACGACGATAATTACATTTGGAGCGTAACTCTTGAAAGCATAGATTCTGATGAGATAATTGAGCGTCAGATTTCTCTCTCCGATGACGAGATTCTTTTCTTCGAGCAACTTACCGATACAGAACTCAATGAAACAGTATTGTTTGACAGCATCGAAACGTTCGGAACTCTTATAAAAACCGCAAATGACGGTTTGATCTGCGGTAAAACCGATCTTTTACGTTATAACAACAGATGGTACTGGAGAAGCGAAACGATCGATGAAAGCACCGATGGCTGGCCCGAATATGTCGTTCCTCTTCCCGAATCGCTTAACGAAAAAATAGAAAACGGTCAGTAGCTTTATCGAACAGATAGGAAAATTATCCAAATTGTGTTGCACAGGCACATAAATTATGATATAATGATACAAATCAATCACAACGATCGGAGATAATTATGAAAAACACCAAGCGAATTTTACTTCTTGTGTTAGGCGTAATTCTGTTTATTGCTGTATCTGCACTGATCTCTGCCTGTTCGTTTGAGAAGGATGATGGGGTTTACACCGCATCGTTTTACGCAGACGGAGAGTTAATTGAAAAGGTCGAATTCAAAAAAGGTGATAAGGTTATCGACGATCTGCCGTTTGTCCCGCAAAAAAAGGGGCTTGTAGGTGCGTGGGAGAGCTATCGGCTTAATAACAAGGATATCCGCATTGATGCGGTATACGCGGAGAGCTTTACAGTCAAAATTGAAGCAGACGATCCCTATGCTATTACCTTCGTGGGCGAAACGGAGCAAACGATAACATCAGAAAATCCGCGCTTCAAGTCGGTCAGAATTGAGCCAAACGACGGATTTACAATTGACTATTATGAGATAGACGGCGTCAGATACGACAAGAGGAATATTACTTGGGCAAATGTCAATGCAGACACCACCATCGTCGTTTACTCAAAGCCCACACTTGATGAGATTCCGGTAATATATATTGACACAGACGGTAAGTCGATAAACAGCAAGAGTACATACACAGAAATGGTATTCGACTTAAAAAACTGTGATGACCAGCTCCAGAACGTCGAGGGCGGAATACGTCTCCGCGGTAACTCAACTCTTGGATACCCAAAAAAAGCATACAGAATAAAGTTCGACAAAAAGCAGTCACTGTTCGGACTTGAAAAGGCAAAGAGCTGGGTGCTTCTTGCCGAATATCTTGACCCTTCAAATCTTCACAATCACGCCGCCCTCACGCTTGGCGGTCAGATGCCCGGTCTTGCATTCACGCCGACACCTATTAAGGTCAACGTTTACCTTAACGGCAATTATCAAGGAATGTATACGCTCTGTGAGCAAGTCCAAGAGGACGAAGGAAGAATGAATATCGAGATGGATGCGATAACGCCCGATATGGACGAATTCAGCGATTATAACTGGTTCGTTTCTCTTGATTATAACGCTCAATTTTCAGGTCTGGTAGAAAACGAGTCGTATCTTGCCTTCCCGGGTCACGGTAACGAATATTTCAAAACTATGTATTTTGAGATCAAGTATCCCGAAAAGGACGATTTTCCGAGTGAAGAACAGTTTACATGGTTCATTTCCGAGCTGCGCGAATGTATAGAAGATCTTTTGGTCGATTTTGAGAATAAGGACGTTAAAAATATAAAGAAAAAAACGAACGTCAATTCACTTGTTGATTACGTAATAATTGATGAGATCACGGGTCAGACAGACCACGATGAATGGCACAAATCCTTCAATATCTACTACACATGCACCTCCGATGATCCCGCAGAAAACAAAAAAATCAATTTTGGTCCTATTTGGGATTACGACTGGATTATGGACGGCCCTTGGACCGGAAAGCCGAACGAGTATTATGAGGTCAATGATGACATCATAGGTTTGGAACCGTTCTATAACGTAATGTTCGAGGTTGACGAATTTTACGAGACGCTGAAACAGCGTTATAATAAATACGCAAAGCCCGCGCTCAAAAAATATATTGACGGTTACGATGCGCTTGCGGAAAGCATGGCGGAATCTATGGAAGCAAACGCCGAGATCTGGTACGGCGGATTCGATCCTGAGATTACCGACAAGAACGTTGAATTCTTCAAGGAATACTTAACTCACAGATATAACCTCCTGAACGAGGCATGGGCAAATTAATAATTAACCGCAGGGATAACTTCCCTGCGGTTTCCTTTTTGTTTATTTTTAGTGATATTCAGTCTGCGACCGAGCAATATATTTTGCTTACGCAAGGCGAATATAACTGAAAACGGCAAGCTTCTATCGAAACTTGCCGTTTTCTGGAGCGGGTGATGGGAATCGAACCCACGCAGCCAGCTTGGAAGGCTGGAATTCTACCATTGAACAACACCCGCATTTATCGTACTCAAGCATTATAACACAAAGCTTTGCATTTGTCAACTCTAAATTTAAATTTTTTCGAAAAAATTTGTTGACATTTTATCCTTGATTTAGACGTTTATATATGTTATACTGTAAAAAAATGCAGGAGAATACAATGAGCGTAATTTTAGGAATTGACGTCGGCGGCAGTACTACGAAGATCGTCGGCTTTGATCACAAGAAGAATCTGATTTCACCTATGTTCGTGAAGGCAAACGATCCCCTCACTTCGCTTTACGGTGCATTCGGAAAGTTTACCGATACAAACAGTATTTCCCTTTCCGATATTGAAAAGATAACCGTTACAGGTGTCGGGTCGAGCTTTATAAATAAGCCGCTTTACGGTTTGGAGTGCCAGCACATATCGGAATTCGAATGTGTCGGTCTTGGCGGACTTTATCTTTCCAAGCTCGACCGCGCCATCGTTGTCAGTATGGGAACAGGTACTGCGATAGTTCACGCCGAAAACGGTAAGGACCCGAAGTATCTTGGCGGAACAGGCGTCGGCGGCGGTACTCTTATCGGACTTTCGAAGCAGCTTATAGGTGTAAGCGATATTGACGCGATAGTCGAGCTTGCAAGCGAGGGTGATCTTTCCAACGTTGACCTTATGGTCTCCGATATAACGAGAAAAGACCTTCCGGGTATGTCAAGCAGTCTGACTGCATCTAACTTCGGAAAGCTTTCAGACCTTGCAACGAAAGGCGATCTTGCTCTCGGTCTTATTAATATGATATTTGAAAGCGTCGCTATGCTTTCCCTTTTCGCTTCACGCGCAAGCGGTATTGAGAATATAGTTATGACGGGAAATCTTACCACTCTCAAACAGGCGAAGCCGATTTTCGATTCCCTTACCAAGACGTTTGACGTAAATTATATCGTTCCCGAGATGTCGAATTTCTCGACAGTTATCGGCGCGGCGCTGTCTGTAATGAAATGAAAAAGAAGTTCAAATTAGATACTGCTACTCTGACGGTTCTGCTTCTTGCTTTCTCGGTGATTATAATTGCAGTGATCGCTTCCCTTGTTGTCGGCAATAAGGGTAACGGCTCCGATACGACAACCGAAGTACCGCCACTTACCTTCCCTGCCGTTTCTGACGTACCGCAGAGGGACGAAATTACCGTAACGAATACCGAGCGTACTCTCGAGGACGAATACACAAAGGACGGAATTGAATACATTTATTCATTCATTTCATATCCCTTTATCGAAGGCGGCAATTCCGACGCCACGGATAAAATCAACAACGCCATACGCGAGTTCGCTTTGGAACGGGTAACGATAAAATCCTTCGAGAAAACCAACGCAGAAGACGCATACAATAGAGCCCAGAGCGATGCTATGGGGTTCATACAGTTTGAATTTATCACAAGCACCGAGTCGGTCTACGTGAAAAACGGATATGTGTCGATTGTGTTCAGACGTGTTCGCACGGTTGGCATCAACGAGCCGAGCGAAAACATAACGGCTATGTGCTTTGACCTTTTAAGCGGTGACGAGGTTAATATTTCTGCGTTTATGAATACCGACTCCGCCACAGCCGAAAGCTTTGTATTTGACGTTTTCGCTCAACATATAAGGATCAATCCGAGTTTATATTACAACGATGCGCTTGATACGCTTTCCGACATAATTGATCTCAAATCATTTTACCTGACTGACGACGGTGTTACGCTCTACATTAATCCAGATATAATCACCCCGAGTGTTATGGGAGTGCGGTATTTCACCGTTCCGTACGACAAAATAGGATATTAAGAAAAGAGGCAGAGATTTCTCTGCCTCTTTATCCTTTTATAAACTCATTTACTATTGAGTAAAGCTCTTCCTTGCTGTTTGCAAAGTTGAGACGATGGCGCGCGCTTGACGCGCCTTTTATGTTCTTAATGTAATATGAAAGATGTCTGCGGGCTTCAAGAACGCCCGTGTGCTCTCCCTTGTCGGCAATCATTTCCTCAACCTGCGTCATCGCTTCTTTCAAGCGAACGTCTATATCAGCCAAAACGTAATTACGGCCTTCAATTCGTGCGGCTATCTCTTCAAAGAGCCACGGGTTTCCCATTGTACCCCGCCCCAGCATTATTCCGTCGCATTTCGTCATTTCGAGCATTTGCATAGCGTCGTCGGCGCTGTTAATACCGCCGTTAGCAATTACGGGTATATCAACAGACGCTTTTACGTCGGCTATGGCGGCGATGTTGACCTCGGGGCAGTACATCTGCTCCCTCGTTCTTCCGTGTACTGTGATGGCGTCTGCGCCGTTCTCGGCGGCGATACGTGCAACTTCCGTGGCATTTATGCTTGAAGAATCCCATCCGAGACGTATTTTAACTGTCAAGGGCAGATCCGTTGTATCCCGAAGCCGTCGAACGATCCGTCCGATGAGCTTTGGATTTTTCAGCAGTGCCGATCCCTCGCCGTTATTGACGATTTTCTTCATTGGACAGCCCATATTTACGTCTATTCCGAGCGGCGGGATAAATCCTTCCCTCTTTCGGCAAACCTTCGTTACCGCTTCCGACAGGATTTCGGGCTCGTGACCGAAGAGCTGAACAAAGCTGTTTTCTTCATACGGTAGAAGAGACGCAAGCTCAAACGATCCCTTGTCGTTATAGTGGATAGCTTTTGCAGATACCATTTCGGTAACTACAAGCTCCGCTCCGTGGCGGCGGCAGATATTTCTGTAAGCTCGGTCGGTAACGCCTGCCATCGGCGCAAGAATGAGCCCGTGTTTAAGAGTTACCGATCTGATTTTTAAGGACATATCAAAGCTCCTCGCCGTTGTGTGCCTTATATCCCTCGCCGAATATCTCCGACGCGTTAGACACAATTATAAACGACGCGGGGTCGACTTGGCAAACAAGACGCTTTGCTCTGTGGAAGAGCTGCTTCTTCACGACGCAGAAAATGATCTTCGTTTCCTTGCCCGTATATGCGCCGGCGCCGTTAGCAAACGTAACTCCCGCATCAATATCGGTAAGCAGAGCGTGCGCGACCTTATCGGGATCAGAGCTCATAATTATCAGAAGCTTCGCTTCATCGTTTCCATACAGAACCTTATCAATAATAAAGGTCGTGAGGAAAAGCGATATGCCTGCGTAGAGTGCGTTTTCAAGATGCTTCGTCGCAAATACCGATGCAATTATAATAATGGAGTCAACTATAAGGAAGATCGTTCCCGTTTTGATATTCGGAACTATTCTTCTCATAAGCTTCGCAATAATATCGGTTCCGCCCGTCGAGCCGCCGCACCTGAATATCAGCCCGATTCCGATACCGCAAAGAACTGCTCCCGCTATACCCGCAAGGAGCTTATCGCTTGTGACGGGAACGTATTTCGGAATTATCTTCGGCCACAGGTCTATTAGCGTAGACGAAACGGCAATGGAACAGATAGTTTTAATAAGAAACCATCTTCCAACAACGAAGAATCCGGCAATCAGAAGCGGTATATTAAGTATGACGATCATCATACCCGTCGGAAGCCCCGACAGTTTATTGATAATAATAGCAACACCGCTCATTCCGCCCGGCGCAAGAGCGTTAGGCGAGAGAAAGAGTGCAATACCGAGTGAATATATAGCACAGGCGACAAGCATAGTCGCCCAATCAAAGACCTTTTTTGTGAGTGTATCCTTCATTCATTCTGTCTCCAAATAAATATTTACAATATATTATACCGCAATTTCAACAAAAAATCAACTATATTTTGTACGCCAAATCTACACAATATATTGTGTTTCGTTATTGACACGGACAATATTTTGTGCTATCATATTTTTGCTCGCGCTTGGAGGTGATGCTATGACGATCGCGGGATTTCAAAAATTGACGTTGCTCGATTATCCCGGCAAGACCGCTTGCACGGTCTTTACGGCTGGCTGTAATTTGCGTTGTCCCTTTTGCCATAATGCTGATCTTGTTCTATCTCCGTCAAGTATTGAAAAGTTCTCCGAGGACGAAATTCAGTCGTATCTGATTAAAAGAAAGGGCTTGATCGACGGAATATGTATTACCGGCGGAGAACCGATGCTGATGAAGGACCTTCCCTCTTTTTGCGAGAAGATCAAGGAGATCGGGATTTGCGTCAAGATCGACACGAACGGCTCGTTCCCTTCATTACTGAAGTACGTCGTCAGAAACGGTCTTTGCGATTACGTGGCGATGGATATTAAAAACACCTTTGACAAATATCCTCAAACCGTCGGAATCTCCGATATCGACGTATCGGTTTTCAAGGAAAGCATTGATTTTCTTAAATCGTCTGAAATTCCCCACGAATTCAGAACGACTGTATGTAAACCGTTCCATACAAAGGAGGACATACTTGAGGTCGGAAAAATGCTTGGTGAAAACGAAAGATATTTTCTTCAAAGCTTCGTCGATTCGGGACGGCTCATCGGTCGGGGAGTTTCGGGATTTTTGCCAAGTGAGATGAAGGATATGCTATTTGAGTTAAAGAATTTTGTGGCTTATGCCGATATTCGCGGAATCTGAAACTAAATTGCACAAAAATCATACGACATAATTCGTCATCTTGCCTATTGACCAACACTAAATATTGTGTTATCATAAAAATCCACCCTTTATTTTGTGTCAAATTAATCATTTCTATGAAAGGATGTATATATGTATAACGTAAGAAAAAGAAACGGAAAAGTTATCCCCTTTGAGCTGTCGAAGATCAGCTCGGCTATCAAGCTCGCGTTTGATGCTCTTGAAAAGCAGTATAATCAGGATGTTATCGACTTTCTCGCACTAAAGGTCACGGCGGCATTTGAGCCGAAGATCAAAAACGATCTTGTATCCGTCGAGGATATTCAGGACTCCGTCGAGAACGTACTCATTCAGGCAGGATACTCCGACGTTGCAAAGGCGTATATTCTTTATCGCCGTCAGCACGAGAAGATCCGTAATATGAAGAATACTATCGTCGACTATAAGGATATTGTCGACCAGTACCTCGGAATGGGCGACTGGAGAGTCAAGGAAAACTCAACCGTCACCTACTCTGTCGGCGGACTTATTCTTTCTAACTCGGGTGCCATCACCGCTAACTACTGGCTCTCCGAGATCTATGACGACGAGATCGCAAACGCGCACCGTAACGGCGACATTCATCTTCACGACCTCTCGATGCTTACAGGTTACTGCGCAGGTTGGTCTCTCAAACAGCTTATCAAGGAAGGTCTTGGCGGCGTTCCTGGAAAGATCACTTCCGCTCCCGCGTCTCACCTTGCAACCCTCTGTAACCAGATGGTAAACTTCCTCGGTATTATGCAGAACGAGTGGGCAGGCGCGCAGGCGTTCTCTTCCTTCGATACTTATCTTGCGCCCTTTGTTAAAAAGGATAACCTTAACTACGATCAGGTCAAGAAGTGCATCGAGTCCTTCGTTTACGGCGTCAATACTCCGTCCCGTTGGGGTACGCAAGCACCCTTCTCCAACATCACGCTTGACTGGGTCGTTCCTGCTGACCTTGCAGAACAGAACTGCATAATCGGCGGTAAGGAGGTTGACTTCAAGTACAAGGACTGTAAAAAAGAAATGGATATGGTCAACAAGGCGTTTATCGAGATAATGATCGAGGGCGACGCTAACGGCCGCGGATTCCAGTATCCTATTCCTACCTATTCAATCACCTCCGACTTCGACTGGTCGGAGACCGAAAACAACAAGCTTCTCTTTGAGATGACCTCAAAGTACGGTACTCCCTATTTTTCGAACTACGTCAACTCCGATATGGAGCCTTCCGACGT
>CAZVVM010000043.1:0-14404 GCA_964630635.1 uncultured Ruminococcus sp. | reverse complement strand
ATGATACAATAAAAAGTGGAGTAAAATATTCTGATATTCAGCGGGCGGTAACGTTACCGATCCGAGAGATAAATTTCATTTTTCAGAAGAGGTGAAAACAAAATGGGCGTATTTTCATGGGAGGCATTCAAGTATCAGCTCTTGAATATGAATATTCTTGACGTTATAGACATCCTGCTTATCGCCATAATGATGTATTTCGTCTACGCCTTTATCCGCGACAGACGTGCAGGCAAGCTTGCCGTCGGCGTCGGTATACTTATCGCCATAATGCTTTTCGGAAGCTTGATCGGACTTCGTGCGGTTTCGTTTATTATGACGAACCTGTTCCAGGTGGGCTTCGTTGCGCTCGTTATCGTTTTCCAGCCGGAGCTTCGCGCCGCGCTCGAAAAAATGGGCGGCGAACGCTTCAAGGGCTTTATTCCGACCTCTGAAAACAAGGATCACAACGACCGCGCCGCAAGCGCAATAGGTGAAATATCGACTGCCGTTTCGCAGCTCGGACGTTCGCACACCGGCGCACTTATCGTTATCGAGCGTTCAACCAAGCTCGGAGACATCACGAAGAGCGGCGTTACCGTCAACGCAGACATTTCGTCCTTTATGCTTCGCAACGTATTCTACGAGGGCGCGCCGCTTCACGACGGTGCAGTCATAATCCGCGACTGGCGCATAGATTCGGCGGGCTGCTTCCTTCCCCTCTCGTCAAACGAGGAGATAATCAAGGACCTCGGCACCCGACACCGCGCGGGAATCGGCATAAGCGAGGAGAGCGACGCCGTCGTTATCATCGTTTCCGAGGAAACGGGTACCGTTTCGATCGCAATGAACGGTCAGCTCAAGCGCGGATATACTCACAATTCACTCAAAAAAGAGCTTGAAGGGCTCTTCCTTTCCGAAAGTGATAAGCCGATAGTTCCGAAGATATTTACGCATAAGAAGGATAGACACATAGGCAAAAAGGAGGGCGAAAACAATGGAAAATGAAGTTAAGAACGACGTTCGCCCCGAAATAGAACAAACAGAGGGTAATATTACCGTAAAGAGAAACAAAACCATTGATTTTCTTGCGAAGATAATATGCCTGCTTCTCGCGTTCTTCCTCTGGTACTACGCAGTCAGCGTCGACACCGTCATTTACGAGGAGGAATTCGTCGAGATCCCCGTTGAGATAGTCAACAAGGGCGAATACGCCGTCCTTTCGGGCGACGGAATCACCGTTGACGTCACCCTCTCGGGTAACAGAAACACTATCCGCAAGCTGAAAAACTCGGATATCCGCGCCTACGTTGACGTTTCAAACGTAACGGAAGCCGGGGAGAAGCTTTTCGACCTTCAGTTCAAGCTTCCGGGCGGCGTATCGCTCGAAAAAACGAGCATCGGAACAGTCACAGTCTACCTTGACAACAAGGTGTCAAAGACCGTTTCGGTCGAGGCAAAGCCCTTTAACTACTCGATGTCAAGTGAATACACTCTCAATATCAGCAAAATTCCCGACATCATAATAACCGGTCCCGAGCAGATAGTGAACGGGATCGTCCGCGCGGAGCTTCCCGTTGACCTCAACGGCTCCGCGATAACCAGCGGAAAGATATATAGCGGAAAGTTGATTCTTATCGGTCAGGACGGCTCGGAGATCTCCGAAAACGACCGCCGTTATATACGTCTGTCGTCCGACACCGCGTCGGTCACACTTTCCCTTTACGGAAATGCGACCGTACCAGTCTCGGTTACCTTCAAGCACGGAATACAAAAGCCCGAAAATTGCACGTTCAGTATCAGCCGTCAGACTCTTAACGTATACGGCGAGATCGGAACGGTCAAAAATCTGACCGTAAACTGTCTGATCGACGAAAAAACGCTCAAAAGCGGTGTTCCCGTGAACTGCGTGGTAGGGCTCCCTTCGGGTGTTCAGAACGTCGACGGCGTCACGTCGATAAACGTTACCGTCACGTTAAAGAACTTCGCCGAAAAAGAGCTGACAGTTCCCGTTTTTGACGCAAACGGAACGAGAATAACGAGTATTACCGCGCGCTTCCGCGGCGAAAGCACCGTTATGTCACGCCTTACCGCATCAAGCGTCAAGGCAACCGTCAACGCCGCCGAGGGTGAAAGCGAGGGCGTTGTAAGCTTCGAGTTCGTCGGTGAATTCTCGGGAAGCGTTTACGAAATTTACCAAGAGGGCTCGCCTTATACCGTATCGGTCGCCGCGAGCGAAACGAGAATAAGATAAACCGCGCCACAGAAAACGGTTGAGTGCTTCGCCGCGTGATTGGCTCCCCCTTTGGGGGAGCTCCCGACGAAGTCGGGTGAGAGGGCAATTTACCCTCTCCGGCACTTCGTGCCACCTCTCCCGCAGGGCGAGGCAAAAAGCGGCTCTAAAACTTTTCATACAAGGTCATAAATGAAAATAATAATCAGAAACATCCGCACGCCGATAACGGCAACGGAAAACGAGGTAATGGAGCAGGCCTGTTCTCGGCTTGCTCCGTTGACCGCTAAAGAGGATATTATAAGCAGGAATATTTTCAGACGCTCGGTAGATACCAGACGCAGAGAGATCACGTTCGTCTGGTCGGTTGCGGTCGAGATTGCTTCTGCCCTTTCGGAAAATGAGCTTTCGCGGATAGACGCCGTCGAGCTATACGAGAGCGATCCGCTTGACGGTGTCACGTCGGGCGACGAAATAATGACCGAGCGCCCCGTCGTCGTCGGCTTCGGTCCCTGCGGAATGTTCTCCGCGCTTATGCTCGCGGAAGCGGGCTACCGACCGATAGTCATTGAGCGAGGCGACAACGTGCTCACCCGTACGCAGAAGGTCGGAAAATTCTCCCGTGACGGCGTTCTTGACACCGAGAGCAACATTCAGTTCGGCGCGGGCGGAGCAGGTACCTTTTCCGACGGCAAGCTCGTCACGAGAATAAACGACGCGCGCGTCGGTTACGTTCTCAAGCGCCTATATTCCTTCGGTGCGCCGAAGGAGGTGCTTCTCCACGCGAAGCCGCATATCGGCACAGACAAGCTGCTCGGAGTAGTCAACAATATCGCCGCCCGCATACAAGAGCTTGGCGGTGAGATAAAATACAACACACGCCTCGACGAGATCGTTATGAAAAACGGACGCGCTGCCGCGGTCGGAACGAATAACGGCGAATTTCCCTGCTCGGCAGTCATTCTTGCAATCGGTCACAGCGCGCGTGATACCTATTATTACCTGAAAAACGCGGGATTCAAGCTTGTGCCGAAGCCCTTTTCGGTCGGTGTCAGAATCGAGCATCTGCGCAAGGACATTGACCGCGCGGTATACGGAAAATACGCAGGCGACCCGCGCCTCGGTGCCGCCGAATATTCGCTTTCGAAGCGCATCGGTGAGGACTGCGTATACTCGTTCTGTATGTGTCCGGGCGGCGAGGTAGTTGCCGCGGCGTCGGAGGATGGAGGGGTCGTTACGAACGGTATGTCGCGTTATAATCGCGACGGTCTCAATTCCAATTCCGCGCTTGCCGTTAGCGTCCTGCCCGACGGCGATCCGATAGAATTTCAGCGAAATCTCGAAAGAGCCGCATTCAAGCTCGGCGGAAGCGATTATTCCGCGCCGATAATAACCGTCGGAGATTTTCTCCACAAGACAAGCGGTCGATCTCCGAGCCGTGTCACCCCAACCTACCGCAAGGGAAAGGTCAAGGAAGCTGACCTGCGCAAGCTGTTCCCCGAGCGCATAAATTCGATGCTCGAGCTCGGAATACGCGATTTCGATCACAGAATTAAGGGCTTTTCAAGCCCGTCCGCGATACTCACGGGCGTTGAAAGCCGAACGTCGGCACCGCTCCGAATTATGAGAAACGAAGTGCTCGTGGCAGACGGCTTTGACAATATTTACCCCTGCGGCGAGGGCGCGGGTTATGCAGGCGGAATTACCTCCGCCGCTGTCGACGGCATAAGAGTCGCAGAGGAGATAATCAAGAGATATAAGGCGTTTGGGTGAAAATTCACCGCGCTCACTCTGTTCACAACATAAAGCAAAGATGAAACGCTGTCTTGCCTTCCCCTCAGGGGAAGGTGGCTGAGAGAGGCGTAGCCGAACGAAGTCGGATGAGGTGTTCGGGTGTGATGTTACTTTGTTTTTTATAACGGATGCTGCGCATCCTACACCTCATCCGTCGGCTCCGCCGACACCTTCCCCTGAGGGGAAGGCAAGACAACGTTCAATCTTATTTTTCACATCAAAATCCCCGCGAAAGGAGGTCCGTTATGGCGAAAAAAATATGGAATATCGGTACACGTTCCGATTCTCCCGAAATAATGAATATCGCAAAAACGCTCGGCGTATCACTGCCGACCGCAAATCTGCTATACAACCGCGGATATAAAACGCCTGCGGACGCCTCCTCGTTCATCCGTCTTGAAGCGGAGCTTTTCCACGATCCGTTTTTGATGGAAGATATGAAAAAGGCGGCTGAACGCATCGTGACCGCCATCGAAAACGGCGAGAAGATCGCCATCTACGGCGACTACGACGTCGACGGCGTGACCTCGACTTCTCTGCTGTCGCTCTACTTCCGTGACAACGGAATAAACACCGTCTATCATATTCCGAACCGCGTCGGCGAGGGCTACGGCGTCAACCGCGAGGCAATAGATAAGCTGGTAAATGACGGCACTGACCTCATAATAACGGTCGACACGGGCATAACCGCCGTCGACGAAGCAGAATACTGCGCCTCTCTCGGCTGTGATATGGTCATAACCGACCATCACGAGTGCCGTGGCGATCTTCCGAAAGCGGTTGCGGTCGTAAATCCGCACCGTCCCGACTGTCCGTACCCGTTCAAAGAGCTTGCTGGCATCGGAGTTGCGTTCAAGCTCGTAAGTGCCGTTGAGCTTCTTCTGCGTCAGAGGCGCGGAATATCGACCGACGGATTTTTGACCGACATTTGCAAAAAATATATAGACCTCGTTGCGCTCGGAACAGTTGCAGACGTTATGCCTCTGATCGACGAAAACCGACTTATAGTCAGTATGGGTCTATCGTATATGGAAAGATCCCCCCGCATAGGAATTTCGGCGCTTCTTGACGCTGTTGACGCGGGCAAAGCGCCGACGAAAAAGCGCAAAATGACCTCGTCCGTCATCGGCTTCACGATAGCTCCGCGCATTAACGCAGCAGGCAGAATGGCGTCGGCGTCGCGCGCGGCGGAGCTGTTTTTGAGCAGAGACCAAGATGAAATACGCGAAATTGCAGAAGAGCTGTGTCTGACGAACACGCAAAGACAAAACGAGGAAAACAAGATCGTCGATTCGCTCAAGGAACGGATCGAGGCAGAGCTGAAGGACGGCTCGCCCGTGATCGTTCTTGACGACGAGGGCTGGAACCACGGCATCATCGGTATCGTTTCCTCGCGCATCACCGAAAAATACGGCAAGCCGTCTATCATAATCTCCTTTGAGGACGGCGTCGGCAAGGGCTCGGGACGAAGCGTCAAGGGAATGAACCTCGTCGAAGCGCTCTTCCACTGCTCCGACCTGCTCGAAAAATTCGGCGGTCACGAGCTTGCGGCAGGGCTTACCATAAAACGCGAAAACCTTGAGCCGTTCAAGGAAAAACTGAAGGAATACGCCCTCTCGTCCCTCGGCAAAGAAGCGGCGGCACCGAGTATCGAGCTTGATTTCGAGCTTTCGCCGAGCGAAATGACGCTTTCGCAGGCAGAAGAGCTTGAGCTTATCGAGCCGTGCGGAGTCGGAAACCCGCAGCCGTCCTTCTACTGCCCGTCGCTGACGGTGCTTGAAGTGACCTCGATGGGTCAGGGCAGACACACCAAATATCTTCTCGACGGAAACGGCAAGCGTATCTCGGCGGTATTTTTCGGCTCGTCGCCCGAGGAGCTCGGCTTTTCGCCGTCCGACAAGGTCGATATCGCGTTCCGTCTCGGCATAAACGAGTTCCGAGGCGCAAAAAGCGAGCAGATACTGCTCCGCGATATACGCCGCTCGGTTGAGCAAAGCGTCGAGCGCGAAAAGGAGCTTGACGGGTATCTTAATATTCTTGACGGCGTCTTACCCGTCGGTGACGACCTTCCCGTACGCGCCGATTTTGTAAGCACTTACCTGCACCTCAAAAGAACGACGCCCGAGATCGGCGCCGACGTTTCACTCCGTTCACTTCTTCATTCACTCACGCCGTTAAGCGGCGAAATGAGTTATATCAAGCTCCGCCTCGTTCTTGACATTCTGAACGAAAGCGGAGTCATCACCCTCGGCAAGACCGAGGGCGAAAAGGGAAGCGAAAGCATCCGTATCACCGTTCCACATATCGAAACGAAAGTAGATCTGACGAAATCATGCATATACAAACACCTGACGAAACAGTAAAAAACGATCCGACAGGCATCGGAAAGCTCCTTTCATCTCTTGAAAAATCGGGCAAGAATTACGATATTGAAAAAATAATGCGCGCCTACGAGCTTGCAAACCGTCTGCACGACGGTCAGTTCCGATACAGCGGAGACCCGTACATCAGCCATCCCGTAGCGGTTGCCGAGATCGCGGTCGGACTCGGTCTTGACACCGATTCGATCTGCGCCGCGCTCCTTCACGACACCGTAGAGGATTGCGGAAATCTTATCGACATTCCCGATATAAAAAAGGAGTTCGGCGAAGAGGTCGCGCACCTCGTTGACGGACTTACAAAGCTCGTCCGTATTCCATTTTCGGACAAAGAGGAGCAGCACGTCGAGGACCTCCGTAAGATGTTCCTTGCAATGGCGAAGGACGTCCGCGTTATCTTCATAAAGCTCTGCGACCGGCTTCACAATATGCGCACTCTTGAAGTCAAAAAGGACGAAAAGAGACGAAGCACCGCCCTTGAAACGATGCACGTTTACGCTCCTCTCGCACACCGTCTCGGTATGCAGAGAATGAAGCACGAGCTTGAAAATCTTTCACTTGAATATCTTGATCCTATCGGCTACGAGGAGATCAAAAACGACATCGAAAAGCGTTACGGCGAAAGCCGCGACTTCATCGAGCAG
Source organism: uncultured Ruminococcus sp. (assembly GCA_964630635.1). Lineage (GTDB taxonomy): Bacteria > Bacillota > Clostridia > Oscillospirales > CAG-272 > Colimorpha_A. The sequence continues at coordinate 7,376 of CAZVVM010000043.1, read as the reverse complement.
ATGCGTAAGCGCGTCTCCGACAAGCTGACGGCGGCGGGCATCAAGTTCACCCTCGAAGGACGCGTCAAGAGCGTTTACTCTATCTACCGCAAGATGTATCAGCAGAACAAGAGCTTTGAGGAGATATTCGACTTCTACGCGCTCCGAGTCATCGTCGACAGCGAAGAGGAGTGTTACGTCGTCCTCGGTATGATACACGAGATGTTCAATATGGTGCCGGGTCGCTTCAAGGACTATATTTCGACCCCGAAGCCGAATATGTACCGTTCTCTCCACACTACCGTTATGGGTCGTAACGCTATTCCCTTTGAGGTTCAGATAAGAACCTGGGAAATGCACCGCGTCGCTGAATACGGTGTCGCCGCACACTGGAAATACAAGAGCGGCGAGGACTCAAAGGAAGAGATCGACCGCAAGCTTTCCTGGATCGCAAAGCTCATCGAAACAGAGGACGATACCCGCGACCCCGAGGAGTTCCTTCAGGCACTCAAAATAGATATTATGCACGACGAGGTGTTCGTCTTTACCCCGAAGGGCGATATTATAACTCTTCCGCAAGGCGCGACCGTCATCGACTTCGCCTACGCCATCCACTCCGCCGTCGGTAACAAGATGGTCGGCGCGAAGATAAACGGTATGATCGTTCCGATCGACCGCGCACCGCAAAACGGCGAGATAGTTGAGATCATCACGTCGGCAGCTTCCCGCGGACCGTCCCGTGACTGGATGAAGATAGTCCGCACGGGTGAAGCGCGGAACAAGATTCGTCAGTGGTTCAAAAAGGAACAGCGTCCCGAAAATATCAACGTAGGACGTATTGAAGTCGAGCGCGAATTCAAGCGCATCGGCAAGGCGTACACAGAGGCGCAGAAGAACGAAATACTATTAAACGTCGCAAAGCGTATCGGTATTCAGGACATTGAGGACCTTTATAATACCATCGGCTACGGCGGAATCACCGTTTCGAAGATCGGAACGAAGATCAAGGACGAATTTGACCGCGTAGTCAAGGACGAGACGCCCGTTATCGTTGACGCATCCGACGTCCAGACCGTAAAGCGCAAGAAGTCGAACGGCGGAGTTATCGTCGACGGTGTCGACGGGCTTTCCGTCAAGTTCAGCAAGTGCTGTAATCCCCTGCCGGGCGATTCAGTTATCGGATTTATCACGAAGGGCTACGGAATTTCTATTCACAAGCAGGACTGCCCGAACGTCGTATCGGGACTTAACAATCCCGCCTACATCGACCGTTGGGTAAACGCGCGGTGGGAAAGCACCTCTATCCACGGCGGTGAGTTCGAGGCGCAGATACGCGTTATCGCACAGCCCGGCATACGCCTTATTGCAGACATTACGATGGCGCTTGCCGATATGCACGTCGCGCTTCTCGGAATAACGACGCACAACCGCTCCGACTGCACGATAGTCGAGCTTACCGTAAGCTGTAAAAACCTTGACCATTTCAAATCCATTCTCTCGCGTCTGCGCTCCGTTGACAACGTAGAGGAAGTAAGTAGAGGTTATACGACGTGAAAGCAGTAATTCAAAGAGTTAAATACGCCTCGGTCACGGTCGATAACGAGGTCGTCGGCAAGATAGGACAGGGATTTCTCGTCCTTCTCGGCGTGGGAAAGGGCGACACCGAGGCAGAGGCAGATATTTTGGCGGCGAAAATTGCAAAAATGCGCGTTTTCTGCGACGAAAACGGCAAAATGAACCTGTCGCTTAACCAAATAGGCGGCGAAATTCTCGTAATTTCGCAGTTTACCCTATACGCAAACTGCGTTCACGGCAACCGCCCCGATTTCTTCGCATCGGAAGGCCCAGTCCGCGCAAACGAGCTTTACGAATATTTTACCGAAAAGGTTCATTCCCTCTCGGAATGTAAGACCGAAAGGGGAATCTTCGGCGCGGATATGAAGGTCGAGCTGCTGAACGACGGCCCCGTCACGATAATCCTCGACACCGACGAGCTCCGAAAGGACAAAAAATGATAGTCCGTATAGACGGCGACATAAGCCGTACCTACTGTCAAAATCTATGTCTGATATTTTTCCCCGGCGCAAAGTTTCCCGAGGGGGAGCGTCAGACGGGAGAAATTCCCGAGGCGAGCATCGTTATACGCGAGGAAAACGGCGTTTATGAATCAAAAGTTACGCTTTTTGACGGAAAAAAGACCGTTTCGGGAAAGGAACAAGCGGCTGTAAGCTCGCAGTCAACTCCCGACAGAGCAAAAAAGCTTGCAGTCGGCAAAGCGTTTCAGTCAGCAGGCGAAAAGCTTCTCGGTCAGGCACCGCCGTGGGGAATACTCACGGGCGTACGCCCCGCGAAGATCGCGGACGAGCTTATAAGCAAGGGGCTTTCCCGCGATGAAGCGGTAGATGCGCTCGAAAAGGAGTACCTGCTCCGTCCCGACAAGGCAAAGCTTCTGACCGAGGTAAATAAGCGCCAGAAATACGCGCGTTCACTGCTCGGAGGTGACACCTGCTCGCTGTATATTTCGATCCCGTTCTGCCCGACGAGGTGCGCATACTGCTCCTTCGTCTCATATTCGACGCCCCGATACCTCGCGACTCTCCCCGATTATCTCGACAAGCTGTGTCTTGATATAGCGGAAAAATGCCGACAGATAAACGACTCGGGCAAGTCCCTAACTACCGTATACATCGGCGGCGGAACTCCCACCGTCCTTGATGAAAAACAGCTGACGAGATTACTTTCCACAGTTGTGGAAAACGTGAAGGGGCATAATATTCTCGAATTTACCGTTGAAGCGGGACGTCCCGACACCGTGACGGCTGAAAAGTTTGATATTATGACCTCCTTCGGCGTTGACCGCACGAGCATAAATCCGCAAATTCTCGATGACGGTGTACTCAAAGAGATCGGGCGCCGTCACACGGTCGATGATTTCTACCGCGCTTATGAAATTGCGCGTGCAAGCGGCATAAAAAGCATAAATACCGACCTTATCGCAGGGCTTCCGTCGGCAACCGAGGAAAGCTTCTGCCGTACCATCGACGATATAATTGCTCTAAACCCGCAGAACGTCACCGTTCACACCTACTGCGTCAAGCGTTCGGCAACCTTCACGACCGAGGCGCTCGAGCATGGCGACACGCGCGGTATCTACTCGTTTTTTGGTAATATCAGCGCCGCCTGCGTCGATTATTCGCAAAAGGCGCTCGGGGAAAACGGATATTTTCCCTACTATCTCTACCGCCAGAAGAACGCGCAGGGCAATCTTGAAAACGTCGGCTTCTGCCGCGACGGTTACGAGGGACTGTATAATATTTATATTATGGAAGAATTGCAAGACATCTACGCCGTCGGCGCGGGTGCCGTCAGCAAATTCATTTCCCCCGACGGCGGGAAGATCAAGAGAATATTCGAGCCGAAATACACATACGAATATATAAATAAGTAACATAAAGGGTAAAAAAGTGAGTGCAAAAGCAAGAAAGGGAGCGTCAAGAATGCTCTCGGGCGTCCTCGCTCTGACGATAGCAAACCTGTTCGTCAAGACCGTCGGACTGCTTCTCAAAATACCGCTCCGCGGAATACTCTCCGACAGCGGAATGGCGTACTACAACAACGCCTACGATATATACGCTTTTCTCTATACCGTGTCGAACGTAGGTCTGCCGACCGCCGTTTCGATGCTCATATCCGAAAACCGCGCAAGCGGTAACGTGCGGGAAAGCAAGAAGATAATGAAGATAGCGATGTGGCTTTTCGTCGCTATCGGTCTTATCGGAACGTCAATTATGTTCTTCGGCGCGCCGCTGTTTGAAAAGGCGTACAAGATAGACAATCTGTCGTTCAGCATTATGGCTATCGCCCCGACGCTCTTCTTCATCTGTATCGCTTCTGCGCTGAAGGGCTATTTCCAAGGGTATCAGAATATGGTGCCGTCGGCTGTATCGAACGTCATCGAGGCGGTCGGCAAAATGGCTCTCGGTATCCTCTTTGCAAATTACGCCGTTCAGGCAGGCAAGCCGACTCACATCGTCGCCGCTTACGCGGTATTCGGTCTTACCGTCGGAGTCGCGGCGGGAATGGTGTCGCTCATTATAAGGAAGCTTCTATTCAAGCCCGCAAAGTACGATACCGAATACGCCGACCTGCTTCAGGACGGTATGGAAACCCGCCCCGCCAAGACGATAATCAAGCTTCTTATCGCTATCGCTATACCGATAACGCTTTCAAGCTCGGTTATGACGCTCTCAAACGTGCTTGACGGCATAATCCTCTCGCGCGGATTGCAGATAAACTACACGCAGGAGGCAACGAAGGCGTTTATCGGCAACTTAAAGACCTGCGTTACTCCGATAAGTAACATAATTCTCGCCTTTGCCAACCCGATAACGTCGGTCATCGTACCGCTCATTTCGGTCGGAGTCGCGGAAGGCAATTCCGAAAAGGTCAAAAAGGCGATGAACACCGCGTTCCGTATGGCGGTCATCGTAATTCTTCCCTGCGTTTTCGGAATTTCGGTGCTTGCAGAGCCGATCGTTGCGTTCCTTTTCCGTTCGGCAAGCGCCGCGAGAATGGCAGGGCCGCTCCTTTCGGTACACGTACTGTCGGTATTCTTTATGAGTATGATATCGACGACCGCCGCGATCCTTCAGTCGCATAAGCTCGGACGTTATCCCGTAATCAGCGTCGCCGTCGGCGCCGTCGTCAAGGTAGTTTCAACGATGGCTCTCGTTTCGGTAAAGAGTATCGGCGTTATGGGCTCGCCCATTTCGGCAATTCTTTCCTGCTTTACCATCTCGGCAATGAACTTCTACTTCATCCGCAAAAAGGTCGGCTATACGCCAAATTTTGCGAAGCTCCTTATCAAGCCGCTCATCTCGTCGCTCATTTGCGCCTGCGGCGCGATCGGCTCGTTTAAGCTTTACTATATGCTTATCGGCATAGCGGATATTTCCCTTGTGCTTGCGATATTCACGGCAGTGATCGTTTACGTTCTTACCATTCTCCTCATCCGCGGAATTACCCGCGAAGAGGTCGAAATGCTCCCCAAGGGCAAAAAGCTCGCAAGGGCGCTTTCGAAAATGAAATTGCTTGCGGAATGATATAAAAACAGACGGACAACGTCCGTCTGTTTTTTGCCTCCCTCCGGGAGGGAGGTGGATTTTTGCGAAGCAAAAAGCCGAAGGGAGCCCGCGATATAAATAGTTTCGCGGAGTCGCCCGTCTCATTAGGGCGGTTCAAAAAAATCTATCATTGAGCATTTCTCGCCCGATGGCTCCTTCAGTCACCTTCGGTGACAGCTCCCTCCCGGAGGGAGCCATTGAAATTACAACTTCCCCCTACAATTAACTCCCAGATAAAAAATTTTCTCAAAAAAGGTTGAAATCCGCCGAAGGATATGCTATAATATCCTCGTTCTTATCAAGAGTGGCGGAGGGACCGGCCCTGTGAAGCCCGACAACCATTTGGCGAAAAGCGTGATGAACGCGTGTAAATTGCCAAAAAGGTGCCAAATCCGGGCAGATGAGAGTTAAATTTTAAGAAAAGATGACCCTCGTTCTGCGAGGGTCTTTTTGTCCCCTCGGAACGAAAACAAGAGAGAAATTTAAGAAGAAGGAAGAAGAAAAATGAGAAAGCTTTTCACATCAGAATCAGTAACCGAAGGACATCCCGACAAAATTTGCGACAAGATCTCCGACTCCGTCCTCGACGCGATACTCGCTGTCGACCCGATGGCGCGCGTTGCGTGTGAGACGACCGTAACGACGGGCGTTATCTCGATAATGGGCGAGATAACGACCACCGCCGTCATTGATTTCCAGACTATCGCACGCGAGGCGGTAAGAGCTATCGGCTACGACCGCGGTAAGTACGGCTTCGACTGCGACACCTGCGCCGTTATCAATATGGTACACGGTCAGTCCCCCGACATCGCCCTCGGCGTTGACCTCTCCTACGAAGCAAAAGAGGGTAACGGCGACGGTCTCGACACCGGTGCAGGCGACCAGGGTATGATGTTCGGCTACGCTTGCGACGAGACACCCGAGCTTATGCCCCTCCCGATCTCGCTTTCGCACGCGCTCGCAAAGAAGCTCACCGAGGTCAGAAAGAACGGCACGCTCACGTATCTGCGTCCCGACGGAAAGACGCAGGTTACCGTTGAATACGACGGCGACAAGCCCGTCCGTATCGACACGGTAGTCGTTTCCTCACAGCACGACGGTGAAATTACCCTCGAGCAGATCAGAGAGGACGTAAAGAAGCACGTTATCTACGCGACCGTTCCGTCCGAGCTTATCGATGAAAACACCAAGATATACGTCAACCCTACGGGACGCTTCGTTGTCGGCGGTCCTCACGGCGACTCCGGTCTTACGGGCAGAAAGATAATAGTTGACACCTACGGCGGATATTCCCGTCACGGCGGCGGCGCGTTCTCGGGTAAGGACCCGACGAAGGTCGACCGCACGGGCGCTTACGCCTGCCGTTACCTTGCGAAAAACATCGTAAAAGCAGGTCTTGCTACCAAGTGTGAGGTTCAGCTTGCTTACGCAATCGGCGTTGCGAAGCCCGTCTCCGTTATGGTCGACACCTTCGGCACGGGTAAGGTCACAGAAGATAAGATCTGCGAAAAGGTATGTCAGCTCGTTGACCTTCGTCCTGCCGCTCTCATCAAGCGTTTCGATCTCCGCAAGCCGATCTACGCGCCTCTCGCCGCTTACGGTCACCTCGGACGCGAGGAGCTGAACGTCGGCTGGGAAAAGACCGATATCGCCTCCAAGCTTGCGTCGCTCCTCTGATATGATGCTCGAAGCGATAGTTGCCGTTGACCGCGGCTGGGGAATAGGTTATAAGGGCGAGCTTCTCTGCCGTGTCCGTGACGATCTACGCAATTTCCGTTCCGTTACGAGCGGAAAGACCGTCATTCTCGGCTCGAAAACGCTCTCCACGTTCCCGAACGGTCAACCTTTGAAGAACCGCAGAAACATTATCCTTTCGCGGCGCGAGGATTACAAGGTCGAGGGTGCCGAGGTCGCGCACAGTGCTGAAGAAGCACTTTCTATGCTCGGCGAAAACGAAACGGCGGTAGTTATCGGCGGTGACAGTATTTACAAGCTGTTTCTGCCCTACTGCGAAAGAATTTACGTAACGAAGTTCGATACCGAGCTTCCTGCCGACGCATTTTTCCCGAATCTTGACGATCTCGGCTGGAAAATCGAAAGCGAAAGTGAAGAATACCTGTCAACTCCCGACGATTCCCCGAGCGGAATGAAGTGGAAGATAGTTACTTATATCAAATAAGAGGAAAACCGCCGAGAAATCGGCGGTTTTTTGTGTTAGATCGAGAGCAACAAATATCACTCAATTTCTGCGTATTGACAATACCGCAACACAAG
>CAZVVM010000042.1:0-14521 GCA_964630635.1 uncultured Ruminococcus sp. | reverse complement strand
ACGTCCGAGTTCAGCGGCGCCGTCTATGTACATATTCTTTACGTGCTTCTCGAAGTCCTCGTCGGAAACCTTGAGGAAGAGAGATGCGATCATGATCTTATTGTCGATATAAACGCCTGCAGAGGAAACGCCGATGCCGTCGACACGGGGCATATGAGACGCTGCGGTCTTCATTGCGTCGAGAATTCCCTCGTAGTGATATTTAGGATCGGAATTGGTCTTGGGGAACCAAACGACCTCCTCGGAGTATACCGGCTCACCGTCGATAACGGCGCTGACCTTGCGGTCGCTTCCGCCTGCGTCAAAGCCGATACGGCAACCCGCAAGGTGACGTCCGACGGGCTCTGCCGCCTCGTTTTCCTTGGGAGCGTTTTCAAGAGCAACTACCTCGACCTCGAAGGGACGCTCGTAAACTCTTGCCATAAATCCGCGGTCAAACTCACGCAGACCGCCGAAGTCGTATGCTGCCTTGATCTTGCTTCCGATTACGTCGGAGCCAGCGATTATTACCTTGTATCCGCCGCGTACCCAGAGGAGCGACTTAACTACACGCTCAACGACGTCGAAGTTTTCCTCGTCGTGACCCGTTCCGTCGTTAAACACGGTCATTTCGTAGGTAGAAAGATAACCCTTGTTTCTTTCGATTCCGATTACGATCTTCTTTCCGCCCTCGTTCTTTGCTCTTTCTTCAAAATCCTTGAGTACGAGCGCCATCGGCATATAGCCGAGGTCAAGCGGTGCTACTGTCTTAAGCTTCATAGATTGTGTTACCTCTCTTTATAGTTCTCTTGATATTAAATTTCTCATCAGCGATGATAATGTCTGCGTCGTATCCGCTCTTAAGCGCGCCCTTGCCCTTTGCCTTGATAGCGCGTGCGGGATTGTAGCTTGCCGCCGCAACTGCTTCGGGAACGGAGAGCGTCGTGTTTTCAAGCACGTTACGGACTGCGACGTTAAGCTTAAGTACCGATCCCGCGATGGTACCGTCGGCGAGACGGCATTCAATTCCCTTGAGGTAGATCGGCTGACCGCCGAGGTCGTACTCGCCGTCGGGCATTCCGCCTGCTCTCGTACAGTCGGTGATAAGGCAGAGCTTACTCGGCTTCTGCGCCGCGATTATCGAGAACACGCCGGGATGGATATGGAAGGTATCGCAGATAAGCTCGACCGTTACGTCGGTTGTGAGTGCCGCGCCGACAACGCCCGGATCGCGGTGTGCAAGAGCCGTCATAGCGTTGAAGAGGTGTGTCGTATGTCCGACGCCGTCGTTGACTGCCGAAACTGCTTCTTCAAAGCCGGCACCCGTATGTCCCATCGAGATGAGAATATCGGTATTTGCGGCTACTTCCTTGATCGCGTTATGTCCTTCGTCCATTTCGGGAGCGATAGTTACTATGCGGATAATATCCTGGTTATCTATAAGGAACTTCGCATTCGGCTTCTGAATGTTCTCTTCCTTCTGCGCGCCTTTCTTCGAAGGGTTGATGAACGGACCTTCTGCGTGAACGCCGAGAATTTCAGCACCGCCCCAGGTCTTCGATTCCTCTTTGAGGGATCTGACTGCGTTAAGCGCAGCTACTATTTCTTCTTCCGATACGGTCATAGTCGTCGGCAAAAACGACGTTACGCCGTTTTCTGCAACGCCGTAAGCCATCTTCTTGATTCCTTCGGGCTTACCGTCGGAGGTATCTTCGTTAAGATAGCCGTGAATATGAATATCAACAAGTCCGGGGCAAACGTAATTTCCCTTTGCGTCGATAACCTCGGCGCCTGCGGGAATGTCCTCGGTCTTGACTACGCCCGAGATCTTTTCGTCATAGGCAAGCGCCTTGCCGTCAATTACTCTGTCGGGCATAACTATACGTCCGTTTACAATATATTTCATTATGTAACTCCTTTCAAAGAACGGTTCAGGATCCGAATTTCTCAAATTCTGCCCCATTATGTTAATTATATCAAACTGTAACAGAAAAATCAATATTTTCTGTAAAGTTTTGTTGACAAAAATAGCACCTCAAAGCAGTTGCTTTGAGGTGCTTATTTTACTTTTCCGAAAGAATCTTATTCGCGCTTTCAATCTTAACGCAGAGAGCGAAAAGCTTGGTTGCGGTTTCAAGGTCAATTAGGGACGGATAAGAGGGTGCGATGCGGATATTACTGTCCTGCGGATCTATTCCGTAAGGATAGGTCGCGCCTGCGCCCGTCATAATAACGCCCGCTTTTTTTGCGCGTGCTACTATTGCTTTCGCGCATCCCGGCAAGCTGTCGAAGGAGATGAAATATCCGCCCTTCGGCTTCGTCCAATCGCCGACTCCGAGACCGCCAAGCTCGTTTTCAAGTATCTCAAGCACCTTTTCGAACTTCGGGCGGAGAATGTCTGCGTGGCGGCGCATATGCTCGTTCATTCCTTCAATATTCTTGAAGAAACGGACGTGGCGGAGCTGATTGACCTTATCGTGTCCTATCGTCTGTATGCCGAGCTGACGGCGTATATCGTCGAGGTTGTTATGCGACGCGGCGATAGCTGCGATTCCCGAGCCGGGGAAGGAGATCTTCGAGGTTGATGCGAACTTATATACCATATCGGGGTTGCCCGCCTTACGGCATTCGTCGAGGATCTCGAGCAGGTAGTCCTGATCGTCGTCGTAGAGGTGATGTATCGTATATGCGTTATCCCAATAGATTCGGAAGTCCTTTGCCTTCGGCTTCAAACGCGCGAAGCGGCGCACCGTTTCGTCGGAATAGGAATAGCCCTGCGGGTTCGAGTACTTCGGAACGCACCAGATACCCTTTATCGAGTCGTCCTCACTCACGAGCTTTTCGACCATATCCATATCGGGACCGTCCTTCGTCATCGGAACGGTTATCATTTCGATGCCGAAATACTGCGTAATTGCGAAGTGTCTGTCATAGCCGGGCACGGGGCAAAGAAATTTGACCTTATCGAGCTTACACCAGGGTGTTGAGCCGAGGACGCCGTGCGTCATTGAACGCGAGACGGTGTCGTACATTACGTTCAGCGACGAGTTTCCGTATATGATTATGTTATCGGCAGGAACCTCCATCATATCGCCGAGAAGCTGTTTTGCCTCGGCAATTCCGTCAAGGACGCCGTAATTACGGCAGTCTGTTCCGTCCTCGCAGGTGAGGTCGGAATCGGACGACAGAATGTCCATCATTCCCATCGAAAGATCAAGCTGTTCTACCGACGGCTTTCCTCTCGCCATATTCAGCGTGAGGTCCTTTGCCTTATAGGTGCGGTATTCCGCATCAAGCTGAAGGAGAAGAGTTTCGAGCTCTTCCCTTGTCATATTTGAGTATTGCATAATGATTCTCCTTATTCACCGAGCATCTCGTTCAGATGCTTTGATAGAAGTGCAAGAGAACAAGCCATATTTTCATTTTGCACAAGAACTCCGTCGGGGACGTATATATGCGCCGGCGCGAAGTTCCATATTGCCTTTATTCCCGCAGAAACGAGCAGGTCGCTCACCTCTTGAGCATACGCGGAAGGCGTCGTTATAACTCCGATCTCGACTCCGTTTTCGCGGCAATAATCGCAAAGAGAGTCGAGTGAAAGGATCTCTTTTCCGTCTACACGGCAACCGACGAGCGCCGGATTACTGTCGAAGCCCGCAATAATTGTGAGCCCGTATTCGGAGAAGCCGCGGTAAGACATAAGCGCCCTTCCGAGATTTCCAGCACCGACGATAATTGCGCCCTTAATTGCATTATAGCCGAGAAATTCCTTCAAATCGCTTGTCAGCGCGGCTACGTTATAGCCGACCTTCGGGCGTCCGCCCGAGCTTACCGAGGAAAGGTCCTTACGAACCTGAACGTCGTTAAGTCCGAGTGCCTTTGCTATCTCGGTTGACGACACGTTTCCGCACGGATCGAGCGATTTCAGATAGTTAAGATATCGGGGCAAACGCTGAAGCGTATTTCGGGAGACTTGTTGGATAGAGTCCATATCTTCCTCCTGCAAAATGCAAGTTTGACTTTCAAATCCTGCATTTTACATTATATACAATAAATTGTTTTTTGTCAATGGATATTGACAAAACGCTGAATATTTTATCCGAGATCAGAACAGGATGATCAAGAACTGCGAGACGAGAACGACTGCAACGAGTGCGATAGGATAGGTTGCCGCGTATGCCGACGCAACGTCCTCCGTTCCCGAGACGTTTATAAGCGTTCCGAGTGCCGGTGTACTCGTCATACCGCCCGTGATCGAGCCGAGGTTGTTGAGAAGCGACAGCTTGAGGACGTACTTTGCAAAGAAGAAGCCGACGAACATCGGAATTACAGTCATAATAATTCCGTATACGAAGTACATCGGGTCGAAGTTTGCAACAAACTCCGCGCCGCCCGGGATTCCCGCGCCGACGAGGAAGAATACGAGTCCGAGCTCACGGAAGAGCTTGAGCGTCGATTCCTTCGGCATAATGCTGACCTTACCTATACGGGTAAAGTGTCCGAGGATCAAGCTGACGAGCAGACATCCGCCCGTGGTCGTGAGCGAGAAGCAGGTGCCGTCAAGGCCCTTGCCCGAAAGCGGTATCTTTATCTGACCGATAAACGTTCCGAGGATAGCCGCAAGAGCGAACACTGCGATTCCCATATGGTCAAATTCAAAAAGCTTTCCTGCAAACGTTTTTTTCGTTTCCTCTTTTTTGGTTACGAGCTTCGCTCTTTCTTCTTCCATATTCGCCTTTGCGATCTTCGGCACGAGCTGAACGAAAAGCACGACGCCGATAACGCCGAATATGTAAGCGATTCCGTGTCCGACCGAAACGAGCGACATATATTCAGGCGCAACCGTTGCCTTTGCCGCCGAAAATGCGGGAGTCGAGGTAAGCGAGCCCGAAAGCAGACCGACTATCATTGCGACGAAGCCGTCCTGCGTCTTGATCGTTGAGCCGTAGCCGATTCCCTCTCCCATATATATACAACCGACAGCCGCAAGTGCGCCCGCGAGTATAACGACAACGCCTATAAGAACGTATGATTTGAAGTTTCTCTTAAAGTTTCCAAAGAATTTGGGGCCTGCTATAAAGCCCACCGAGGTTACGAAAAGAATGAGTCCGAGACTTTCAACAATAGACAGTCCCGACGTGAAGTCGTAGGGAGTCTTTGACGCAAAGAAATTCAGCCCCGTCTTTTCACTTACCTCAAAGCAAAGCGCGCCGACGATAAGCGCTACGACAAACACGCCTGCGTCACCGAGGGATATTCCCTTTACCGTAATTCTTCCGAGAAGATATCCGAGGAAGAGCACCGCAAAAACGACGACGAGAAGCGTCGATATATTTGAAATGGTGATAACACCGCCGAAAAGTTCCATAGCCGTTATTACACCTTTCTTGCGTAATTCGGGAGAAGCTTCGGGGATACCATATCGGTGACAATTCCCGCGTCGGACATTTCCTTTACAAAGGAATCGACGTGACCGAGTGTCAGTCCCTCGGGGGCATTCATATTCTTCGCCTCGTTTGCGGCGTTGACACCTGCGTTGCGTCCGAATACGATTATGTCGAGGAGCGAGTTACCCATGAGACGGTTTTCGCCGTGAATTCCTCCTACTGCCTCACCTGCTACAAAGAGGTTTGGAACTTCTGACATACCGTTTTCGCCTATCTTGATACCGCCGTTCTGATAGTGAAGGGTCGGGTAGATAAGTATCGGCTGCTTACGCATATCAATGCCGTATTTTAAGTACATACGCATCATTGCAGGGATTCTCTTCTCGATAGTTCCCTCTCCGTGAAGCATATCTATCATCGGCGAGTCGAGCCAGATTCCCTTACCGCCGTTAAAGGTATCGACGCCGTTTCCGCGTCTGCATTCACGGATAACTCCCGAAGCGCAGACGTCACGGGTCTCAAGCGAGTACATAAAGGGCTCGCCGTCGCAGTTTACGAGCTGTGCGCCGATAGAACGTACCTTTTCGGTAACGAGCGCGCCGAATATCTGCGAGGGGTAAGCGGCACCCGTCGGGTGATACTGCAGGGTGTGCGCGTAAAGGAGCGGAGCGCCTGCACGGTATGCGAGAACGAGTCCGTCTGCCGTCGCGCCGTAGTGGTTTGACGTCGGGAAGCCCTGATAGTGCATTCTTCCCGCGCCGCCCGTTGCGATAACGACGGTCTTTGCGCGAGCTATCAGTATCTCGTTCGTCTCCATATTGAGAAGGACTGCGCCTGCGGCTTTGCCGTCCTTATCCTTGATTATTTCGATCGCCGACGTGAAGTCAACGACGGGTATCTTTCTGTTCTGCACCTCGTCGCGCAGAACTCTCATTATCTCGGCGCCCGAATAGTCCTTGCAGGCGTGCATACGCTTGCGGGACGTTCCGCCGCCGTGTGTCGTTACCATCGTACCATCCGGCTCTTTATCGAACATAACGCCGAGGTCGTTCAGCCACTTGATACAGATAGGCGCGTCGTTTACCAGCTTATAGACAAGCTCGGGGACGTTCTTGAAATGTCCGCCGCCCATAACGTCGAGATAGTGCTGTGCAGGGCTGTCGTTCGGCTTATCTGCCGCCTGGATACCGCCCTCTGCCATCATCGTGTTAGCGTCGCCGTGGCGAAGCTTCGTTACGATCATAACGTCGGCACCGTTTTCGTTTGCCATAATAGCCGCCGCAGAGCCGGCTCCGCCGCCGCCGATTATAAGAACGTCAACGTCGTAATCTATTTTCGTCAGGTCTATCTCCGAGGGCTTTATTCTCGGATTCGCCTGAAGAAGCTCTGCAAGCTCAAGCGGAACCTTTTCGCCCTTATTCGGACCGATAGTTAGCTCTTTAAACTGCTCCTTTATATGGTCGGGGTGGTTTTCGAGAAGCACCTGTTCCTTTTCTTCAGCCGTCATTCGGCGGGGATGGTTTCCCGCAAGAACGTTTTTAATACGTTCTTCACGCGTCGCTTCGACCTTTTTGATCGATTCAAGCATTTCTTTACTGTACATATCCTCGCCTCCTTACTTTTCGAAATCGCGGTTGTTATACATTTCTTTAAGCTCCTCGGCGGTCTTCTTCATAATGTCCTGAAGAGCCGCTTCGCAGTCGCCGTTTTCAATTTCGGCAACTCTACTTAGGAGATGCTGTGTTTCGGGGGCAAGATACTTACCCGTCAAACGGCGGGAAAGAAGTCCGACCTGACCGTGTGTAATGCCTGCAGGGCAACGCGAGGAGCAAACTCCGCACATTACGCAGTCGAAGGATTCCTCTGCACACTTTTCGTACTCGCCGCGCTGTGCGTAAGCGATATACTGCATTACGTTAAGCCCCTGCGTACACGCCTTCGTGCAGGCGTTGCAGCCGATACAGGCGTAAATTTCGGGATAAAGCTGCATCATTATCTGCTCTGTCGGCTTTATCTTTTCAATATCGTAGGGCTGCTTTACGAGCGGGAAGAAAGGAAGAGTTGCAATATACATATTGTCCTCTACCTTCGTCTGACAGGCAAGGCAGGTCTTGAGCTCTCTGTCGCCCTTGATGCGATAGATGGTAGCGCAGGCGCCGCAGAAGCCGCAACGGCATCCGACACCGCGCACGAGCTGATAGCCCGCGTACTCCATCGCGCTCATTATCGTAAGATTTGACGGCACCTCGTATTTTTTGCCGTAAAGATATATGTTTACCATATTTTCCATAGTAATTACCTCATCAGTATTCGTCGGGAAGCGCGCCAAGCTTATCGTAGCGGAAAACGGGGCCGTCCTTGCAGACGTATTTGCTTCCTATATTGCATCTTCCGCACTTGCCGACTCCGCATTTCATACGAAGCTCCATCGTCGTATAGACCTGCTCCTCGGTAAAGCCCAGCTCTTTAAGTGCGTTAAGTGTGAACTTTATCATTATGGGCGGTCCGCAGACGAGAACGGTTTTGTTTACGTCGGGGTTAAGCTCCTTGACGTAATTCGGTACAAATCCGACGTGTCCGTCCCAGCCCTCCTGCTCGCGGTCTATCGTCAGGTGAACGCTGACGCCTGCCTCTGTCATCCATTCGTTTATTATTTCGGAATAATCAACGAGGTCGTCCTTTGAGCGCGAGCCGTAGACGATGTCGATAGTGCCGTAGTTTTCGCGGTTTGCGCGGCAGTAGTTTATTACCGAGCGAAGCGGCGCAAGTCCGATTCCTCCTGCAACGAAGAGCAGGTTTTTGCCCTTGAGCTCGGTCTCGACGGGGAAATAGTTTCCGTACGGGCCGCGCACGGTCACGTACTGTCCGACCTCCATTTTATGAAGCCAGTCTGTAAGACATCCGCACTTTTTGATGCTGAACTCCATATATTCGGTGTTCGTGGGCGACGAGGTTATCGAAAACATCGCTTCGCCTACGCCCGGAATCGAAAGCATCGCGCACTGACCCGGCATATGCTCAAAGGGCTTATTTCCCTCGGGAGTTACGACACGGAAGGTCTTAACGTCGGGGGTGTCTATCCGTATATCGGTCACAACGCCGATAACGGGAATAAGCGTTTCGTTATTCATCTTTACCCTCCCCGAGCTTTTTCATTACCTTTACTATGTTCATCGAAATGGGGCATTTGCTGATACATCTGCCGCATCCTACACAGCTATATAGTCCGTCGTTATTCATAGGATAGTAAACGAGCTTGTGCATAAAGCGCTGACGGAAGCGCTCCTTCTGGCTCACACGGGGATTTCCGTGCGCCATCTTCGTGAAGTCGGAATACATACAGGAATCCCAGCATCTGAAGCGCTTGATTCCGTGTCCCGTGTCGAAGTCCTTTATATCGTAGCACTGGCAGGTCGGACAGACGAAGGTGCAGGTTCCGCAGCCGAGACAAGCTTCCGAAAGCTCATCCCACTTATCGGAATTGAAGTATTCCATCATATTCTTACCGAATTTCTCGGCAGAAAGGGTAGATAGAGGCAGCTTCGACTTGATCTCGTAAATATTTCTTTTACATTCGTAGACGGGCGCTTCGCTTCCCTCGCTGAGGCAAGAGAGATTCAGAAGCAGCTCGCTTCCCTTTTCGGTCAGCGGCTCGAAATACATCTCGTCGCCGCAGATATAGGACGCAACGTCGCCCTCGGGATTTGCACAGTCGACATCAAAGGTCGAGCAGAAGCAGGTCTCCTCGGGACGGTTGCAGGCGAGCGAGACGATAACGCCGTGCTCGCGGCGGTTTTTATAATACGTATCGATCGGCTCGGAGAGGAAAACTCTGTCGAGCACCTCAAAGCTTCGAACGTCGCAGGCGCGCACTCCGAAAATAACGAAATCCTCGCACTCGTCGCGGGTGTCGATGACCTCGATCTTCTTACCCTCTATTTTGAAATCCATAAGGTTCTCGGTCTGCGGGAAGAAAAGGTCTTTAGGAGAACGGACGGTATTAAGCTCCTTTGTCATCATCATTCCGTTCTCGTAAGGAAGAAAACGCGCTCCGCCCTTCGTGTCGGCGGGTATGTAGAGCTTATTTTTTGCCGAGAGGGCGTCAAAGAGAAGTGAAAGCTCGGAAAGCTTTATTTTAAGCATTGTCCTTTCCTCCTCTCTCATAGACGATATTCGGCTCTGCGTCGCCCTGCGTGTAATCGGTGAGCGGAGAACGGTTGCCGATATTTTCACCCGCCTGATAGTTGCCGTAAAGC
This sequence comes from uncultured Ruminococcus sp., assembly GCA_964630635.1. Taxonomy (GTDB): domain Bacteria; phylum Bacillota; class Clostridia; order Oscillospirales; family CAG-272; genus Colimorpha_A. The sequence continues at coordinate 4,899 of CAZVVM010000042.1, read as the reverse complement.
TCGTTTATGTCCTTTATGAACTTACGGTTGAGCAGGTGAAGCGGTATATTCTGCGGGCAAACGCGGGAGCATTCACCGCAGTCGGTACATCTTCCCGCAACGTGGAAGGCGCGGATGATGTGGAACATATTTTCTTCAAATGAGTCGGACGCCGCCTTTTGCGCGATGCCCGATGCGTCGTTATCAAACACGCACTTTTCGCAGGTGCAGGCGGGGCAGGCATTACGGCAGGCGTTACATCTGATACAGCGCGAAAGCTCGCCGCGGAAAAATTCAAATCTTTCCTCGGGCGTCATCGCTTCAATCTTCGCCACCTCGTCAAAGCGTTCGCAATCATCTACAACCTCGCCCTCTTCACCGATAAGCTCGTCGTAAACTGGATGCTTTTTACTCTTACAGTTTACGCATCTTTCGCGGAGAACCTCGTATACGGGTATTTTTTCGTTTCCGTAGAGAGTTTCGATATTCAGAACACCGTCGTTTTCGGTGATCTTCGTAATTCCCTTGATTCCCTTTGCCTTTATAGTGTCTGCGTCGGTCTTGCCGTAGCACTCGATGCCGACTACGTATACGTTTTCTCTCACTACTCTATGCTCTGTAATAAGCTGTGACAAGCTGTACGAATCACAGGGCTTAAGGAATATGAGCGTTTTTCCCTCTTTGCGGCTTTCCTTTACGAGATATTTCGAAAGGTTAGGCGAGCAAAGGGAGTTATATATAAATTCGTTTTCAATTTCCTCGATACTTTCAAAAACGGCGGGGGTTATATCATAATCAAACTCGCCCTTTTTCCAGCCGAGAACGCGAGCGACGGTGCCGTTACTTAACAGCTCGATCGCTTTATTTTTCATCATTTCTTGCATCGCAGATCCTCCAAACGCTTGTTTTCTCCAAGCTCGGTCACGGTCTTAACGAAGTCGTTCATCGTTTGAGCGAACTTCTGACCCTCTGCCGCAGACACCCATTCAAGGCGCGTGCGTTCCTTTTCGATGCCGAGGAAATCGAGCATTGAGAAAAGGAGAGTCATTCTTCTTCTCGCGTAGTAGTTACCGCTCGTGTAGTGGCAGTCGCCCGGGTGACATCCGCAGATTATAACTCCGTCGGCGCCTCTCTGGAACGCGCGGAGAATGAACATCGGGTTTACTCTGCAGGAGCAGGGCACGCGGATGATCTTCACCTCGGCGGGATACTGAAGTCGGTTAGTTCCCGCAAGGTCGGCGCCGGCATAAGAGCACCAGTTACAGCAGAAGGCGACTATTTTCGGCTTGAATTCGTTATTCACCATTTGCATATCGCGTCTACCTCCGCCATAATTTGAGAATTACTGAAGCCGTTCAGGTCCATAGCGCCCGACGGGCAGGCAACGGTGCAGGCACCGCAGCCCTGACATACGGCAGGGTTGACGCTCGCTACGCGGCGAGTCACCATTTTGCCGTTTATGCGGAATTCCTTATCCGAGTAGCTGATCGCGCCGTAAGGGCATACCTTTTCACACGACGAACAGCCGTTACACATAAGCTCGTCGCTGTGCGCTACGCAGGGATTACCCTTAAGTGTGTTCTTCGCAAGCAGACCGATAACCTTTGCCGCGCAGGCGGACGCCTGAGAAACGGTCTCGGGAATATCCTTCGGTCCCTGGCAAGCGCCCGAGAGGAAGATTCCTGCCGTGGGGCTTTCAACGGGGCGAAGCTTCGGATGTGCTTCCGTGAAGAAATCGTTCGTATCCATACTTGCGGTAAGCATTGTCGCAAGCGGACGTGCGCTCTTATCGGGCTCGATAGCCGCGGCGAGAACGACGAGGTCGCAGGAAAGATTGAGCTGAACGCCGCTCAATAGATCCGACGCGCGCACGGTAAGCGTACCGTCCGGCTCGGGAAGCACCTTTCCGACCATTCCCTTTATATAGTTGACACCGTATTCCTCGACCGCGCGGCGGTAAAACTCATCGAAGTTCTTTCCGGGTGTACGGACGTCGATGTAGAATACGTAAACCTCGGTGTCGGGGTATTTTTCTCTTATCAGCATTGCGTGCTTCGCCGTATACATACAGCAGATCTTCGAGCAGTAGCTCTTTCCCTTGCCGTCGTCACAACGGGAGCCGACGCACTGTATAAATGCGATCCTATGCGGATGCTTTTTATCGGACGGGCGAAGAAGCGTTCCGCCGTTCGGGCCTGCCGCGTTCATAAGACGCTCAAGCTCGAGCGAGGTTATAACGTCTGCGCTCTGGCTGTACGCAAACTCGTCGTACTTATCGAGCTTTATGGGGTTGAAGCCCGTTGCAACGACGATAGCGCCGTATTTTTCGTTTACAAAGGTGTCCTCTTGTTTATAGTCGATAGCGCCTGCGGTGCAGACCTTTGAGCAGACTCCGCACTTGCCGCTTTTCAGCATCGTGCAGTAATCCGCGTCGATCGTTGCTATCTTCGGCACTGCCTGCGCGAAGGGGATATAGATCGCGCGGCGGTTATCAAGTCCGAGGTTAAACTCGTTAGGAACCTTTTTCTGCGGACACTTTTCGGTGCAAAGACCGCAACCGGTACACTTGTTTTCGTCAACGTAGCGCGCTTTGCGCTTAATCTTAACGTCGAAGTTTCCGACGAAGCCCTTTACCTCGCTGACCTCGGAATAGGAGTATATTTTTATCTTATCGTGCTGTGCGCAATCGACCATTTTCGGCGTGAGTATACAAGCGGCACAGTCGAGGGTCGGGAAGGTCTTGTCGAGCTGGGTCATCTTTCCGCCGATCGTCGGATTTTTTTCGACGATGTCGACTTCAAAGCCCGCCTCTGCGATATCGAGCGCGGTCTGTATTCCCGCAATACCACCGCCGATAACGAGCGCACGCTTGACTACGGGGCTTTCGCCTGCGGTAAGGGGGGCGTTAAGATGAACCTTTGCGATCGCCGCACGTCCGAGGATTATTGCCTTCTCGGTCGCTTCCTCGATGTTTTTATGTATCCACGACACCTGCTCTCTTATGTTTGCGATCTCGAGCATATACGGGTTAAGTCCCGCCGCCGCGACCGTCTTTCTGAACGTTGCTTCGTGCATACGGGGAGAGCAAGAGCAGACAACGACGCCCGTGAGCGCGTTTTCCTTTATCGCATTTTTGATAAGCTCCTGTCCTGCCTCGGAGCACATATACTGATACTCCGTTGAAACGACTACGCCCGGCTCGTATTTAAGCGCCTCGGCTACGGCTTTGACGTCGACAGTTGCGGCGATGTTCGTGCCGCAGTGACACACGAAAACTCCAATTCTTTGCATTTTCTTATTCCTTTCGGACTGATTGTTATGGGGAATTTTTTACTCGGCGGGAGCAAGCCACGCCGTGCCTCGCCCTTCGGGAGAGGTGTCGGTCGAAGACCGACGGAGAGGGTAATCCGAAATCATTTCAATCCCCTCTCACCGCTTCGCGGAGCTCCCCCAAAGGGGGAGCCGGGGCGTCGAGGACGTCGCCCCCCCTACCGGTTAATTATTTACTATACTTACGGAACGCAGTCACGATTGCCTGCTGGGGAAGCTCGGAATCGAGAAGCGACGGAATATCGTCTGCCTTGATATGATTACTTCCCTGCGGGCGGACAGATAGGAGCCGTATCACCTCGATGAGCTTTGCCGGCTCGACTCCGCGCGGACATCTTTCGATACACGCGTAGCAGGTCAGGCATTTATATACCGATTCCGATTTCATAAGCGGCTCGATATTTCCCTTTTTGACCATCGAGACGAACTGATGAGGATGGTACTCCATCTCGTTATACGACGGGCAGGCACCCGAGCATTTTCCGCAAGCCATACATTTTCTTACGTCGACGCCGCTCATTATAAGCACTTGTTCTTTAAGGTTCATATTACGCCTCCGTGATTCCGAGAGCCGTTGCCAAAAGCTCGGTGAAGTATTTAACCTCTGCGCCTGCGCTCTCAAGATTGTATAGGCAAAGCGGGCAAGCGGTTATCATTATATCGGCACCGAAGCCGACGGCAGATGCGACTATCTTTTCGCTCTTCTTTACCGTTGCCATCTTATCCTCGAGCGTAACGTACCCGCCACAGCATTCGTTTCTGTACGGATAAATGACGGGCTCGCCGCCGATAGCGCGGATGAAATCCTCAAGTATTTTCGGGTTTTCGGGATCGTCCATATCCATTATGCCAGACGGACGGAGAAGCAGGCAGCCGTAATACGCCGCTATCTTCTTGCCCGTGAAGGGATTTACGACCTTTTCGCGGAGAACGTCAAAGCCGACCTCGTCGCGGAGAAATTCGAGGAAGTGGATCACTCTCGTCTTTCCCTCAAAGGGATTTTCGGGCTTGACGTAATTATTGACCTTAAACGCGAAATCCGTATCGTTTATCAGATCGTTACGTACTCTTTTAAGAACGTTATGGCAAGCGGAGCAGAGAGTGATTATATCCTCGCCCTTGCTCTCGGCTTCAAGGAGAGCGCGGACCGAGGAAAGCTTCGTTGCAATTTCGTCGCTCGATGCGGTATACGCGCCGCCGCAACACTGCCAATTATCAAGTTCGCGTAAATTCGCGCCGAGTGCCTCAGCACACAGACGCGCACTTCTGTCAAGCTCCTTTGCTTTCGTTTTAAGAGTACAGCCGGGGTAATAACTGTATGTCATAAGATTTTTCCTTTTTGTATTTGTTTGGGAATCATTTTTTGCGCCGCCTATATAATAGGCGTTTTATCTTTTTCGTATTAAAAATCCTCACCGTATAACGGGGCGTCGAGGACGTCGCCCCCTACAAATACGTTGATAAGCGTTTTAATCTCTGCAATAAAGCGAGTGTGGGAGTTGCGGCGGGAGCAAGCCCCCGCCCTACGGACGATGGGACGCCCGTCCCTACGATGGAACGTTGCAAGACTTTCTTAAATCGAAAGGGGTT
>CAZVVM010000041.1:0-14624 GCA_964630635.1 uncultured Ruminococcus sp. | reverse complement strand
GTATTTACTTGTGTATGCAAAAAGGGCGCAGCTAGCCCTTGCGTTGCGTTGCGTTAAGGATTGTACTCTGTTTGGTCATCTATGTCAACCTCCTTGTGAGGATTATTTCTATATACAGTTTCTCAATAATATATTATAGCACAACACCGCCGATTTTTCAATCATTTTTACACCGAAAGCACCATTGTCACAGAAAAGTTACAAATGGCAAATCGACAGAGATTTCACTCCCGCCGATTGTGTGTTTACCTCATCTTGAATATGTATAAGGCCGAGGATGACTACTTACCGACCATCAAGCTGTTCTGCGGTAAATGCGGGCGTTATATGATCGGTGAGAGCTGCACAGGCCGAAGCGGAGCGGTGCATCGCTACTACAAATGCAACGGTGCCAAGTACAAGCACGCATGCGATAAAAAGACGGTGAAAAAGGACTGGATCGAAGACATCGTTATCAAGTACACCCGTGAAATGATGATGAGCGATAATGTACTTGAAGATATCGCCGACATCGTATTCCGAAGCTTTCAGAAAGAGAATCCTGTCATTCAGTTATTAAAGTAAAGGCTCAGCGAAACGGAAACAGCACTGAACAATCTACTCAAAGCAATAGAAGAAGGAATTATCACTTCAACAACGAAACAGAGAATGCTCGAGTTGGAGCATACAAGAGATGAGATAAATTTGAAGCTCATCAAGGAAGAGATGAAGAAGCCCACATTTCCCGAACGTATTAATAAATATGTAAAAACGCCATTTTTTGCAATATATATCATTGAAATATTAAAAACGCCGTGATATAATGAGGTACAGCGAAAGCAATTATCGATGAAAGCGAGATGCGCTATGATAACGTCAAAAAACACAGTTCTCAAGATAACCGCAGGTAAAACGACCTCTCCGATGACGGCGGAGATAATTTGCGAAAAAGAAATAATTTCTCTTTCGTACGAGGTATTTGACGCCGAGAAAAACACGGTGGCAAAGGACAAAGTTGAGCCGAACGCCAAGACCGCAAAGATAGAAGCGGGCTTTGACGCCCGTCCCTGGAGTGCGTCGGAGCCGTATCTTTATACGCTCACCGTCACTCTCGTGACTGCCGACGGCGAGGAGGAGATAACAGACCGTTTCGGCTTCCGCTATTTTGAGACCGACGAAAAATACATATACTTAAACGGCTTCCCCTTCTATATGAGAGCGTACATCAGGGGCTGTGCCGCTCACGAGCATCAGAATAACTGCAAGCTCACCGAGTACGAATTCTATAAAAAGAACTTCGAAATGGCAAAGGAATACGGCTACAATACCGTCCGTTTCCACTCCGTAATTCCGCCCGAGGAATGCTTCCGCGCGGGTGACGACTGCGGTATGCTCATTCACATCGAAATGAGAGCCGAGGATGGCGAATACGACAACCTCGAGGAGATGATCTTCGGAAAGAACGACTTCGTTACGAACGAGGAGCTTATTGCGATAATCAACCGCGTATATAACCACCCGTCGTTTATGGTCTACTGCGTAGGAAACGAGATACGCCACCCCGGAACGCGACCGAGAATAAGAGAGATCCGCGACTTCATCAAGAAGCACGACCCCACGCGCCTCTTTATCGACACCTGCGCACACGGCGAATTTGACCGCGACTACGTCGACTTTGACGTTCAGCATATGGGCTACTACTTCCCCTACGGACGCAACGCAAATATGTTCTCCGACACCGACAACCTGCTCGGCTTCGGCACCGTAAAGGATAGAGCAATGGTCGTTGACGAGGAGGACGGCGGCAAGATCCGCCGCGGAATCCGCTTCAAGGTGCCGCTTATGGCACACGAGGTCTGCCACTATACCTCGTGGCGCGACTTCTACGCGCTCAAGGAGAAGTTTGAGAAGTACGGCACGCCCGCACCATGGTGGGTAGACGAGGAGATCAAGCTCATCGAAAGCAAGGGTTATAAGGATAACTTCGCCGAGATCCTTCAGACGACCAAAGACTTCCAGTTCAGAGCTTGGAAAAACGCGCTTGAAGGTATAAGGTCGAGCCGCCTGCTTTCGGGCTTCCATATGCTCCAGTTCGCAGACACCGATAAATACGAAAACTCAAACGGCGTCGTCGACTGCTTCGACGATCCTCACGGCATCAGCTCGGAGGAATTCCGCCGTTTCAACGCAGACACGGTCGTGCTTGCACGCCTGCCGAAGCAGATATTCTCCTGCGGAGAAAAGGTGAAGATACCCGTTCTTCTTTCGCAGTACAAGATCGACCCCGAGAAGATAGGCGAATTCACCTATTCGCTCGAGGGCGAAAACGGCACGGTGAGAAAGGGAGTTTTGACCGAGGTCGAAACGGGCGAATCGGGTCTGTATGAAATTTGCAACCTCGAATTTAACCTGCCCGTAACCGAAAAGCCCGAAAAATACACGCTCAAATGCGCTGTAAAGTATGATAACGGCAACGCGATCGCAAACAGCTGGGAGCTTTGGGCATTCCCCGTAGTTGAGGAAGACCTCGTCCTTGACGCAACATTTGCTACCGAAAGCGGCGTGCTCGATTTCGCAACCGAAAACGCAAGCTCCGACCTCGTGATCAAGGATACCCTTGACGACGATCTCTTTGAGCGCCTTGAGAACGGCGAAAACGTGCTCCTCTTCTACCGCACCGACTGGACGCGCCACCTGCTCCATAAGGATATGGAAGCGCCGAAATACGCATTCGAGGCAGTGTGGGACAGATACAAGGCGGTAATTTGGGACAGAGGAACGATAAACGGCGGCCTTGTGGAGAAAAAGCTTCTGAACGACTACGGCTTCGTCACCGACCGCGACCTCAACTTCCAGTATTATCACCTTGTTGACGACAGCGACAAGATCAATCTCGATAACTTCCCGACGGGAGTAAGATCGATAGTTTCCGGTATCGACAAGAGTTCAAGAGACCGCTTCGACGTAACGAAATTCAAGTACAGCGAGCTTCGTCCCGAGAAGACGATGCGCCATTTCAGCTACCTGTTCGACCTTAAAGTCGGCAAGGGTAAGCTTATGGTCTGCGCTTTTAATATGACGAACGCAAAGAACGATCCGTCGGTAAGACAGATGCTTAAAACGATAGTCGGTATCTGCCGCGACGAGTCCTTCGGCAAGGGCGGAAGCATTAGCGTAGAGGAGCTTAAGAATTACCTCACCGCGACCGCCGATAAGGGCGCGAACAGAGAGGGAATGATGACGCAGTATTGGCAGCTCGACGCCGAACCCGTTGAGTCCTTCGAATATTGGATGGAATCGGAAAGATACCTCCGCGAGATAGAGGATAATAAGTGAGAAAAAAGCACCTGATTTTTCAGGTGCTTTTTTAGGTAAGTAACATCGTTTTTGTGCGGACAGTCGAGGACGCCGGTCCCTACAATAATGGTGGAGCAATCATAAAACGTAACGCAGCTTCCTTAAAACAAAAGGGGTTTCCAAAGGGTAAAACGTATAAAAACGCGAACGCGTTTTTATCGGTTTACGCCCCGAGTGGTAAATTTGAAAAATTTACCACGGCGTGGTTCTTTTGTAACTTTTCTTACACGAGTAAGAAAAGTTGAGAAAAACACCATTAACAAAAAGAGCACCCTTCGGGTGCTCTTTTATATTACCTTATTTCGCTTTTTTCTTTTTGATAACTATAACGGTAACGACGACAGCCGTCAAAACAACCGCCGCGACGGCGATTATGATAATGACCGCCGTGTTGTCGCTTCCCGTCTTGGGGAGAACAACGCCCTCAATATAGTCGCAGTTTACGCACTTGTCCATACGCAAGCCGTCCTTATTCTTGGTCGGCTCGGATACTACCTCGCCCTCGACGAGAAAATGCTCGCCCGTTTCGGGAAGCTCCGCACCCTGCGAAACGACCTTTTCACAGTCGTTGCAGAAGGTGTCGCCCGAATAACCGCTTTCACCGCAGGTCGCCTTCTTTTCATTCTGCAAAACGGTATTCTTGTGATCGCCTGTTGCGGGGATTGCCGCACCCTCGGTAATAACGGTTCCGCATTCCTTACAGCAGGTATCTCCTTCGTAGCCCTCGTCGCCGCAGGTCGGCTCTACTCTGCCGACGACCTCGGTTTCACCGTGAGAACACTCGGGGATAGGTCTTTCGTCCGTTTTTCCGCAAAGCGTGCAAACGCTCGTTTGCTTGTCGCCTACGGTTTCCCAGACCTCGTAATTATGCTCGTCGGTCGCACTTATTTTAGCGCCCGTCGCGGTCTTGGTATTACAGTCCTTGCAGTAGGTATCGCCCGAATATCCCTCTTTTCCACAGGTCGGGGAAAGAGCGTCTCTTACCTCGGTGTTCTTGTGAGTGCAGGATTTCGTTTCAACCTTTTTGCAGACCGAGCAGGTGCGGCTCTGCTGACCGTTTGACGTGGTCCAATCGCCGTACTTGTGATTTTCCGTTGCCTTAATGACGGTGCCTGTCGACATCTTCTTTCCGCAGTCCTTGCAGTGCTTGTCGCCCGTGTAGCCGTCATTACCGCAGGTCGCGGTCGATGCGTTTCTGATTTCGGTCGATGTGTGAGAGCAGTCGGGGTCGCCTGCCGACGCATTGCCCGACGGTGTCGTCATTCCCTCGGGAATCTCGTAGCCGAGCATAAGCCAGGCAAGCTCGGGATAGTCGATGAATACGTTTCTGTTTCCTTGAATTTCCCCAATTACCTCGTTACGACCCATTTCCCAGGTGTCAACGGGGTCAAGCGCGCACCACTCAAGAAGGATCTCAACGCTCTCGAACACCTTTTCAAGATCGTCACAGCCCCAATCGGAGTTCCATCTTACGTACATATAAAGACAGATACGCGCAACGTCGCCCTTGACGTTATCAAGCGGCTCGTAGTATCCGCCGCCGAGATAACCGCCAAGACAGCCCTCGGCGGGCTTTCTGCCGTATACGGCGCTTCCGCCTGTTGCGTTGCCGTACTTATTGTTGTTTCGTGTACTGTTTACGATGGCGTCGGCGGGGCGAATGTGATGCATATCGGCGCCGCCGCCCTTGGTGGAATTTCCGCCGAGCGACTTCGGCCAGACGTGCTCACGGTTCCAGCCGTTCGAGCCGGTATTTCCGTATTCGGCTGTCGTTGCCTGATAGCTTGTGTAAAGGAGAGTGATCTTACCGTTATTCTGCTCACTGTCGACCTTTGTAGCCATATCGCGGCAATCGTTGTAGACGGATATATTCGTATGAGTATCACGCATAAGCTTTTGAAGCGCATCGAAAAGCGCATCTCCCGACAGATCGTCGAGCTTGTCGTATGTATAATTGCCCGTGTAATAGTCGTCTGCGCTCGTTCCGTCGAGCGTCGTACAAACGACGTGACGCGTGCCTGAATTCGACTCCTTCGAGTAAACGAGCGTCGCCGCCTCGACTCTTGCGGTACTGAACGGCACAGACGCAGCTATTATTGAGAATATGAGAAGTAACGCTGCGGTGATACGCTTAAAATTCTTCATTATTCCGTCCTCATTTTTGATTTTTATTAAGGAATTTGACGTAATCTATATCGTCCATAAACCTGTTTTTCGATATTCTGCTTTTGTAGCTCATCATCATTCCGGGAATATAGGAAGGCGAGCCGAAGAGCTTGTGATGAACGATAAACGGACGCTCAAGGTCACATTTTCCCGTTATCATAAGCTTGTTTTCATAAGGAAGCGCCTCAAACCGTTCGATTTCCTCGCGCGTGATCTCGGCGTTCAGCATAATTACGAAAATGTTGCCGTAGTCGACTCTTTCCTTTCGCTCGTTCCATTTTTCACGGAACTCCTCAAAGGTCGCGTAGTGATTTCCGTAAAAACGAACGGTTTTCCCGCCGTATGTCAGATCGCCGACGGGATAGGAATAACCGCTGTCGGTCACCTCCGTCATATCGACCGAAAGAAAACCGCGCAAATTTTCAAGAAAGTCGAGATAATCGCTCTTCGACACCCACATATTGATGGTCGGAGAGGTGAATTTAAGTCCGAGATTATGATATATAAGACCGCCCATACAAGTGTCTGCAATAACGGTCGGCGAAGGATTTTTAAGGCATCTGCGAAGCCGTTTTAGGTATCGGCAGCGTCGTGCCTCGACCGCCTTTTTTGCCAAATTTTTAATAAGTTTCATAGGTTGTTCCGAAGTGTTTAGTGAGCGTGTGCCTGCACAGCTCCAATGTACATTTTAACACACTTTCCGCCCCGTTGCAATAGTTTTAAAAATAATACAAAACGGGAGCCGATCTCTCGGTTCCCGTTCGGTTTATATTACAAACTGTGAAACGCAGAACGCCGCGTAAATTACCAACAGCGAAATTCCCTGAACGCGCGTTAATTTCTTCGAGATCAGCGCAGGGACGGTCATAAGCGCCATAACGGCGAGCATAACGGGAATGTCGATAACGAGCGACGAATTGATGCCGAAAATCTGCTTTCCGCTCGGCACGGCGAAGGGCGAAACGACGACCGAAACGCCGCTGACAAGCACGAGATTGAAGAGGTTGGCACCGATGATATTGCCGAGCGATAGCGCGCCGTGGCCCTTGACGAGCGACGTGATCGCCGTGACGAGCTCGGGAAGAGAAGTTCCGATGGCGATAAACGTAAGACCGATTACCGACTCGGGTACGCCGAGCGCCTTTGCGATAACTATTCCGTTATCGACGAGCAAGTCCGCACCGAACGCGATGACTGCGGCACCGACGACGAGCAGAACGAGATCCATAATAAGTCCCTTTTTCTCGTGCGGCTCGTCCAGCGTAGTCTCGTCGCATTTTGCGTTTTTAAGCGCAGACCGTACGGAAAGACCGATGTAAACGGCAAATATAGCGAGAAGAACGAAGCCGACCCATCTTGCGAATTCGCCGAAGAAATATGCGACCGCAGAATAAAATGCGGCGGCAATAAAGAACACGCAAACGGGAAAAATGAACGATTTTCGTTCAATTTTCGACGGTCGGATAGCGATGGTAAGCGCCGCAATAAGCGCAGTGTTGCAGATTATTGAACCGATCGCGTTTCCGTAAGCGATCTCGCCGTGACCGCCGAACGCGGATGTCGCGGAGACCATTACCTCGGGAAGCGTCGTTCCGATAGAAACGACGGTTGCGCCGATCAGCAGATCGGGAATACGAAATCTCTTTGCAATTCCGGTTGCACCGTCAACGAACCAGTCTCCGCCCTTGATGAGCAGAATGAGTCCGACGATGAACCATAAAACGGTTAAGAACATATCGTTTCGCCGCCTTTCAATAGGATATAACCATTGTATCATCAAAAAAAGCGTTTGGCAATCCTCTGCCGAAAATTGTTACAATTTAGACACGAAAAAACAGTAGATACTTCCGAAAAAACTCGTTGCCATCTCATTCCGCTTATGATATAATGTCCTTGTCGGAAAGGAGCTTGGCAATGGAAAAACACGAACAGACCGGTGAAATGTTGATAAAGCATTATAAAACCTACCCGAAGCTGCAAATACGGGATATATTCAAATTCCTTTTTCAAAGTGCCTTCGGATGCGAGCATCTCGTCTCGTCGCTCGATAAAGCAACCGCATATATTTCGGACGAACACGAAGCAATGCGCGGTAAAGAAAGCGAAATAGAGCCGCTCGGAGGAAATTACGCGAGAGTTCCGCTTTCGTATATGGATAAAGGGCTTTCGGCGCAAACCCTCGGAAAGCTGTTCGTTTCTTCTGCAAAAAAGGAAGAAAACGGCGTGACTGACTTGAAGGAAAAGCTCGGTGTCGCATCCGAACTCGTACGAGAGGGAATTTTGCCCTTTTCGCAGGACGATTTCGACCGCGCGGTCTCGGAATGGGAGAAAAACGGCTGTCCGCCCGTCCGTCATTCGGAGATATTCAGGGAGAATTACCGCCCGTCGTACCGAGTGATCGCAAGCGAGTACGTCCCGTTCTTGCCGCTGCTTGCGAAAATTGATAAGCTCGTGTCGGAAGGGAGAGCGACCGTCGCAATAGAGGGTGGAAGCGCAAGCGGAAAAACGACGCTCGCGGGCATTCTTGAGAAGATATACCCCTGCACGGTATTTCACACCGACGACTTTTTCCTGCCAAAAGAAAAACGAACGCCCGAGCGCTATGCGGAGATCGGCGGAAACGTCGATTACGAGCGTTTTTTAGAAGAAGTTTTGCTTCCGCTTTCAAAGGGCGGGAAGATACACTATAAGAAATTCGACTGCGGAACTATGTCTTTTTCGGACGAAACCGAGGTCAGCCCCGAAAAGCTCGTCATCGTCGAGGGCGCGTATTCAATGCACCCCGTGCTTGAAAATTATTATGACCTTTCGGTATATCTTGATATCACACCCGACTGTCAAAAGGAGCGCATCACAGGCAGAAACAGCCCCCAAATGGCAAAACGCTTTTTTGACGAGTGGATCCCGCTCGAAAATATCTACTTTGAAAAAACGAATATCAAAGAGCGCTGCTCGATGACAATAAAAATTTGCGATATGTGATCGCGCGGGCGGCAACCTCTACCAATAAACGCTCAATATACCTCTCGTAGGGGCCCCTCCCGCCGTAGGGGGCGACCCTTGGGAACTCTCAAAGCTCATTTCATTCGCTTCGGGGAATTGCGAACGAACGGGCGACCAATGGTCGCCCCTACAAGAAAAATTGAATGTCTTGTCACGTTGGTTTGTTGATTTCACGGTTTACAGAATTATCCCAAGGCATTTACTTGCAAGAAAAAATATGTTACACTGATTACACATAAGACTATGTGAGAAAGAAAGGGAAACGGAATATGCAAAACGTAAAAGTGGTATTGCCTGAAAAATTCGATCTGGTGGTTGGAGATACCTTCCAGTTGTTCTTCAGAGGAATTATTGAGGCGGCAAATCCCTATATATACGATATTATGGCAGTGTGCGAGAAGGGACACAATTATCCAAGATATTTTGAATTCACACCCGAAAAAGAGGGCGCACATAAGCTCACCGTCACGGTATTTGATAACGATAAGACGGTGCTTGCTTCGGGTGAGACTATGCTTTGCGTACACGAAGCAAAGAAGCCGCCCGAGAAAGAAGTGAATATCCTGTGTATGGGAGATTCTCTTACGGCAGGCGGCATCTGGCCGAACGAAGCTCACCGCCGACTGACGGCAACGGACGGCACGCCCTGCGGACTCGGTCTTTCCGGCTTCCGCTTCATAGGCACAAAAAAGCTCGGTGAAACGTGCTACGAGGGCTACGGCGGATGGACGTGGGGAACCTATACCATCAGAGGAAGAGAGCAATTCGCGGCAGTGTGGATCGTGTGTGACCATAACAAAACGGCGGGCGATCAGCATTCGACGTGGTCTGACGAGGACGGCAATCTGTGGCAGCTTGAAACTATTGAGCCCGACCGCCTGAAGTTCAACAGGGTAACGCACGAAAACCCGAAGCCGAGCGCAGGAAGTGTCATCAAGCACGCGAAAAACGCCGTGAATAAGGAAGAAATATTCGTAAAGGACTCCGATTACGAAATATCAAATCCCTTCTGGAGCGACGAAACGGGCGGACTTGATTTCGTTGATTACTGCAAGCGGCTGAACGTGCCGTCTATTGATGCCGTTTATATTTTGCTGACGTGGAACGGTCTGTGGAGCGATCCCCTTGAACCGTGGAATTTAGGATCGAGCGTCGTTAAACAGGGAAAGGTCTTCGTTGACGCTCTGCACAAGCAATATCCGAAGGCAAAGATCAAGATAATGGGCGTGCAGGTTCCCTCAATAACGGGAGGCAACGGAGCAAACAACGGCGCAGAGCTTCCGTACAGCGACGACTACGGTCTTACTAAATACGTGTTTGCGCTGAACCGCGCATACGAGGCGTGGGCAAATGAAGAAGCGTACCGCGATTTCCTTGAATTCATCAATATTTCGGGACAGTTTGACAGCGAATACAATATGCCGTACACCGAAAAGCCCGTGAACGTGAGAAGCAAGGTGACCGAAAGATTCGGTACTAACGGCGTTCATCCTTCAACGGAGGGCTATCTCCAGATCGCAGACGCGGCATACCGCAATATGGTCAAGACCTTCTGTGTTTAAGCGCTTGCATTTTTGATCAAAGCGTGTTATAATAAAAAAATAAAGTAAACTGCTACCGAGTAGTAGAATGTTAAAAGCATTCGTTTGCATATCGTTAGGTCTTAGAAGATATGCACGCGAATGCTTTTTTTGAGGATATAATGAAAAAATACTTTACAAAAGGCGAGATGGCGCTGTGGGGCTCGTCGGTCGTTCTCATTGTCGCATCGTTTCTGATATTTGACAGAGCGAATTATATGACGCTGATCGCGTCGCTCATCGGCGTAACGTCGCTTATATTCTGCGCCAAGGGAAACCCGATCGGTCAAGTCCTGATAATTGTTTTCAGCTCGCTTTACGGCGCAATATCGTACTCGTTCAGCTATTACGGAGAGATGGCGACCTACCTCGGAATGACGTTGCCGATGGCGGTCTTCGCCCTGATCTCGTGGCTGAGAAACCCGTATAACGGCAATAAGTCAGAGGTCAAGGTGAACAGCATCGGCAAGGGAGAGACCGTCTTTATGTGGCTGCTGACGGCGGCGGTCACGGTCGTTTTCTACTTCATTCTGAAGCATTTTGATACCGCAAATCTTATCCCGAGCACTTTGTCGGTCACAACGAGCTTTCTCGCCGTCTACCTGACCTTCAGAAGAACGCCGACCTGCGCGCTCGCATACGCGGCAAACGATATAATACTCATGTCCTGTGGGTACTCGCAAGCGTTGAGGACGTAAAATACGTCTCGGTCGTCGTCTGCTTCGCGGTCTTCCTTGTGCACGATATCTACGGCTATATGAATTGACAAAAAATGAAAACAAGACAAAACGAAGCCGTGCAGTAAATTAATGATAATGGAGAAAACGGTATGAAAAGCAAATGGTATCTAATAGCGTCTATACTTCAATTAACGGTTGGTGCCCTTGCAATAGCGGCGTTCGCTGTTCTGGGAGCGGGCGGCGAAAATATGTCGAAATGGATCATAACGCTCGTGCTCGCCGCCGCTTACGTCGTCTTGGGTATCGTCGGAATTATTGAGTATAGGTCAAAGAAATAAAACGAAATCGGCTCGGAAGCATAACTTCCGAGCCGATTTGATTATTCAATTTCCTGCTCCAGGGAGTCAAATTCGGGCGTGCTGAAAAACTCGCCGAGCGTGATCTCCAAGCCGTCACACAATTTCTTTATCGTGACAGCCCTCGGATTTTGACTTTTTTCATTCAAAATGCTATATACGGTCGAAGGAGAAATGCCGCAAATGTTCGCAAGCTGGTTAATAGCAATATTGCGCTCATTACACAGCTGAAGTATTCGATTTGCGATCGCTTCTTTGGTGCGCAAAACTCACTCCCACTCGATCGTCCCAACAGGTTTCGGAGTTAAATCAAGCAGAACTCTGTTTATTCCCTCAACCTCTGCCGTGATACGCGCGGTGATCTTGTGAAGCACGTCGTAAGGAATTTCCTCGATAGTTGCGGTCATCGCGTCGGTGGTATTTACAGCGCGGATGATGGCAGGCCAGCCCTCGTAACGCTTGCTGTCACGAACGCCGACGCTCTTGAAGTCGGGAACTGCGATAAAATACTGCCATACTTTTTCGGACAGACCGCAGTTGTCAAACTCCTCGCGGAGAATAGCGTCTGCCTCGCGGAGCGCGTGGAGACGGTCACGGGTGATGGCACCGAGGCAACGGACGCCGAGACCGGGTCCGGGGAAGGGCTGACGATATACCATCGCGTGCGGAAGACCGAGTGCCTCACCTACGACTCTTACCTCGTCCTTATAAAGGAGCGCAAGCGGCTCGACGAGCGACATTTCCATATCCTCGGGAAGACCTCCGACGTTGTGATGCGCCTTAACGCCGTCGCTTTCGAGTATGTCGGGATAAATAGTACCCTGCGCGAGGAAGGAGATTCCGTCGAGCTTTGCCGACTCCTCGTCAAATACCTTGATAAATTCGTTTCCGATTATCTTTCTCTTCTTTTCGGGCTCGCTTACGTCTTTAAGAAGATCGAGGAAGCGGTCGGTCGCGTCAACGTAAACGAGATTCGCATCAAGTGCCTCACCGAATACCTCGATGACCTGCTCGCTCTCGCCCTTTCTCATAAGACCGTGATTGACGTGAACGCAAACGAGCTGTCTGCCGATCGCCTTTATAAGAAGCGCGGCAACGACGGAGCTGTCAACACCGCCCGAAAGCGCGAGAAGCACCTTCTTGTCACCGACCTGCTTGCGAATGAGATCGACCTGCTCGTCAATGAACTTGTTTGCAAGCTCGAAATTGTTTATACGCTCCATAGAGCTTGGACGTACGATTTTTTCCATAATTTCCTCCGAAAAGAAAGTATATGAATATTATAATTCTTTTTTTGCCGCAATGCAATAGGAATAAGACGAAAAAATGAGAAAACTTGCGCTTTTTCGCGGGCGCGGGTGTTGTAAAAAATGACGAAAAAATTTCAAATTTGCTTTACAAGAGAAAATGCGTGTGATATAATGGCGTCGTAAAGAAATAGTATCACGGAGCAAAAAATGACAATGGTACTGCTAACCGCCATAGGAGTCGGCGGAGCGTCGGTCATCGGCGCGCTTTTGGGATTTATATTCAAGAAAACAACGCACAAATTCAGCGATATAGTCCTGTCGTTTGCGGCGGGAGTAATGCTGTCTGCGGCGGTGATCGGACTCATTTTGCCGTCGGTCGAAAAGGGCGGAAAATACGGACTTATCGTGACTGTCGCAGGGCTTTTCTGCGGTGCGCTGTGCATAAATTTAATAGATAAGCTGACGCCGCATCTTCATAAGCTCGGCG
Source organism: uncultured Ruminococcus sp. (assembly GCA_964630635.1). Classification (GTDB taxonomy): domain Bacteria; phylum Bacillota; class Clostridia; order Oscillospirales; family CAG-272; genus Colimorpha_A. The sequence goes on along the minus strand of CAZVVM010000041.1, from coordinate 1,766 downwards.
GATCGGGCTACGAGGAGCTTCACCCCGACTCGCAGGCACGGCTGCACAAGGTGCTTCTCTTCGTTCTTGCGATAGCGATACATAATTTCCCCGAGGGAATCGCGGCGGGAGTCGGCTTCGGCTCGGGTGATACGTCACACGCGCTCTCGATCGCGGCGGCGATCGCGCTTCAGAATATCCCCGAGGGTATGGTAATAATCGGACCGATGCTTGCCTCGGGAATGAAGCCGGGAAAAACGCTGTTTATAGCGGTAATGACTGGCGTTATCGAGGTCGTCGGAACGCTTCTCGGCTACCTTGCGATAACTGTCTCGACGGCAATTCTGCCCTTCGCGCTTGCATTTGCGGGCGGAACGATGCTTTACGTCATAAGCGACGAAATGATTCCCGAAACGCATTCGCACGGAAGCGAACGCGGCGCGACCTACGCGCTTATCCTCGGCTTCTGCTTTATGCTCGTCTTTGACACCCTGATCGGGTGAAAGCTTCGCCGCGTTGTAGGGCGGGGGTTTACTCCCACCGCTCAAAAAACGATGTAACCTTCCTTTTCACGGGTCGTCGAGGGCGCCGACCCCTACGAAGAAACGTTCAAAATCTGCGCGGTAGGGGCTGGCGCCTTCGACAGCCCGCATTGAACCGATGTTACTTTACTTTTGAACGGACAGTCGAGGCGAGGGGTTCCCCGAAACGAGCGAATGCGAGTTTTGGGGGTTCCGAGGTTGCCTGTCCCTACAAATCGACCTTCAATATACCTTCGGTAGTGAAGGGTTTTCCCTACCGTGAAATATAATTTAAAGGAGAAAAAACTATGTTCAGAATCGGAAAATCAACGTCGGGAATGAATCTCGATAAGCAGACCTTTGAGACGCTTAAAAAGGCGGGCTTCGACGCGGTTGAGGTGTCGTACCCTAACGGCGGCTACGAAAACATCAACTACGAGGAGCTTGGCAGAATAGCGGCTGAAACGGGCATCGAGCTCTGGTCGTACCATATCCCGTTCTCGCCGTTCAGCATAATCGACATATCGGACACCGAAAAGGTGGACTACACGGTAAAATTCGCCTCCGAGCTTATCGAAAAGGCGACGGCAATAGGTATAAAGAAATTCACCATCCACCCCTCGGCAGAGCCGATGACGGAGGAAGAGCGTCCCGCGAGAATGGCTTGCGCAAAAGAGGGGCTGTCCCGTCTTGCTGAATTTGCAAAGACGAAGGGCGCTATCATCTGCGTTGAGAGTCTGCCCCGCACCTGCCTCGGCAGAGACTCTTCGGATATTATAGAGCTTCTGTCCGCGCACCCCGATCTCCGTTGCTGCTTCGATACGAATCACCTTCTCTATGAGGATCCCGTGGACTTCGCATATAAAGTAGGAAACAAGATCGCAACGACCCACGTTTCCGACTGCGACTTCACGAACGAAAAGCACTGGTTCCCCGGCGTCGGACTTATCAGATGGCACGACCTCTATAAAGCGCTTGAAGAGGTTGGATACGAGGGCGTATGGATGTACGAGCTCGGCTTCGGCGACCGCACCCCCGAGGACTTCGTCCGCAACGCACACGAGATCGCAGAAGGCAAGCCAATCACGGTTTAATAACTCCAAACGGCAGGCAAACGCCTGCCGTTTTCCTTTGCCTCGCCCTTCGGGAGAGGTGCCGCGAAGCGGCGGAGAGGGCGTAGGGTGCGACGTCCTCGGCGCACCGCACGGGTGTGATGTAACATTGTTTCTACACGGGAGGAGCAAGCCCCTCCCCTACGAAAACGAA
>CAZVVM010000040.1:0-14743 GCA_964630635.1 uncultured Ruminococcus sp. | reverse complement strand
TGAACCCTCACAAACAGAGTCAGAGTCTGTCGTGCTGCCATTACACAAATCCCCATCAACAGGAGACATTATAACAGATTCAAACCGTTTTGTCAATAGTAATTTTGAAGTTTTTTAAACTTTTTTCAAAAGTTTTGATACAAGCGACTTTCTCTCATCCATATACGAATATGCTTTCTCAAAATCAGAAAGATTAACAGACGTCTTTTCAAGCAAAGTGAGCAAATAACATCTTATCGGTGACGGAATTACGCCGGAATTTGCTTCGAGAAACCCGGAATAAGCAGCCCGATGATCTCCCTGCTTGGCTTTTATGATAGCCGCTGTCAACGAAGTGTATGCCCGGTTTTCGTAGACTGACACTTCAGAAGCTACTGTCAGCTCGTCCGCGTTGTATTTTTCCGATAATTCGATAAACCTGGACAGGTTAGAAATATCAGAGGGGGCAACTGCATATTTAGATATTCTCGAGATTAACTGTGCTTCAATTCCGCTTTCGGGTGAAAATGCAAATCCGTCAAGAAGCGCTCGGTAAGTCTTACCCTCGTTTACCATCTGCTTTTCAAGCAGATCTTCCCTTTTAAGTGCATCAGAAATCAGCTTCTGCGCTTCCTTGATCGGAGCGCAGCCGTTCATTTTTTCTATTCCGAGAAGATACATCGATTTTGCCGTGTAGACGTCCTTTTCGTCCTGATAGTATTCCAAGCCGTTAAGATACTGCAAACACAGCTCATAATTACCTGCGGCAAACTCCTTCTTGATCATAGCGAGCAGTCGGTCGTTTTTGAGCTTTGTTCCGTCGTCTCTGTCATCAATCAAGTATCCGACTGGCACAGAAAGGCGAATTGCAAGAGCTGAAAGCGTCGGTAATGACGGGAGTGCTTCGCCGTTTTCGATACGGCTCAACATATTTCTGGTAACAATGCCCTCGCATAACTCGCTTTGGGTCATTCCAAGCTCGCTTCTTATTGCCTTTATCTTGCTGCCAAGATTGGAAAACGATTCGCCACGGTATTTCATAAAATACTACCTTCTCTTATTCCTCGTTATGAAGAGTTAGTTTTGCCTCGATCTCTTTAGTTTTGGTTTCAAGAGTATTAAGAAGATTATCGGAACGGGATTTGAGATTATCTGCGATGCTCTCAAGTTTAACGTTCGTCTCTCCTATGATCGTGCCGTACTGGCTTACGCATTCCACGGCAAAGTCTTTTACCTTTACTGTAATTCCGCTGACAATTTCATCTCTCATTTTCTCTGCTTCGGTTTTAACACTTGAAGCATAAATGTCAGCTTCGCTTCTTATACGTGCCGCTTCTGCCTTTGCGTCGGATACGATCTTGTCGGCGTTTGCATTTGCGGAAATTATGATATTTCCGACTTGTGCGCTCATTGAATCGTAGAGCTTGCTCTTCTCTGCCTCGTCAGCGTTGGCTTTTTCTAGACTCAAACGCTTAATTTCGTTCTGCGCTTCCTCAAGCTTTACCGAAAGCTCGTTCCACTCATCGTCGGTGTGTGCGTTTACGGGTTGAACGGGAACGCTGTTGAGCTTTCCTTCAAGCTCGTTTATATACGCGTGAAGATCTGCTTCCTTTCTTGAAAATATTAAATTTATCTGCTCAATATACGCTTTTACGTCGTCGCGGTTATATCCTCTGAACGACTCTCTGAATCTGATTTCGCGATTATTCACTTCTTGTTTCCGTTCCTTCTGTTCTTATTTATCTTCATACTATTATTAGCAGGTTTGGATCTGTTATAATTTGCTCTCTTCGCCGCATTTTTCGTGTTATCGGCATAATTCGACCTTTTAAATGACGCAGGAGGAACAAGGCAGTCCTTCGACGTTCCGATCAATTCGTTTCGATTGCAAAGACGAATTGCCTCGCGCACAAGGTCGTGATTCTCTTTTCTGTTGTATTGAAGAAGCGCTCTTTGAAGCTGCTTCTCCTTATAATCCGTGGTGCAATATACAGATTTTCCGTTTAACGGATTAATTCCCGTATAGTACATTACGGTAGATACCGTTCCCGGAGTCGGATAAAAGTCCTGTACCTGTTCCGGTCGGACGCCGTTTCGTTTGAGATACAGAGCTATTTCAAGGGCATCGTTAAGCGTGCTGCCGGGGTGGCTCGACATAAGGTAAGGAACGATATACTGTTCCTTGCCGCACTCTTTACTGTATTTAAAATATCTATCCTTGAACCTCTCGTAAACCTTTACGCTCGGTTTACCCATCATATTCAGAACGTTATCGCATATATGCTCAGGCGCGACCTTGAGCTGACCGCTTACGTGATCGGTTACAAGCTTACGGAAGAACGTGGGATCCCTATCCTCAAGCATATAGTCATAACGTATTCCCGAACGGATAAAGACCTTTTTGACTCCTTTTACGCGCTCAATGGCGCGAAGGAGCTCAATATATTCGGTGTGATCTGCTTTAAGGTTTTTGCAGGGCGCGGGAGCAAGGCATTTGCGATTCAGGCAAACACCGACCTTTAACTGTTTTTCGCAGGCAGAACTGCGGAAATTTGCGGTCGGGCCGCCAACGTCGTGGATATATCCTTTGAAATCGGGCATCGCTGCAATCTGCTCCGCTTCCTTTACGCAGGACTCAATGCTTCGTGAGCGCACAGTTCTTCCCTGATGGAAGGTGAGCGCGCAGAAATTGCAGCCGCCGAAGCAACCGCGGTTATGCGTTATTGAAAAGCGCACTTCTTCAATGCCGGGAACTCCGCCGTCCTTTTCGTACATCGGGTGATAGGTTCTGGCATACGGAAGGGCATAAACGGCGTCAAGCTCTTCCCTTTCAAGAGGCGGCATCGGCGGGTTCTGCACAAGCATTTTACCGTCGTAGATCTCGGTAACTGCCTTGCCGCTTATGCTGTCCTGATTAAGATACTGTATCTTGTATGCATCTGCGTATTTCTTCTTGTCAGTTTTTAACTCGTCGTAGGTGAAGGTATCGACGCGCGGAAAGTGAACCTTGTCGTCTATTGACGTAAGGTATACTGTTCCTCTGACGTCGTGTATCTTCTTCACGGGTACGCCTTTATCGAGGAGAGCGGCAATTCGGAGAAGAATATTCTCACCCATTCCGTAAGTCAGAATGTCTGCACGGCTGTCAACGAGTATACTTCGTCTGACCTTATTATCCCAATAATCGTAATGCGCAAAGCGTCTAAGTGACGCTTCAAGACCGCCTATAATTATCGGAACGTCGCCGTATGCTTCCCTTATCCTGTTGCAGTAGACAATAACCGCGCGGTCGGGTCTGTTTCCCATTTTTCCGCCGGGTGAGTAGTAGTCGTAGTTGCGCTTCTTCTTTGAAACGGTATAATGCGCAACCATTGAGTCGATATTACCCGCGCTGACGAGAAATCCGAGTCGCGGCTTGCCGAAGCGCTTAAAGTCATCGGCACTTTTGTAATCGGGCTGTGAAAGCATAGCAACTCTGAAGCCCGCGTTTTCAAGCACTCGCGAGATGATTGCCGGTCCGAAGGACGGGTGGTCAACGTATGCGTCTCCGCTTACGTAAACGAAATCGGGTCTGTCCCAACCGCGGTCAGTCATTTCATCACGCGTAACGGGCAAAAACTTATATTCCTTCATACCGGCAACCTCCTTCAAGTGTTTTCATAATAATTATTTCTGGACTTCAACCATTTCGAAGGCCTCGAGAATATCGCCTTCCTTAATATCGTTGAACTTCTCAAGTCCGACACCGCACTCATAGCCGTCGGCGACTTCCTTAACGTCGTCCTTGAAGCGGCGGAGCGACGAGATCTTATCTTCAAATATGACTATGCTGTCGCGGAGAACGCGTATCGACGCTTTTCTCGTGATCTTACCGTCGAGAATATAGCAACCTGCAATCGTACCGACGTTGGGAACGCGAATGGTCTGACGTACTTCTGCGTGACCGAGGAGCTCTTCCTTGAATACGGGAGCGAGAAGTCCCTTCATAGCGGCTGTGATCTCCTCAATGCACTCGTAGATTATACGGTAGGTACGAACGTCGACCTTCTGGCGCTCTGCGGAATCGAGAGCAACACGGTCGGGACGTACGTTGAATCCGACAACGATTGCGTTTGAAGCAGATGCGAGCGTAACGTCGTTTTCGGTGATACCGCCGACTGCGGAGTGTATTACGCGTACCTTGACTTCTTCGTTCGAAAGCTTTTCAAGCGAGGACTTAACAGCTTCAGCCGAGCCGACGACGTCTGCCTTAACGATAACGTTAAGCTCTTTTGCGCCGTCAGAGATCTGTGCAAAGAGATCGTCAAGACTAACTTTGGAGTTCGCTTTGAATTCCTCTTCCTTGATCTTCGCTTTGCGGTTATCGGCAAGCTCTCTTGCCATTCTTTCGTCTTCAACTGCGTTGAACTCGTCGCCTGCGGTAGGTACTTCGGCAAGTCCGATGATCTCAACGGGAACGGAAGGACCTGCGGTCTGAACGTTATTGCCCTTATCGTCCTTCATTGCTCTTACACGGCCGACAGCGGTTCCTGCGATGATTGTATCACCTGCTTTAAGAGTACCGTTCTGAACGAGGACGGTGGCAACGGGGCCGCGTCCCTTATCGAGCTTCGCTTCGATTACGATACCCTTTGCACGGCGGTTCGGGTTTGCCTTAAGCTCCTTCATTTCAGCGACCATAAGGACGCTTTCAAGAAGGTTGTCAATACCCTTCTTGGTAAGTGCGGAAACAGGACAGCAGATAACGTCGCCGCCCCATTCCTCGGGGATCAGGTCGTACTTGGTCAGCTCCTGCTTGACGTTATCGGGATTAGCCGCGGGCTTATCCATCTTGTTGATTGCAACAACGATGTCAAGTCCTGCCGCCTTTGCGTGGTTGATTGCCTCAACTGTCTGGGGCATAATGCCGTCGTCTGCCGCTACAACGAGAATTGCGATATCGGTTGCCTGCGCACCTCTTGCACGCATAGCGGTGAACGCCTCGTGACCGGGAGTGTCAAGGAAGGTTATCGGCTGACCGTTCACGGTAACGCTGTACGCACCGATATGCTGGGTAATACCGCCTGCCTCACCTGCCGTAACGTTAGCGTGTCTGATCGCGTCGAGAATTGAGGTCTTACCGTGGTCAACGTGACCCATGACGACAACGACGGGAGCGCGTCCGACGAGGTTATCCTCGGTATCCTCTGTTTCATCGAAGAGCTTTTCTTCGATAGTAACGGTTATCTCGTGATTTACCTTTGCACCAAGCTCGTCTGCAACAAGATATGCGGTCTCATAGTCAACGATCTGGTTGACGTTTGCCATAACGCCGAGCATCATAAGCTTCTTGATGACCTCGGATGCGGTGACCTTGAGGCGCGTTGCAAGCTCTCCGACGGAAATTTCATCGGGAATGCTGACGGTAAGCTGCTGCTTTCTTGCCTTCTCAAGCTCTGCCTGCATCTTCTGCTTTTCCTGCGCTGTACGGCGATCCTTTGCCTTGTGAGGCGCTTCGGGGCGCTGATTGTTATTTTTGTTTTTGCCAAACTTCTGCTTTTCACCGAAGAGGTTATTTCTTCTGTCGTCGTGAGCAACGAAGTTGTCGAGCTTTTCGTCGTACTTCGAAAGGTCAACGTTGGTAGCTCTTGTGTCAACGACTCTCGTCATACCGACGTGGCTTTCCTTATGCTCCTGAATGACAGTTCCGCTCGGCTCGTCGCTTCCGCTTGAACGGAAGGGCGCCTGCTGCTGAACGGGCTTTTTCTTTTCTTCCTTGGTCGGTGCCTTAGATCTGTTGAAGTCGGGGCGGTTTTCGAAGCGGGAATTATCCTTGCCCTGACGGCTGTCCGGGCGCTTGATATTCTTCTTTGCCTCTGCCTCTGCCTTTTTCTTGGCTTCGGCTTCTGCTTTGGCTTTTGCCTCTGCCTCTGCTTTTGCCTTTTCTTCCGCTATCTTTTTAGCGGCTTCCTCGGCAATTCTCTTCTCTTCCGCTTCTGTTTCTTCTCTTACTTTTGCTTCGGCTTCAAGCTCTTCCTTGGAAAGAACCTTGACTATCGTTACTTTACCTGCCATATAGTCGTCAAAATTCGAGACCTGTGCCTTTGAAGTAAGAGCTTCAAGAATAAGGTTAAACTCGTCTGCCTCGATGACGGAAGAGTGCTTTCTGTCTTCCATTCCAAGGGCAGTTACAAGGTCAAGTAGATCCTTGTTCTTTATATTGAGGTCTTTTGCAAGAGTACTGATCTTATATTTAGTGTTATTTATCATACTGTATCCATCCTTTCCGGCTGTTAGCTTTTAGATGACATAAGCGACTGTGGAAGCGCGATGGCTTTTCTTATTCCGTCGGCAAAACCGCGGTCAAAGGTTGCACAAGCCGCTGCCGACGCTTTGCCTATGCGATCGGCGATATCCGTCTGGCTTAACGCGGAGATATAAAACTCAACACGATAGTATTTGCAAGCATTGATTATACGCTTCTTCGTATTTTCCGAGGCGTTTGATGCAATAACGACAATTCCGTGGGTACTGTATCCCTTAACGCTGTCGTCCTCGCTCGGAATTCCGTGGCGTCTTATCTCATCACAAATTCTGTCTGTTCCCGTTTCAAGCATTCCTGCCTTCATTGCAAAACCGAAGAGCGAAAGAATCTTCGAATTGACGGCGGCCTTAATTGCGTCATTGTCAATTTTCACAATCAGCCACCTGCCCTTCAAGCTTGTTATAGATCTCGTCGGAAATGCTCACCGACAAGGATCTTTCAAGCTTCTTTGCTTTTCTTGCCTTCTTGAAACATTCGGTGTTACGGCATATATATGCGCCTCGACCTGACATTTTTCCCGTCGTGTCGAGAAACACGTCGCCGTTTTGAGTTTTAACAACTCTTATAAGCTCGTTCTTTGGAAACTGATTTCCGCACCCTACGCAGTTGCGCTCGGGAATTCTCTTATTCTGTACGGGCAATTTGATCACTCACTGACTTTAATATCAATTTTGAAGCCCGTAAGACGTGCCGCAAGACGTGCGTTCTGACCTTCCTTACCGATGGCAAGTGAGAGCTGGTCAGCGTCAACGTATACGCGGCAGATCTTTTCGCCTTCAAGGACTACGTCGTTTACGGTTGCAGGAGAAAGGGCTGCTGCGATGAATTCGGCAGGATCCTCGCTGTACTTGATAATGTCGATCTTCTCGCCGCCAAGCTCGCTGATTATCGTATTGATACGCATACTGCGGTTACCGATACAAGATCCGACTGCGTCGACGCTGTCGTCGGTTGAATAAACTGCAACCTTGCTTCTCGAACCAGCTTCTCTCGTTACGTTCTTGATAACGACGGTACCGTCCTGCACCTCGGGAACCTCAAGCTCAAAGAGGCGCTTAACGAGTCCGGGGTGAGTTCTCGAAAGTGTTACGAGCGGACCGCGGCTTTCCTTTTTAACCTCGGTAACGAACACCTTGATGCGCTCGCCGTCGCTGAAAGCATCGCCGGGGATCTGCTCGCCCTTTATAAGGGTGGCAATAGAAGTTCCCGTATCAACGGTAACGTTGCCGGACGCCTCGTCGGTACGGAGAACGGTTGCGGTAATTATCTCACCGCGCTTATCCTCATATTCTTTAATAAGCATTCCGCGTTCTGCTTCTCTTATTCCCTGAATAATAACCTGCTTTGCAGTCTGCGCGCTCAAACGGCGGAAGTTCTTGGTATCCATCTTTACTTCTGCCACGGTGCCGAGCTTATAGCGGCGGCTTACCTTCTTTGCCTGCTCGACTGTAAGCTGCGTCTCGGGATCCTCGACTTCTTCAACGACCTGATACAGACGGTACATCTGCACGTCCTTCTTTTCGGGGTCGAGAACGATTCTTACCTGCGCGTTAGGACCCTGATCCTTCGCAAATGCGTTCATAAGAGCAGCTTCTACTCTTTCGAGCATATACTCCTTCGGTATTCCCTTCTGCTTTTCAAGAAGGTCAAGTGCTTCAAAAAATTCTGCGTTCATTTTTTTCTTTATTCCTCCAAATCAGATTAATCTTCAAAATCAAAATGTAAATTTATTCTTGCCGCCTTGTCAAGCGGAATAATAACGTCGTCAACGGTTACCGTCTTGCCGTCCTCGCTGTATCCGTTCAGAATTCCAACGTACTGCTTTTGCCCGTTTACTGCCGTAAACAGTTTTACGTCGACCTTTGAGCCCATACAGACCTCAAAATGGAACGGACGGGTGAGATCCCTCTCCACACCGGGAGAAGATACTTCAAGATAATACTGCACGGGTATCGGATCGGTCTCGTCAAGGATCGGATCGATTCCGCGGTGGACTGCCTCGCAGTCGTTAATATCGACGCCGTTTTCCTTGTCGATCGTAACGCGGAGTATCTGTCTTGCGCCTTCCTTAACGTACTCGACGTCCCAGAGAGAACACCCGAGCTCGTTTACGGTTGGCAGGATCAGATCCCAGACCGTATCAGCAATATTCTTTTTTGCATTTGCCACTATATCACCTCAATTTGTCTCAAACAAAGAATTAAGAGTAGGCGTCAACCTACTCTTAATACTCCGTATTTTATTATCCTCGTTGATTATATCACAAAGAAAACCAAATTGCAAGTGTTTTTCACAAATTTCTTGAAATTTATTTTAGATAGAATAATGCGGATTGGGCTTTATCTGTGAAAGCTTGTATCTATCCATAACCTTTTGGTTGATCTTAACCTTTCCCGCAAGCTCCTCATAGAAGTCGTTATAGACCTTACGGGTTGCATATTCGGTAAATTTCAGGTCAGTAAGCTGCGTGATATCTGCGTCGTCAAGCTCATCAAACGGAGTGAGCTTACATATTTGAACGTAGAATATTGCCTCTTCCTCATTTACGATAGCGATATCCCCTTCCTTGCCGTTGACTACTGCTTTGTAGATCTCGGGGCCCCATATATCAAGATTGTTTTCGGAGATAAAGAAGCCGTTTGGATATGACGACGTATCGTATTCGCTGTAATCCTCGATCAAAGCATCAAAATCCGTGCCATTTTCGAGCTTTGTTTTGAATTCGTTGATTTTCTTGTTCTTTTGCTCAAGCGCTTCGTCGGAGAGCGGGGTCGATATCAGATTTCCCGCATCGTCATAGACGTAATTTCCGTCCTCGTCCTTTTCAATGTCCGTCATATAAAATACAACGTATTTGATCCGCGTATAATGCTTCTCGTAATAATCAATGAGAGCGCTGTCGGTGATCTCCAAAGGTCCGCCCTGCCCGAACAAGGTGGAATATACCAGGTCGTGCTTTGCTTCCCACAGGTAAATCTGCTCGAGCGCGTCGATATTGAGCATCATTTTTGAAAGCGTTGCATTCAAGCTTCCCCTGCCGCCGTAGAAGTCGATCTTTTCTTTTATATCGTTATCTATCGACTTTTTGGTTGAGGAAGAAAGCTTCAGTTTATATCTCTTATAGAGATCCTGCGATATAAGGTAATTCGTTATTTCTTTGTTGAGCAGCTCGGTAAAGTATTCTTCAACCGTATGCGTTTCGTCAAACTTTGAATTCCAGAATTCTTCCGTATCGGATGCGTCTGTATAGGACGCAAGGATATTGCGCTTGTACGTTGCGAGCCAATAATTATAGAATTCCTCAGTCAGCTTGATTCCGTTGTATTCCATCACTGCATCGTACTTCGAGCGGTATCCGCAGGAAGCGAAAAGCAGCGGAAATACAAGAGCAGACACGAGAACGAGAGCTAAAAGCTTTACATATATTCTCATTGTTTATCCTCCGTTTCGGCGGTATTCATAATCGCGTGATAATCTGTCAGAAGCTCTATTGCTTTTTTGAATACGTCATCTCCTGCCTTCGTCCGCAGAGTGACGTACGGTTTGAGTTCAAGACTCATAAGAATCGAGCCCTTCCGGTCTGCTACGAGCATCGACCATATTCTGATGTCCATTTTCTCGGGATAGAATATTACCGAGCTTCCGCGCTTTACGATCTTATTGATATTGCAGGCGGAACCGCACGCGCGCAGAAGCGATACGTCAAGAAGCGACGATACCGACCTCGGAATATCACCGTATCTGTCAAGAAGCTCATCAACGACATCCATTTTGTCAGCGGCGTTTTCAATAAGAGAAATTTTCTTGTATACGTCGATACGCTGCACGGGACTCTTAATATAGCTCTCGGGAATAAAGGCGCTCACGTTCATTTCAACCGCACATTCCGTTTTTTGTGCCTTTGTCTCGCCTTTTTCCTCGAGAATTGCCTCGTTCAGTATTCTCATATACATATCGTAACCGACGTTTTCGATGTGCCCGTGCTGCTCGGAGCCGAGAATATTGCCTGCGCCTCTTATTTCAAGGTCACGCAGAGCAACCTTGAATCCCGACCCGAATTCCGTATATTCACGAATAGCTCCGAGTCGCTTCGCGGCGATTTCTGTAAGGACTTTTCCTTTCTGATAGGTGAAATATGCGTATGCGCGGCGCGATGATCGGCCGATTCTGCCTCGGATCTGGTGAAGCTGTGAAAGACCGAGCCGGTCTGCGTTTTCGATAATAAGGGTATTAGCATTGGGAACGTCTACCCCCGCTTCAATAATCGTCGTGCTTATAAGAACGTCGATTTCGCCCTCAAGCATTGATCTCCAGATGTCCGATAGCTCTTCCTTATCCATCTTGCCGTGCGCAACGGCAATTCTCGCGTCGGGAGCAAGCTGTGATACCTTTGCATATACGTCTGCCATATTATCGACACGGTTGTGTAGGTAAAATACCTGTCCGCCGCGGCGCAGCTCCTTCGCTATGGCGTCCGAAAGTATCATATCATCATATTCGAGAACGTACGTCTGAACGGGGACACGGTCATTCGGTGCCTCTTCAAGAACCGACATATCGCGTATTCCGCTCATTGCCATATTAAGGGTTCTCGGAATAGGCGTAGCAGTCAGAGTCAAGGTGTCAACGCCCGATGAGAGCTGACGCAGTTTCTCCTTCGCGGCAACTCCGAATCTCTGTTCTTCATCTATTATAACGAGACCGAGATCCTTGAAAACGACGTCTTTTGATACTATTCTGTGTGTGCCGACGACAATATCGACTTCTCCGCGCCGAACTCGGCGGAGCGTTTCCTGCTGCTGCTTTGCGGAGCGGAATCGTGAAAGCATATCTACTCTCACGGGGAATCCGCGAAGGCGCGACAGAAGCGTTTGATAGTGTTGCAGAGCGAGAATCGTTGTCGGGACAAGAATTGCTACCTGTTTGCCAGATTCTACCGCCTTAAATGCCGAACGCAGAGCTACCTCGGTCTTGCCGAAGCCGACGTCACCGCAAAGCAGTCTGTCCATCGGGCGTGCCGTTTCCATATCGCGTTTGACCTCGGATATAGCATTCAGCTGACCCTCGGTCTCCTCGTACGGGAACGCCGCCTCGAAGTCTCTCTGCATATCGTCGTCAGGCAGAAACGCAAATCCGGGGCGCCTTTGGCGCTCGGCATAAAGCTGAATAAGCTCCTTTGCCATTTCCTTTGCCGCCGCCTTTGCCTGACGTTTTGTCTTTCCCCATTCGGCACCGCCGATGCGTGAAAGCTTGAGCGTGCCGTCCTCGCCCTTCGCGCCTATATACTTGGAAATACTGTCAAGCTGCTCGCAGGGCAGGTATATTATGTCTGTGCCTGCGTACTTAACTTTAATGTAGTCTCTTGTTACTCCGTCAACCGTCACGCTCTGAATACCGAGAAACATACCGATTCCGTGTGTAACGTGAACGACGTAATCGCCTTCGGACAGGTCCGCATAGGACATTATCTTCTCTCTTGCGGACTTCTTCTTTGTCTTGTTCTTTCTGCTCTTGAACTGCACAGGATTATACGCACTTCCTGCCGAATAGGTAGAAAGAAGCGCAAACTTCGAAACTGAAAGCTCAAAGCCCGATAAAGCAAGACCGCAAGTGATAACTGCATTTACACCATCGGTAAACTCGTAAGTATCGTCAACTATCCGTGCAGAGATGCCCTCTGTTTCAAGCATAGAGGAAAGATTCTTTGCCATTATCTCGTTTTCGCAAAGAAGCACCGCCTTAAATCCGCCCTTCAGATAAGATCGGAGGTCTTCGGTAAGCAGTTCGAAATTTTCGGCATAAGAAACGGTTTGCTTTGTACTCATACTGAATATCGCCGCAAAGCGCATATCTACTATACTGCTCATAAAGGAGTCAGCAATCACTCCCGAATGAGTCGAAATTGCTTTGTTGATTGTCTCGTAATCTCCGCCGTAGCTTGCTATTGCGCCTGAAACGAGCCCGTCTTCAAGAAGCGACGTGACGTTTTGCTTCGTATGCCATTCAAAAGATTTAACTCTGTCAATGCAAGCGTTGTATTCTCGGCAGAGGATCACGGAGTCGTCGTTGAAATAATCAAGCAGACACTCGGGTCTTTCGTAAATCAGCGTGATGTATTTATCAGCAAAGCGAAGATCGCCGTCTGCATTTATTGCTTCAAGCTCTGCCGCCAATGCGTCCTTGGTCTGTTCGGATTTTGCCTTCTTGATGAGTCCTTTTACGGCCGCTGATATACGCTGTCTTGAATCTGCGTCAACGATCAATTCTCTTGCGGGAGTGATCTTGACTTCATCGATCTGCTCGATCCTTCTTTGAGTTATGATATCAAACAGCCCCATACTGTCAATATCGTCGCCGAAGAACTCTATACGAACGGGATTTTCATTTCCCGCAGGAAATACGTCAAGTATACCGCCACGTACAGAGAACTGACCGACACCGTCTACCATATCAACGCTTTGATATCCCGACGTAACAAGCATTTCTCTTATCTTCGAAAGATCAATGCTGTCGTTAATGGTAAGATTAAAGGTAGCGCTTTCAAGCTTAACTTTGGGCATAGTATATTGAAGCGCGGCATCGGGCGTCGTTACAACGACGTCGCAGGTCCCGTCAAGTATTGAGTGAAGCACGCCTAACCTCTCGTGTTCATACTCACGGGAGGCAGAAATATTATAGAATACGAAATCGCGGTAGCTGTAAGTCCTTGCGTTAAGTCCAAGCGCTGTAAAGGTATTGCAGGCACGCATTACCTCTTTTTCATCGGGAACAATCAGTAATACCGTTTGAGCGCCGTTCTTACGCAGGTCGTCGATAACGGTCGCAAATACAGCGTTCCTCGCTCCGTCGCACAGTCCAATGAGGCGTGACGGATGCGGCACGCGCGCGGTCATCTGATCCTTGACTGTAGTCAGAAGCTCGTTATACTCGCGCTCATTTTTCAGAATATTTGAAATCAGATTCATATCAGTTGTACTTACACATTGCGTCGTCTATCTTTCCTTCGATCAGAAGCGGGATTGCGTCAACGGCGTTGTTCAGTGCGGTGTTAAAGTCATTATTAAGTTCACTCGGGATCTTGCCGAGGACCCAGTTTATCATATTGCCGCCCGCAGGCAATTTGCCGACGCCGATTCTGATGCGAGGGAACGCATCACTGTTCATTTGGTAGATAATATCACGAAGCCCCTTCTGGCCGCCATCGCTTCCCTTTCTGCGTACGCGGAGCTTTCCGACGTCAAGCTGTACGTCATCGGAAATCACAACTATGTTTTCAGGCGGAATTTTATAGAAGTTTGCTGCGTCACGGATCGCCTCGCCCGAACGGTTCATATATAACTGCGGCTTCATTATAAGGACTCTATTGCCGCCGATATCCGCCTCCGCAGTGAGTGAATTGAACTTTGCGCGGGTAACGCTAATGCTGTTTTTCTGACAATACAGGTCAAGAGCCATAAAGCCGGCGTTGTGTCTGGTTCTTTCATATTCCTTACCCGGATTGCCGAGTCCTGCCAGAATGTGCGTGATGGGTTTGACGGGCGCACGCTCCGATTCTATCTTCTTAAACAAGTCAAAAATATTAGCCATAGCTGTTCCTTTTGTTGATATTTTGAGAACGACCAAAGGCGGACTTTCGTCCGCTTACGGATATTATATTACAGTTTGTTCAAATTTTCAAGTCGAAATTGTTTAAGACAGAAATAAATTTACAATTAAATTATAATGTGCGTTTGATTCTGCCGGTTTACGACGAAAATCATTGAAACAGTCGGTAATATGCACAATAATTTAATGAATGGAATTGTAATTTTGAACAGCCGTTTCAATTTATTAAAAGTTTGTAAACAATTTTGAAAACGATGGAAATATTAGTAATTTTATGTTAAAATATCGGGTGGACAAAATGTAAATTTTGCGAATAATTAATTGGAGGAATTATAACTATGGCAAAAAAGTATTGCTACCTCTTCTCCGAGGGTAACGCAAATATGCGTGAGATCCTTGGCGGTAAGGGCGCAAACCTCGCAGAGATGACCAACATCGGTCTTCCTGTTCCCCAGGGCTTCACGATTTCGACCGAAGCTTGTACTCAGTACTATGAGGACGGCCGTCAGATCAACTCTGAAATTATGGCTGAGATCATGGACTACATCGTAAAGATGGAAGCTGTTACCGGCAAGAAGTTCGGTGACCTCGAGAATCCCCTTCTCGTTTCCGTTCGTTCCGGTGCTCGTGCTTCGATGCCCGGTATGATGGATACCATCCTTAACCTCGGTCTTAATGAGGACGTTGTTGAGGTTATGGCTAAAAAGTCCGGCAATGCTCGTTGGGCATATGACTGCTACAGAAGATTTATTCAGATGTACTCCGACGTCGTTATGGAAGTCGGTAAGAAGTACTTCGAAGAGCTCATCGATAAGATGAAGGAAGAAAAGGGTGTTAAGCTCGACGTTGAGCTCA
>CAZVVM010000039.1:0-15603 GCA_964630635.1 uncultured Ruminococcus sp. | reverse complement strand
TATGGCGAAACCGCCTTTGAAATAGTAGGTGTTCGTGCAATGTCCATTTGGTGGATCCGAGGGGAATCGAACCCCTGTCCGAAAATCTTTCCACGAAGCTTTCTACGAGCGTATTCGGTCCGAATATCTCCCTCCCCGTCGCCGAACCGACAAAGATCGGGGGAGGCAGCTCTTTTATCCGTGGCGGCTATAAGAGCAACTCACCGCGCACGTTCACTGCTGAATGACGCTCCTTACCGAGCCGCAGTACTCTCGGGGGAACGGGCGGCATTAATTAAGCCGCGGCCTGCCGTTAGGCAGCTACTAATTCGTTATTAGCGTTTAATTTTAAGTGAGGCCTTTTAAGAGGTTGCCTCAGCTCTGCTCGCTTACCTCGCATCTGGATCCCCGTCGAAACCTTTACGGACCCATATATGGGGCGAAAACCGCCCCGTTTAATCTTTCATCAGCCATTCCTTAGCGAGAGCTATCCAGGATGCAACCTTAGATATTCTCGGCGTGTAGTCGGTACACAGAAGATCATTTGCCAGACTTAGACCGTGTCTGAAATGAGGATAGATATGAAGCTCGATCGGAACGCCGTTGCTAATAAGTGCATTTGCAAACATCATCGAGTTTTCAACGGGAACCGTCGTATCCTCGTAAGTGTGCCAGATGAACGCCCTCGGCGTGTCGGCGCTGACGCGTTTTTCAAGGGAAAGATACTCGACCATTTTAGGGTCGGCATCACTTCCGAGAAGATGCTCAAACGATCCTCTGTGCGCCTTTTCGCCGCTTGTTATAACGGGATAGCACAGGATCATTCCGTTCGGCTTGTGATCTTCGCCCTCAAAGCCGCATTTTTTAATTACGTCGGAATTCCAGAGAACACCGCTTGACGCGGCAAGGTGTCCGCCTGCCGAGAAACCGATAACGGTGATCTTATCGGGATCAATATTCCACTCGTTAGCGTTTTCCCTTATCTGCCTTATCGCGGCATACACCTGACAAAGCGAGGTCGGAAAACGGTCGGGCGAAACGGAATAACGAAGAACGAAGGCAGCCGCGCCGCAGGTGAGAAACTCAAGTGCTACGGGAGTTGCCTCACGCTCGGAGGTGTAACGGTATCCGCCGCCCGGCAGAACGAGAACCGCAGGGCGGCGTCTGTCCTCACAGTATTCTTCGTAGTTTTTCGGAATAAATCCGACAAAGCTCGGTGTAACGGTCGGCTTCTTCAAGCCGGCTTTTTCGTAATCAAGCTTTAGATCGATTTCTTTTGCTATCATAATATAACCTCACTCGTAACGGTTGGTTTTCATAACTCTGTCAATATCGCGGTTTGCCTGACGCTCGGCGTCGCTGTCGCGCTTGTCATAAAGCTTTTTACCGACGCAAAGCCCGACCTCGACCTTTACTCGGCTTCCCGAAAAATACAGAGAGAGCGGAACGAGCGTGTAGCCCTTTCGTCCGACGAGACCGAAAAGCTTGAGTATCTCCTTTTTGTGCATCAGGAGCTTTTTCGGTCGAAGCGGGTCGCGGTTAAAGACGTTACCTTGCTCGTAAGGGCTGACGTGAACGCCGTATGCGAACATCTCGCCGTTATCTATACGGCAAAAGGAGTCCTTAAGATTGACCTTGCCGCCGCGAATGCTCTTGACCTCTGTTCCGAAAAGCTCGATTCCCGCCTCATAGGTGTCCTCGACGAAGTAATCGTGGCGGGCTTTTTTGTTTTGCGCTATTATTTTTTTGGCTTCTTTTTTGTCCGCCATGATATTCTCCTTTCGGGGGTTTGAATGCCTCGCCTTTTGGGAGAGGTGTCGGCGGAGCCGACGGAGAGGGAATGTGCTTCATAATGCCCTCTCACCCGCTATCGCGGGAGCTCCCCCAAAGGGGGAGCCATACTTATTTTCAGCAGTTTATTCTATCACAATCTTTGCTCTTTGTCAAGGCGGAGATCACTTACAGTCGTACCAGTTATCTCCGATTCCGACCTCGGCTTCCATCTTGACCGCAAGCTCGACTGCGTTTTCCATCTCGCGTTTTAAAAGCTCTGCGGCTTCGTTTGCACAATCCTTGTGCGCTTCAAGAATAAGCTCGTCGTGAACCTGAAGGATAAGCCGAGCGTCAAGACCGCTTTCTTTAAGCGCTTTATCGACCTTTATCATCGCAATCTTGATAATATCAGCCGCCGCGCCCTGAATGGGGCTGTTCATCGCAACGCGGGCGCCGAACGCCTGAAGATTTCTGTTTGACGCGTGAAGCTCGGGAATGTACCTTCTTCGACCGAATACGGTAGTAACGTAACCGTCACGCTTGCCGTCCTCGACGACGGCTTTGAGATACTCGTCGATCTGTGGATACTTTTCGTGATAGCTCTTGATGTATCTGTCCGCTTCGTATTTCGAAACGCCGATGTCAGCGCCGAGTGAGAAGCCGCCAATGCCGTAAACTATACCGAAGTTGACCGCCTTCGCGCGCTTGCGAAGCTCTGGAGTGACGGCGTTTATCGGAACGCCGAATACCTGCGAAGCGGTAACGGTGTGAATATCCTCGCCGCATTTGAATGCGTTTATCATAGTCTCGTCGCCCGATATCGCGGCAAGAACGCGAAGCTCGATCTGCGAGTAGTCGGCGTCGATAAGAACGTAATTCTCCTTCCGCGGAATAAAGAACTTGCGAAGCTCGCGTCCGAGCGGAGTACGGATCGGAATGTTCTGCAAATTCGGCTCCGACGAGGAAAGACGTCCCGTCGCCGTCACCGTCTGATTGAAGGACGAATGGATAACGCCGTTTTCATCAGCAACCTTAAGAAGCCCGTCACCGTAGGTGCTCTTTAATTTTGCCGCCTGACGGTATTCGAGAATGCGGTCGATTATCGTGTGATAGGGACGGAGCTTTTCGAGGATCTCCGCGCCCGTGCTGTAACCGGTCTTCGTCTTTTTAAGAACGGGGAGCTTCAGCTCCTCGAAAAGCACCTCGCCGAGTTGCTTGGGTGAATTGATGTTGAACTCGTGTCCCGCCTCGAAATAAATGCTCTCCGCGTACTGCTCGCAGCTTACTGCAAGCTTGTCCGAATACGCCTTAAGTCCGTTGCGGTCTATCTTGAAGCCGATGCGCTCCATATCGGCAAGCACGCCCGAAAGCGGCTCCTCAATATTGTAATAAAGCGCCGTTTGTCCGCTTTCCTTGAGCTTTTCGTTGAGCGCGTAGGCAAGCTCGTAAAGCACCTTCGCGCGGTCGAAATTCTCGCCGAGAGACGTGCCGAGATATTTTATCGCAAGGCGTTCAAGCTCGTAATGACCCTCGGACGTGTCGACGACGTAGCCCGCAAGGGTAACGTCGAAGAATTTACACGTTACTCTGCCATAATCAAGACAAAGACGCTTGCTGTCGCTGACGATAACGGTGCGGCCCAGATCGTAGAAAAAGTCCTTGATGGCTTCCTTTTCGCTTATCGAAACGGAGTAACCGCATTTGCCGTCGTATATCTTTATATATTCATCTTCAAATGAAACGGCACAGTAGGGAATATCAAGAGTAAGAAGCTCGGACGCGGTTATTTCTTTATATTCACCGCCGCAGTAGCAGTCGGAGCTTTCGTTGTCCGAGGTGGGTGTGTCTTCGTCCTCGTCCTTGTCAAGACCGAGGCGCTTTATCATCGAGCTTAATTCAAGCTCGGTGAGGACGTTCTTCATTTCGCCCCTTGCCATCGGCTTGGCTTCAAGGTCGGAAAGGGTAATACCGAGCGGAACGTCGGTCACTATTTGAGCCAAAAACTGCGATATATAGGCGCTGTCCTTGCCGTTTTCAAGCTTGGTAAGCGTTGCGCCCTTGATCTCACCGTCGTGCAGATGCTCGTAAACACCGTCAAGCGACGAATTGTCGGCAATCAGCTTGAGCGCCGTTTTCTCACCGATGCCGGGTACACCGGGAATGTTGTCCGAGGTGTCGCCCATAAGCGCCTTGACGTCAACGAACTGCTCGGGCTGAACGCCGTATTTCTCGTTAAACGCCGCGCGGTCGAAAATCTTGGTCTCGCCCGTTGACGCGAGAAGCACGGTAATATTGTCGCGGATAAGTTGGAAGGAGTCGCGGTCGCCCGTGACGATATAGACCTGCGTGTCGGAGTCGGGCATAAAGGCACAGGTGCCGATAATGTCGTCCGCCTCGTAGCCGTCAAGCTCCAGCACGTTAAGACCGAGAAGCTCCATACATTTTTTTGCATACGGAAGCTGCTCGGCAAGCTCTGCGGGCATACCCTTGCGGTTTGCCTTGTAGCTTTCAACCTGCTTGTGGCGGAAGGTCGGTGCCTTGCGGTCGAATGCAACCGCGACCGCGTCGGGCTTCCTTTCGGTCAGATGGTGCATAACTATGTTCATCATTCCGTAAACGGCGTTGGTGTTAAGTCCCGTTGCCGTCGTCAGCGGTCTTATGCCGTAAAACGCACGGTTCAGTATAGAGTTTCCGTCAATGAGAAGTAGTGTTTTCATTTTAATGTCCTTTGTGAATAATGCCTCGCCCTTTGGGAGAGGTGTCGGCGGAGCCGACGGAGAGGGGGAATTAAAAGGCGATACAATGCCCTCTCACCGCTTCGCGGAGCTCCCCCGAAGGGGGAGCCATTTGGATGCATCGTATTTATTGTTTGGTTTTTCATTCCCCCGCAAATTTTCGGCTCAATTTATCGAGCAGCCACGCGGCGATGAATCCGAGAACGATGAACGCAACCTTGAGCGCCGCGTTGCTTCCCCAACCGATGGTGAAGAAAAGCACGGGCAGGGTAGTGCCGAGAACGATACCGAATATCGTGTGATATATCTGCGACGGCTTCTTTGAAAGCAGATAATTTACGGGCTTGGCAAGACCTATGAGCGTCGCAATTATCGCAATACCGAAGGGGATAGCGTTCAAGAACTGCATTCCGCCGAGAGCTTCAGTGAAGGACAGCTTACCGCTGACGAAGGCGACTCCGTTATCGAGGAAGCTCGTAATAACGCCCATAAGCGGGTCGTAAAGCCCAAGGAACAAAAGCGGGCTTGACGCGCTCATTCCCGGTACAACGACGCCGAGACCCCAGAATATACCGCAGACCGCGTACCAGAACGGGTTGGGGGTTATGGAAAGCTCGGTGCCGAACTCAATATAGGTGAAAAGTCCGAAGAGAAGCAGAGCCGCGACCGCGCCGCTGATATAGGACGATTTTTTTCGTCCGTATTCACCCGCTTCATGCCATAGCGACGGAAGCATTCCGAGGATCAGTCCGACGAATACGCAGGTCGCAACCTCCATATTGCTCTTGAACAGAAGCTCGACGAGCTTCGCAAGTCCCAGAAATCCGACGGCGATTCCTATAACGACGGGAATTATAAGCTTGATATGCTTTTTGAAGTTCTTGATGGGATGGGCAAGCACCTCCATAAGCGGCTGATAAATGCCGAATATCGCGCAAAGCACGCCGCCGCTGATGCCGGGAAGAATACCGCCGACACCGATGAGCGAGCCCTGAAGTATGCGCACAAAAAACGATGCAACACCGTTTTTCTTCTTGTTATCTTTATTCATAATATACCTGTCCTTTTGAAAGGGAGTGATTATTGATATTTCATCCGCCCGTTGTCATTCTGAGCGAAGGACGAAGTCCGCAGTCGAACTTTTCCGCCGAGATCCCAAACGCTGCTACGCATCGTTTGATCCTCGCTGCGCTCGGATTTCGACTATGCTCAGGATGACGCGGCGGAAAAGCGCCGAAGCTTTGCGCAGGCGGAATCTCGGGCGCCCATATGTTTGCCTGTTCATTCTTGCGTTACTTATTTGAAAGCTCTGCGCGCTCGCGGCAAAGCTCGTTATATAATGTATGTGCGTCCCAGACCGCGTTATGCGGAGTGAGAATGGCTTTAAGCGATACTCTGATGCCTTTTTCGCGCAGTACGCTGAGGAATACGTCGAGCATCGTGTCGGGAAAATTCACGAACACGAGCATTCCTTCGGGCAGGACGCTTGAGGTGAGGGGATTTGTGTTTGCCTTGACGCCCGACGCGATCGAAAGAAGCGGCAGTCCGTAGCTTTCGGGTGCTACCGAAAGCGTCTCGACATTCAGCTTTTTTGCCTCACGCGTAAGCGCGGCAAGGGTTTCACGGGAGATATTGTAGCACAGTATCTTCGATCTGTTCATATTATTATCTTCCTTTCGGAGTTATAAGCTTGTTCATTACGCAGGTTTTTAGGTCAAGCGTTTTCGATACGGGATAGCGGTCGAATTTTATCTCGGCGAAGGAGCCGTTCAGATAAATAATTTTGCCGACGCCGAAGGTCTTATGTTTGACGGTGACGCCGACCTGCATCAGCGATTCGAGAAATACCTCGTCTTTTTCGGTCAAAAAAGTGCCGTTTTTTGACGTTTTTCGGCGCGAAAACGTGCTGTTTTGAGCCGTTTTTGTCGTCCTTTTCGGCTCAAAAACGTCATCGGGAAATTCAAAGCCCGAGCTCCGCGCGCCGAACTCACTTTCCCAGGTCACGATCTCAAGCGTCGATTTTGCGCGCGTCATTCCGACGTAAAAGAGGCGCCTGTCCTCCTCGCGCTCGGTCTTTTCTTCGTCGCGCAGGTTGCTTTTGTACGGAGTCATCGGAAGCACGCCGTTTTTGCAGTCGCAGAGCAGTACGCGGTCGAACTCCAAGCCCTTTGCCGAATGTATGGTCGAGAGTATTATGCCGTCAGTACTCACCGAGCCGCGTTTTACCTCGCCCTCAAGCTCGTTAAGACGTCGGAAAAAGTCGGTACGGTTGCGGCGGCGGTAGGCGATCCCGAGCAGGGTATTGCGCTTCGTTATCTCCGAGACCTTGTCGGAGCGCTTATTGTTGTAGCCGAGGGAGAAGAATATCGTTTTTATCGCCTCGTAGGTGTCCTGCGATGCGATGCGGCTTACGTCCTCCCAGACGCGCTTTGCACGCGCACGTTTTTTGTCGTTTAAAAATACGGCGGTGGAGAGATAATCGGGTATCGGGAGCATACCGTCGCCGTAGTTGTAGGCGATGGCTCGCTCGGTTTCCGCCTTCGTGATGCCGAGGGGAAGCTTGTAGTATATCTTTTTCCAAAGCTCGCCGTCGTACGGGTCGGATGCGAAATTAAGTATGTTTATAACGTCAGTGACGGTTGCGCTCGTGAAAAAGAGTCCGTCGCCGCCGCGAACGCGGAAGGGTACTTCCTTATCGTGCAGAAGGTCGATTATGGGAAGCATTGATTCGTTAAGACGAAACAGGCACGCGGTCGTGCCGCCCGTTTTCTCGGCTGAAACACGGCGGACGTAATCGGGAAGCAGACGCAGGTCTGTCAGCTTTACGCGGACGGGCGTCTTGCCCTCGGGGTTTTCCGTTTTCATCGTCTTGCCCTTGTCAAGACGCTCTGCGTTTTGCTTTATGAAGCTGTCGGCTGACCTGACTATGCTTTTCGTGCTTCGGTAGTTATTGCTGATAGTCAGTATCTTTGCGTCGGGATAGGTCGTTTTGAAATCAAGCAGTGCCTTCGGATACGCGGCGCGGAAGCCGTATATGCTCTGGTCCTCGTCTCCTACCATAAAGACGTTTCCGCATTTATCGGTCAGAAGCTTGATTATTTCGTGCTGGAGCTTTGAGGTATCTTGTGCCTCGTCGACGCAGACGTATTTGAAGCGGTCGGCGTATACGGCGTTTACCTCGGGGTGGTTTTTGAGTATCGTATAGCCGTAGACGAGCTGGTCGTCGTAGTCCATTAAGCGTCGGTCACGCTTATACGATTCATACGCGCGGTATATATCTGCGAAGTTTTTGCCCTCGAGGCGTATCTCCTTTTCGATCTCGCTATCGTCGAGCATACTGTTTTTACAGTACGTTATCGCGGTCTTGACCTCTCGCAGGTCGTTTTCGGTCGGGAATATCCCTTGCTCCGTCATTACCGTGCGTAGGATCGAGCTGACGCTTTCGTCCTTGTCGATAAGCTCGAATGCCTTACGCCCCTTGACCTTTTCGTATCGGTTTATCATCGTCGCGCAGAAGCCGTTTATCGTTCTGAACTCGACGTCACAGGAGCCGAACGCCTTTTGGTACCGCTTTTGCATTTCCTTCGTTCCCGCGACGCTGTAGGTTATTGCGAGAATGCTTCGCGGGTCTATTCCGCAAACACGCGTCATATAGCCGAGGCGGGCTATCATAACCGTCGTTTTTCCGCTTCCCGGCACTGCCAGAAGCAAAACCTTACCGTCGACGGTCTTACACGCCTCGCTCTGCTCGTAGTCGAGAGGGAAGTTATATTCGGTTTTGAAATCGGAAAATAGCGCTTCGGATTCCGTCATAACTTTCCTCACAAAGTTACAAAAAGGGGCGTTAATTAACACCCCTTTCGATCATTAATTGTTTGTAATATTGCCCTCTACGTCCTTGATTTCGATGGCTACCTTATTTTCTTCTGCGAAAGTACGAAGTCCTCCTCTGAAGCGGCGGAAGTTCGGTTCGTTGTGCTCGCAGACGATAAGCTCTTCGGGAATATCGGGATCGTTTATCGTGAATACGATTCTTTCCTCAAGCTCCTTTTTAAGGCCGAAGAAGGTCTTGTATATTGCGTAGTCGTAAACTACCTTTACGATGTTCTTTGCGTTGAGACGGTAGTGTCTGTCTTCATCCTTGTCGTAGAAAACGACCTCTGTCTTGTGTACGATTATTGCATCTTCAATTACTTTTGCCATGATGTGTTTCCTTTCGGTTACATATTATATATAATAGGATAACATAAAAAAGGGATTATGTCAAGTGTGTAGTAAATAGGTTATTATGTTTTTGTGGATCATATTTTACAATTTTGCCGCGTTGTTCGTAGGGCGGGGGCTTGCTCCCGCCGTTTTCAAAGGGAAGTAACATTGTTTTTGCGCGGCGGGAGCAAGCCCCCGCCCTACAAAATTGTGGCAAAGCATTTAGGCGTTTTTTAACAGAGTGAGCGTGGGAGCAGCGGACCGTCGAGGACGCCGGTCCCTACAAATTAACGTTCAATATGCTATTTGTATGGGATGGATTTTTCCTCCCGTGCGGGAACGATGTTACATCCCTTTGGAACGGTGCGTCGAGGTTGGGGTTCCCGAGGTTGTCGCACCCTACAAGGTGCGTCGAATTTTTTGGAGTAAAAGGAAAACCCGTCACGTTTCGCGCGTGACGGGTATTTTTATGCCTTTATAAGATTTTCCGCGTCGGCTTTACAGGACGAGAGGCGCGCTTCCACTTCCTCGAAGGAATTACCCTTTGCCATAAAGTAGAGCTTTATCTTCGGCTCGGTGCCCGACGGGCGGATGACGAACACGCAGTTTTCCGTCGTATAGTAGAGGACGTTTGACGAGGGAAGTCCCGTTTCCTCCCGATTACCGCTTGAAAGGTCCGTGATGGTGCCGTTCAGGTAATCTCTTACCACGGTAACCGTCTCGCCTGCGATAGTTTTGGGCGGATTATTACGGAGCTGTGACATCATAGCCGCCATCTTCTCCTTGCCGTCGGAGCCCTTGAAGTAGAAGGCGGATCCGGATTCGTCATAATTTCCGTAACGTTCGTAGAGTGAATCGAGCGCGTTTTTGAGCGTCATTCCCTTGCCTCTGTAATAAGCTGCCATTTCGGTCACAAGCAGAGCCGCGACGACTGCGTCCTTATCGCGTGCGTAGGTGCCTTTAAGGTAGCCGTAGCTTTCCTCGAAGCCGAGAAGATACGTGCCGAAGCCCATTTTCTCGTGATTCTTTATTACCTCGCCTATATACTTGAAGCCGGTGAGAACGTCGTGCATCTTTACGCCGTTTGCCTTGCATATCAAGCTCGCAAGCTCGGTTGATACGATGCTCTTTACTGCGTAAGCGTCGGACGGAATTCCGCCGTTTTCACGGTACGCGGTGATTATATAGTCGAGAAGCAGGCAACCGACCTGGTTTCCCGTAAGGGAGAGGTAGCCGTCGCCGTCGCGGATCGTAATGCCCATTCTGTCGGCATCGGGGTCCGTTGCGATTATAAGGTCGCATCCGTTTTCGGATGCAAGCTTTTCGCCCAGCTCAAACGCCTCGGGGAACTCGGGGTTCGGAAAGCGCACGGTCGGGAATTTGCCGTTAGGCGTGCTCTGCTCGGGAACTGCTATAACGGTCTTTATGCCGGCGCGTCGGAGCACCTCGGGAACGAGCTTATAGCCCGCGCCGTGGAGAGGCGTATAGACTATCGTCATATCGCTCTGCTCCTTGATGGCGTTCGGATTTACACGCTCGCCGAGGACGTTATTTATATATTTTTCATCGAGCTCGTTACCGATAACGGTAATGAGTCCGTTCTTGACGCCATCTTCAAAGGACAGTCTTTCAACCGAGAAGATATCGCATTTTGAGATACAGCCGGAGATCGCATTCGCCTGTTCGCCGCCTATCTGCGCGCCGTCGGACCAATATACCTTGTAGCCGTTATATTCCATCGGATTATGAGATGCGGTTATGTTTATACCCGCGATGCATCCTAACTCTCGGAGCGTAAATGAAAGCTCGGGGGTCGGACGAGGTCCGTCGAATATGAAGGACTTAATTCCGTTAAACGCAAGTACCTCTGCCGAAATGCGGGCAAAGAGCTCGGAATTTATTCTCGTGTCGTGGGCGATAGCGACCGAGCCGCCGCCCTGTGAGCGGATATAGTCGGACAGCCCCTTCGTTGCCTGCGCGACGGTATGGACGTTCATCTTTCCTATTCCTGCCGCCATAGTTCCGCGAAGGCCTCCCGTGCCGAATGAAAGCGGGGCGGAGAAGCGGAGCTTCAGTTCTTCCTCGTTATCCGCGATAGATTTGAGCTCGTCTTTCATATCAGGGCTGACCTTGTCGCTCATCAGCCATTTGTTAAGTTCGTTTTTCAGGTTTTCGATTGCCATTGGTTAGTCTCCTTTTGTCGGCTCCGCCGACGGGTTTTATATTTCCTCGTATATTCCGATCGGAATATAATCGGGGTAATTGATTGACAGATAGGTGAGAAATCCGCAGAAGCCGTCCTCCGATATTTTGAGAGTTGCGGTAAGGGACTGCGTTTCTTTGGAATAGCTCATAGCTTCTATAGTCATTGAGCACGCTTCGGACGCGATCAGTATTTTGCTTGGGTCGTTGGTATTTACCGTAAATTCGAAATGCGCGTTATCCGCCTTGTCGGGGATGTCGAGGTCCTTTTTTACCAGCGCGAATACGGTATACGTTCCGTCCTGATTTTTGATCTTCACGCGCTTTGCGGTTTTGAGCGAGTATTTGAGCGCAAGTGATCTTGCGTTTGGGAGCGGAAGTATTCCGTACGCGGTCTTACCGTAGTATACGCTTTCGCAGACCTCTGTGTGGTCGTGCGCGTAGCTGACTCTTGGATCGGTCATTACCGAAGCAAAGGACAGATACGCGTCGTCCGAAGGTCGGCTTTTTACACAGCTTACCGTTTCGCCCGACGTTTTCGGCGGATCGTCGAAAAAGGTTCCCGAGCCGTCGATGCCTTTTATTCCGAGTATATCGGAAAGGCACAGGCACAAAAATGCTCTTTCCGTTTCGTTCAAGTGTTTTTCAACCGTCTTTACGTCGTTTTCGTTGAACGGCGCCGCCTTATCCTTGCTAACAAGCTCGGTGAGCGAGCGGTAACGGCTTATGAAAACCGCGTCGCGGAAGAATATTTCGTCCTCTCCCGCCTCGTCGCAAAGCACCTCGGCAAGCTCCGATATATAGGAAAGCGTTTTTTCGCTTAACGCAATTCGCTTTGCCCTTATTTCGCTTGCTCCGTTAAAAAGTGCGTTTATCTTACCGTCCGACACGTTACTTTATTCCTTCGTTTATGCTTTCGTAGGAAAGGGTAAGAAATTCATTCAGCTCCGATGCGTTGAGTCCTCTTTGAGAGAGGGCGGAGAGCATATAGATCTGCTTTGCTGTCTTTTCTGCGCCCTCGGGGTCGGTTTCATATTTCTTTTCGAGGAGCGATATGGTCTCGGAATTTGAATTGAGGATAAGCTCGTCTTCGGGCGCGGGGATATTATCGCCCATTCCGTAGAGCTTCATCATCTCGCCGAAGCGTCTGCTTTCCTCCGAAACGGTGAGGATCGCCGGGATATTTCCCTTGAGCGGCTCGAAGCGGAGCTTCGTTTTTTCGCCCGTTACCTTTTTGAACAGCTCGGTCAGCTTTTCGTTTTCCGCCGTTTCTCCGTCGCCCTTGAGTGCGTCTGCTATCGACGCGTCGACGCGCAGGAATTTGACCTTCTTATCCTGCTCGACCATCGAGATGAACTGATTGTCAAGGCCCTTATCAAGATATGCGATCTCGATATTTTCGTTTTCGAGCATCGAGATATACTGCGCCTGACTTACCTTGTCGGTGCAGTAGTAGACGGTGTTTTCGTGCTTTTCCTTTGCGTTTTCAAGATACTCGTCAAGAGTTACCGTCTTGCCCGACGTGAGCGGGTAGATCACGCTGTCCTTTACTCTGCCGTAGAACTTTTCGTCCTTCAGTGAGCCGTATTCGACGAATATCTTTATGTCGCTCCAAAGTCCCTCGTATTTTTCTCTTTCGGTATTGAAGAGAGAATTGAGTTTATCTGCTACCTTTTTGACGATGTGCTTCGAGACCTTACTTACGTAGGTGCTGTTTTGCAGATAGCTTCTCGATACGTTCAGAGGAAGCTCGGGGCAGTCGATGACGCCGCGGAGCATAAGGAGAAATTCGGGGATAACTTCCTTGATGTTGTCGGCAACGAACACCTGGTTATAGTAGAGCTTGACCTGTCCCTCCAAGCTTTCGTATTCGCTTCCTATCTTCGGGAAGAAAAGTATGCCCTTGAAGTTAAGGGGGTAGTCGGCGTTGATGTGAATATGGAAAAGCGGGTCGCGGAAGTCGCCGAACACATTGTGGTAGAATTCATTATATTCTTCCTCGGTGCAGTCGGACGGATTTTTCATCCAGAGGGGAGTCGTATCGTTTATCGGCTTCTTTTCTTCCTCTTCCTTTTCGCCCTCGA
The DNA here is from genome assembly GCA_964630635.1 of uncultured Ruminococcus sp. Lineage (GTDB taxonomy): Bacteria > Bacillota > Clostridia > Oscillospirales > CAG-272 > Colimorpha_A. The sequence continues at coordinate 2,624 of CAZVVM010000039.1, read as the reverse complement.
AATATATCTCGACGGGCATAAACGCGCAGTAGCGGTTGAGTATGCTTTTCAGCTTGCTCTCGGAGAGGTATTCCTCTTCGTTTTCGGCTATGTGAAGAACGATGTCGGTTCCGCGCTCGGTCTTGTCGGAAGCCGATACGGTATATTCGCCGTTTTCTCCGCACTCCCAGAGGACTGCGGGGGAATCGGTATATGACTTCGTATTTACGGTTACGCTCGACGCGACCATAAACGCCGAATAGAAGCCGAGACCGAAGTGACCGATTATGCCGTTATTCTCTCCCTCGCCCTCGTACTTCTTGATGAAGTCGAGTGCACCCGAGAGTGCGATGTTGCAGAGGTACTTGTCAAGCTCTTCGGCGGTCATTCCGATACCGTTATCGGAGACCGTTACGGTTTTTTCTTCCTTGTCGACCTTTACGGTGATACGGAAATCCTCGTTATCGAGCGAGATGTGTCCGAGGGAGTTCAGACGCTTGAGCTTCGTTACCGCGTCGCAGGCGTTAGAGACAAGCTCGCGCAGAAATATGTCCTTATCGGAATAGAGCCATTTTTTAATTATCGGGAAGATATGCTCGGTCTCGACCGAGATGCCGCCTTTTTTCATTTCGTCTGACATTTTTTACTCCTTTCTTAAAGCGCATCGGCGATGTCGTAAATGAGCTTTTCGGTCTTTTCCCAGCCGAGGCAGGGGTCGGTTATCGACTTGCCGTAGACGTTTTCGCCGATCTTCTGACAGCCGTCCTCAATGTAGCTTTCAATCATAAGTCCCTTTACCATCGAGCGGACGTCCTTGTTATGACGGCAGGAATGAAGCACCTCTTTCGCTATTCTTATTTGCTCAAGGTACTTTTTGCCCGAGTTTGCGTGGTTGGTATCGACGAGGACTGCGGTATTGGAAAGTCCCTTTGCGCTGTATGCTTCGTAAAGGTTTATGAGATCCTCGTAATGATAGTTCGGATGTGAAACGCCGCGGTCGTCAACGTAGCCGCGCAAGATTGCGTGTGCGAAGGGGTTGCCGAGGGATTTGACCTCCCAGCCGCGGTAGATGAAGGTGTGCGAATGCTGTGCGGCAACGATCGAGTTGAGCATTATGGAAATGTCTCCGCTCGTCGGGTTCTTCATTCCGCAGGGAATGTCAAGTCCGCTTGCACAGAGGCGGTGCTGCTGATCCTCGACCGAGCGCGCTCCGACTGCGACGTAGGAAAGCACGTCGGAGAGGTAGCGGTGGTTTTCGGGATAGAGCATTTCGTCGGCGCAGGAGAAGCCCGTTTCTTTAAGGGCTCTCATATGGAGCGCGCGGATCGCTATTATTCCCTTGAGCATATCGGGGCGCTCGTTCGGGTTCGGCTGATGGAGCATTCCCTTATATCCTTCGCCCGTCGTGCGGGGTTTGTTCGTATAGATTCTCGGCACGATTACGATCTTATCGGATACCTTGTCCTGTACTGTGCGCAGGCGCGATATATAGTCGATCACCGAATCCTCGTTGTCGGCAGAGCAGGGACCGATGACGAGCATAAATTTATCCGATTCGCTCGTGAATACCTTTCTTATCTCCTCGTCCTCCTTCGCCTTGAGTGCGGCGAGGTCGGACGTGAGGGGGTACTGCTCCTTTATGTCCTTCGGTATCGGTAATTTGCGGTAGAATTCCATATTCATGGTGCGGGTTTCCTTTCTTTTGCGGGGATTACTTTTTATCAAATTTATCGCGGCGGACGGTAGACTTTCTCATCATTTCCTTCATACCGTCTGCGTCGCCATCTTCAAGCTGCTTTTTCAGCTTGTCGAACTGCTTTGAAAAGAGGTTCATTTGGTGCAGAAGCGCTTCTTTATTCATCATGAAAAGCTCGCTCCACATATTTTCGTTTATATGTGCGATACGGGTTAGGTCGCGGAACGAGTTACCCGTATAGTCTTCGAGGTTATTGAGGTCGTTACAGGTCATCAGCACGACGGCAAGACAATGCGCGAGCTGTGACAGGAACGCGATCATTTCGTCGTGTGCTTCGGGTGTGAGAATTGAGATTTTTGCAAAGCCGATCTCTGCGCCGAGCTGTTTTACCGTTTCGATGTTTTCTTCGGTGTTTTTATCGGTCGGGGTGACGATGAAGTTTGCTTCCGACACGTTTACGCCTCTCGAATTTTGCACGCCGTAGACCTCGCGTCCTGCCATCGGGTGCGCGGGGACGAATTCGACGTCGGGGCGGAGAATGCTTTGTATTTCGTAGACTATTGAGGTTTTTACGCCCGTTACGTCGGTGATGAGCGCGTTCGGTTTAAAGAGGTGCTGGTTTTCCTTTATCCAGTCGATGAAAACTGCGGGGTAGAGACCGAAGACGATAAGATCGGCGTTTCCTATAAGGTCGGGGTCGATCTTTGTCGTGCCGTGATCTATGATGCCGTTTTCAAGTGCGTAGTCGATAGAGGACTGTGAGCGTGTTATTGCGGATACTTTATAGCCGTTTTTCTTGAGACCTATTGCGTAGCAGCCGCCCATAAGTCCAAGGCCTATTATTAGGATGTTTGTGTTTTTTGTGAGTTTCATGATTACCTGATTGTTTGGGAATTGGAATGTTATACTGTAAGTAGAGTCGACAAACACCCTAAGATCTGGTATAATA
>CAZVVM010000038.1:0-15646 GCA_964630635.1 uncultured Ruminococcus sp. | reverse complement strand
ATCCTGAAGTCATCTCGGTTATCTCAATGCCTGCCTCCTTAAGAAATCCGCCGTCGATACCGATCTCGCCGAACTCGTTTTCGATAAGAACGATCTTCTGTCCTGCATAAGCTTCCTTGATGAGTTTCTTGATAAGCGTGGTCTTTCCTGCGCCGAGGAAGCCCGAATATATATCTACCTTTGTCATATTTGCCTCCGAAAAAGTATTTCCAATAAATTATTATACCACCTTTCGAATACAACTTCAAGCGATAAAGAAAAATTGTTACATTTTTGTGCTTTAATTGACAAGAGTAAAAAGCGGTAGTATAATATAAAGTGATTAATAATATCTAACGGAGAAAACATATAATGAAAAAGTCACTTAAAAAGATAATTATCGCTCTTTTTGCAGTCGTTCTCGTGCTTGGCACAGTATCCTGCGGAAGCAAGGATGACTTCGTTCCTGCGGGCTACAAGAGAGCGTCGAACAAGAACGCAGACCATACTCTCTACGTACCCGAGAGCTGGATAGTCGATATGTCGACGGGTGTAACGAGTGCGAGAGCGTCGAAAAACGACTCCTCGAATATTTCCTTTATGAGCTTCGAGCTTGATAAATCGCTTATCAATTCCGAGACCTCCGAGGGCGAGACCGAGGAAAAGGAGCTTCTCGACAAATTCTGGGACTATTACAGCGCAGAATTTCTTAAGACCTTCCCCAATATGACCTACGACGAGGACGGCAACGGCGCAAATATGCTCGTTTCGAAGCTCAAGGCGAAGAAGTATATCTATACAGCAACCGTAACGGGCGCAGAATATAAGTTTATGCAGATAGTAGTCATCAAGGGCGAAACCGTCTATCTTCTCACTTACACGGCAAAGGCGGAGCTTTTTAATGAGCATTACGATACTGTAATCAAAATTGCAGGATATATCGAGATCAAATAATGAACGATATTTATTTTGACAACAGCGCAACGACAAGGGTGCTGAAAAGCGCGGCAGACATAGCGTATAAGGTGATGACCGAGGAATACGGCAACCCGTCGTCGGTACACGGCAGAGGCGTTTCGGCGGGAGCGATCCTGACCGAGGCGAGAAACGCAGTTCTCTCGTCGCTCGGAGTCCGTCCGCGCGGAAATTATACCGTTTTCTTTACGGGAAGCGGTACCGAAGCCGACAATATGGCGGTAACGGGCGTGTTAAACGCAAAAAATTACCGCTTCAAGCCGAGAATAATAACGACGGACAGCGAGCACCCGGCGGTTCTTTCTCCGATTATGGAAGCAGAGAAAAACGGTGCAGACGTCGTCCGCCTTTCAACCAAGGGCGGTGTAATAGATATGAACGAGCTGATTTCGGCTCTAACCCCCGAAACGGTGCTCGTCTCGGTAATGCTCGTCAATAACGAAACGGGCGCGCTGTACGATGTTAAAAGCGTTTTTACTGAAGTCAAGAAGCATTGCCCGAACGCGGTAACGCATTGTGACGCGATCCAGGCGTATATGAAGCTCCCGATAAATATATCGAAGCTCGGCTGTGACTTGCTTACGGTAAGCGCACATAAGATCGGAGCTCCGAAGGGTGTAGGAGCGCTTATATGCGAAAATACGCTTCTGACGAAAAAGCAGATAAGCCCCGTAATATTCGGCGGCGGTCAGGAGCAGGGACTTCGTTCGGGAACCGAAAATCTTCCCGGAATTGCGGCGTTCTCGGCCGCAATATCGGAGCATAAGAATAAAATAAACGAAAATTACGAATACGTTTCGTCTCTGCGTGGAAAGCTCGTATCTCTTCTTCCCGAGGGAGTGACGGTCAACGTGCCGAAAAACGAATATCTGCCGCATATAATAAGCTTGACGGCAGACGGAGTTAAGAGCGAGGTGCTTGTCCGCGCGCTCTCAAGCGAGGGAATATATATTTCGGCAGGGTCTGCCTGCTCGTCGAAGAAGCTGAAAACGAGTGCGGTGCTGACGGCATTCGGACACACCCCCGATAAAGCCGACTCGACGGTAAGGGTAAGTCTCTCTGCTCACAATACCGAAGAAGAGGTAGAAATCTTTTCAAAAGCTCTAAACGAAACACTTAATAAGCTTGTCAGAAAGAGATAATATGAAGAACTTTAACGGCAAAAAGGTCACGGTAATAGGACTCGGAATCTCGAATACGCCCCTTATTCCGTGGCTCCTTTCACGCGGAGCAGTCGTTACCGCAAGGGATAAAAAAGAGTTTGATAACCTGCCCGAAGCAGTCAAGGCATACAGAGAGCAGGGCGTAAATTTCGTTTGCGGAGAGGGATATCTTTCTAACATCGACGCCGACGTCATCTTCAAAGCGCCCGGGCTTCGCTACGACCTGCCCGAAATTTCAGAAGCAGTTGAAAAGGGCGCTGTCTTGACGAGCGAAATGGAGCAGTTTTTTGAGGACTGCCCCTGTAAAATAATCGGTGTCACCGGCTCTGACGGTAAAACGACCTCAACGACGCTCATCTATAAATGCCTCTGCGAGCAGTACGGTGAAAGCAAGGTTTTCGTCGGCGGAAACATAGGAAAGCCGCTTCTGCCCGAGGTCGGTAAAATGGACGAAAGCTGTTTTGCGGTAGTCGAGTTATCATCCTTCCAGCTTCATACGATGAAGCATTCGCCCGACATTTCGCTCATTACCAACCTTTCGCCGAACCACCTCGATTACCATAAGGTAATGGAGGAGTACGTCGAGGCGAAAAAGAACATATATCTTAACGCAAAGCCCGGCTCCGTCCTCGTTCTTAACGGCGAAAACGGGGTGACGAAGAACCTCGGTTCAGACGCCCCCGAGGGCGTTGAAGTCCGTTATTTTCTGAACGGCTACGCAAAGGTGGAGGACGGCAAAATAACCGTAAACGGAAGAACGGTTCTTAATACCGATGACATTCTTATCCCCGGTAAACACAACATCGAAAATTACTGCGGCATAATCTGCGCTCTGGACGGCATCGTCGACGACGCGGTATTTGAAAAGGTCGCAAAGACCTTTGGCGGAGTTGAGCACCGCATCGAGCTTGTGCGCCGTCTGAACGGCGTAAGCTACTATAACAGCTCGATAGACAGTTCACCTACGAGAAGCGCCGCCGCGCTCAATTCCTTTAAGGAAAAGGTGATAGTGATCTGCGGCGGATACGATAAGAAGATACCGTTCGAGCCGCTTGCCGACGTGCTTCTAAAAAAAGCGAAAACGGTAGTCCTCACGGGCGCGACCGCGCAAAAGATAAAGGACGCGCTGATAAGCCATAAGGACTATACGGTTGACGCTATAAGGATAATCGAAAAGCCCGACTTCAGAGACGCGGTAATGGCGGCGCATAACGAGGCAAAGGACGGCGATACGGTCCTTCTTTCCCCTGCGTGCGCAAGCTTCGACGCATTCCCGAATTTCGAAGTCAGAGGAAATACCTTCAAGGAAATCATAAAAAAACTATGATAAAAAATCTCGTAAAAACGCTTCTCCCGAAGCGCGAAAAGAGCGCAAATAAGGGTACTTTCGGTACGCTGACAGTCGTCGGCGGCTCTGAAAAATACAGAGGCGCACCTATTCTCTCCTGCGAAGCCGCGCTCCGAAGCGGCGTCGGCATCTGCCGTCTGTGTTCGACCGAAAAGGTAATATCTGCCGCGGCGTCACGCCGTCCCGAAATAGTGTATCAGCCGATAGATGAAAACCAAAACGGCGCAATAAGCTCGGAAAGCTTCATTTCGAAGATGAAGAATATCCTCAAAAGTGATGCTGTTCTCGTCGGAATCGGAATGACCGACTGCTTTGATACCGAAGCGGTAGAAAGTGCCTTGCTTTCAAATTATGAAAACACGCTGATAATCGACGCGGACGCTCTAAACAGCATCAAAATCTGCCCCGAAAAGCTCCTGAACGCGAAAAAAATACCGATAATCACGCCGCACGTCGGTGAAATGTCTCGGCTCACCAAAAAGAGCATTTCGGAGATAAAGGAAAACCGCGAAAGAGTCGCTCTCGACTTTTCAAAAAAGTATAACTGCGTAACGGTTTTAAAGGACTCGATAACCGTCATCGCTTCTCCCGAGGGAAAATGTATGACGCTCGACCGCGAGAATTCCGCACTCGCTAAAGGCGGCTCGGGCGACGTCCTGTCGGGCATTATCGCATCGCTCTCGGCACAGGGACTTGCCCCTTACGACGCCGCGCTTTGCGGAGCTATCATTCACAGCGAAGCGGGACTTGCCGCGTCAAGCGTTATGGCGGAGGAAAGCGTGCTTCCGAGCGACGTTATGACCTGCATTTCGGCAGTTTTTAAGGAGTTAAGGAGCTAAAATGAAACTGATAATTGCATCCGATATACACGGCTCGGCGTACTACTGTAAAAAGCTCGTCGAGGTAATAAACAAGGAAAACCCCGACAGAATACTTCTGCTCGGAGATATACTGTACCACGGTCCGCGAAACGACCTGCCGAGAGATTACGCACCGAAGGAGGTCATCTCGATGCTTAATCCGCTCGCGGGCAAGCTTATCTGCGTGCGCGGAAACTGCGACGCCGAGGTCGACCAGATGGTGCTGGATTTCGACGTTTTAAGCGACAGCGCCGTAATATACGACGGAGAGACCGAGATCTTCGCAACTCACGGTCATAAATATTCACCCGAAAACCCGCCGAAAATAAAGAACGGCGCGTTCCTTCTCGGCGGACATACACACGTCGCCGAAAGACGCGATATGGGCTCGTTCACCTATATAAACCCCGGCTCGGTATCTATTCCGAAGGGCGGAACACAGCGCGGCGGACTTATATACGAAAACGGTGTTTTCACCCCGTTCTCCCTTGAGGATTGAAAATGAAAGAGAAAAAGAAAAGAATAAGAAAAAAAGACATACTCGTTGCCGAAATAAAGAAGAATAAGGTCAGTTTTGCAGTCTATGTCACGCTCCGCGTGATCGCGCTGATACTTCTTATCCTCTCAATACTTTTCGGAAACTATGAAAGCGCGGGAATGTGTGCATTGACTATAGTAATGCTTCTTGCTCCGTCCTTTGTCGAAAAGACCTTCAAGGTCGACCTTCCGACAACGCTCGAGATCGTCGTAATGTGCTTCATATTCGCGCATACGATCCTCGGCGAGCTTGCAAGCTTTTACGTCCGAGTTCCCGGTTGGGATACTATGCTTCATACGCTGAACGGCTTCATCTGTGTCGGAGTCGGAATATCGCTTGTAGACCTGCTTAACAGAAACAAAAAATTCCGCTTTGAGCTTTCGCCGATATACGTAGTCATCGCGGCGTTCTGCTTCTCGATGACCGTCGGCGTTTTGTGGGAATTTTTCGAGTTTGGTATGGATATGTTCCTCGGCACAGATATGCAGAAGGACACCGTCATTACGTCAATAAAATCCGTTGCGCTCGACCCGACGAACAGTAATAAGGTCATAACGGTTGACGGCATAAAAATGACCGAGGTAAACGGTGAGCTTCTGCCGATAAACGGCTACCTCGATATAGGCCTTATCGACACGATGAAGGACCTCTTCGTAAACTTCATCGGCGCCGTCATCTTCTCGGTGGGCGGATTTTTCTACCTCAAATTCCGCGGCAAGAAAAGCCGTATGGTAGAGGGCTTCATTCCGGTTCCCATATCGGAAGAAAACGAAAACTGAAAAAAGTCCCGCTTTTGCGGGACTTTTATTTTCCTGTTCAGAAAGTGCTGTTCTCTTGCGAAGTCAAAAAACGGCATAGTGGCTATTTGCTCTTAAATCTCTCGGAGCGACGCCGTATCTTTCCTTGAACTCGCGGTTGAAGTGCGATTGCGTGACGTAGCCGCACCTTCCGCATATCTCGGTCATTGAAAAATCCGTCGACAGTATCAGCTTTCTTGCGTATCGGAGCTTTGTGCGGCGCAGATATTCCTTGTACGTGCGCCCCGTGTATTTCTTGAACCTCGTACAGAAGTACCTTTCGTTCAGCGATAGCAGAGCGGCAACGCTCGATAGCGGCGGATTTTCCCTGAAATGCTCCTGAATATATACGAGAGCCGTCTGTATATCGGGCGGTGTGTGCCTTTTTTCATCGTCTGAGTCGCCAACGCACTTTCCGAGTACGGTTAAAACAGATTCGAGCAATCTTGGCAGTATCTCTGACGCCGCACTGCCGATCGCAGTGCTTTTCTGCATCACAAAGAAAAGCTTGCATATAAGCTCAAATCCGTCCCCGTCGGGCAAAAAACTGCGCTTCTCCCCGTCGGCAAGCGGACGGAGCAGGCTGCTGGATACGTCATCTCCAAAGAACTGTATATTCATTACATTGAGCCCCTCAAGCTCGTTGTATTCGTGAAAGTCCTCGGGCGTCATAAAGTACACGGCTCCGCGCTCTGCAAATTCACTTCTGCCGTTTATTACCGTTTCGGCTTTACCGCCTGTGATTATATCTATCTCGTAAAAATCGTGACCGTGAAGCGAGCAGTTGCCGAGAGAATCGTTCGTCTTTAAGCTGATACCCGAGTGACTGCCGCATTCCTTTTGTGCAAGCCGTGCCTTCATACAGTAAAAGCGCTCCGTGTTCCATAGTATCGGAATTATTGTAACACATCGGCGCAGAATAATCAACAAATTTCATAAAAAAATGAAAATACGCATAATAAATATGAATTTTATTGTAGAAAGAATTTTATAAAAGTGATATCTTAAAAGAAAAACAAAAAGGAGTTATTACTATGCCCGTATGGTATCCCACGCTTAAAGGTGCGTCCTGTATCAAAAAAGTAGAAAAGCCCATCCTCACAAAGGATAACGTTCCCTATAACGCACAGTTTGTCTTCAACGCAGGAGTTGCAAAAATAAACGGCAAATACGTTATGATCTTCCGCAACGACTATAATATGCGTGAGGATCAACGCTCTAACGGCTACGGAAACGACCGCGGAATCTCTGTCGGTATCGCAGTAAGTGACAACGGCATAGATAATTGGCACGTTATGCCGAAGCCCCTTGTGAATTTGCATTGGGAGCAGGGCGACGGTGTTCCCGGAATCAGTCTGACCGGTAAGGAGTTTCCCGATTATCCCGATATTCTCCGACTTTACGACCCTCGTATAATTCCCATTGACGGCACGATATATCTCTGTCTCGCGATGGATACTATGCACGGTCTGCGCGGATGTATTGCAAAGCTTAACGATACCCTTGACGACTTTGAGATCATCAGCGCATCGGTGCCCGATAACCGTAATATGGTTCTTTTCCCCGAAAAGATAGGCGGCTACTACGTTCGTCTCGAACGTCCGTTCCCGGTATACAGCCGCGGCAAGGACCGCTTTGACATCTGGCTCTCCAAATCCCCCGACCTTAAGTTCTGGGGCGAGTCCAAGCTTGTCCTCGGCGTTGAACACGTGCCGTTCGCGAACGATAAGATCGGCCCTGCAGCGCCTCCCGTAAAAACGAAGTACGGCTGGCTTACCACCTTCCACGCCGTAGACAAGGAGCTTGATGGCAGAGGACAGAACGAGTGGGATCTTACTTGGAATAAACGCTATACGGCAGGCATTATGCTTCTCGACCTTGATGATCCGTCCAAGGTCATCGGTATGTGCAAAACGCCTCTTATCGCTCCCGAGCTTCCGCACGAACGTGAGTACGGCTTCCGCCAGAACGTAATTTTCCCCGGCGGTATGATCCTTGAGGACAACGGCGAGGTGAAGATCTACTACGGCGCATCCGACAGCGTAGAGTGCGTCGCTACCGCATCGGTCGACGACCTTGTCGCCCTCTGCACCGAAAAGCCCTGAAATACATATCCGATCGAAAGGGAATATCCTTTCGGTCGGATTTTTGTTATAAAGTACTTTTTACTATTGAAATATTGCAACATATATGCTAAAATATAGCTTGGAATCTCAAAAATGGAACGGAATTTCGCAATAGCGTGCTCCGAAGGCGTGCTATCCATCAATTTTTGAATCAAGAACCAAGGTAAAATGAAGAAAGAAATCAAGAAAGAAAAGAAAAACGGTAAAGGCAAGCTGCTTGTGAATTTCCTTTACGGAAGCAAGCGGTTTTTTCTTGTCAGCATAATCGCGTCGGTAATCGTCGCGGTGACTGACACGGTCAATCCGCAGATAATCCGTTACGCAGTTGACACGGTTCTCGGCGATAAAACGTCGGGACTGCCTAAATTTGCAAACGATATTATCGGCGGCATCGGCGGTGTCGATTTTCTGCGCAAGAACCTGTGGACTCTTGCCGTAGCCGTAATGATCGTTGCGACCGCCGCGGCGATATTCCGCTATATTCAGAGAATGTCGAACGCAAAGGCGTCGCAGACGCTCGTCGAGAGAATGAGAAATCTTCTTTTCGACCACATTCAGACCCTGCCATTCTCGTGGCATATGAAAAATCAGACGGGTGACGTTATCCAGCGTTGTACGTCGGACGTTGAAACGGTAAAGAACTTCCTATCCGAACAGCTTATCGGAATTATGCAGATAGTGCTTCAGGTTGGTCTTTCGCTTACTATGATGTACAGTATGCATATCAAGCTCTCAATAGTCGCAACCCTGACCCTGCCCGTGATACTCGTCTATTCCGCACTTCTCGGCAAGAAGATAGGCGAGGGCTTCAAAAAGTGTGACGAAGCGGAGAGCGCGCTTTCCGCCGCGACGCAGGAAAACCTGACGGGTGTCCGAGTCGTACGTTCATTCGGGCGTGAAAAGCACGAGATAGACAAATTTGCAAAGCTCAACAAAAAATACCTTACGAGCTGGCTGGATCTCTCCCGCCTCACATCAATGTTCTGGGGGCTCGGAGATCTTTTCTCGGGCTTGCAGATAATGCTGATAGTAATTCTCGGCGTAAACTTCTGCGTAAACGACGGTATGACGTCTGGTGAGCTTATCGCGTTCATATCCTATAACGCGATGCTGTCCTGGCCTATCCGACGCCTCGGCAGAATGATATCGGAAATGAGCAAGGCGGGTATATCGCTCGAACGTCTTTCCTATATTTTAGACTCCGAGTCGGAAAGCGACCGCGAGGGGGCAACCGAGCCCGATCTCCACGGCGACATAGTGTTTGATAACGTCAGCTTCGGCTACGATAACTGCCCGGAGCTACTGCATAACGTATCCTTTACCGCAAAGGCGGGAAGCACCGTCGGAATCCTCGGCGGAACCGGCTCGGGTAAATCGACGCTTATGCACCTGCTCGGACGTCTTTACGACCTCCCCGACGACGGCAGCGGCGGCAGGATCACGATAAACGGAACCGACATCAAGGACATAAAGGCAAAGCATATAAGAAGAAACGTCGGAACGGTTCTTCAGGAGCCGTACCTCTTCTCGCGTACTCTTGCGGAGAATATCGCAATAACGTCCGATACCGTCAATATGGACGAGGTGCGCCGCGCGGCGGCGATAGCGAGTCTCGATGAGACCGTAATGTCGTTCAGCGACGGCTACGATACCTTCGTCGGTGAAAAGGGCGTAACGCTTTCGGGCGGACAGAAGCAGAGAGCGGCGATAGCCCGTATGCTGACGCAAAACGCGCCGATAATGATCTTTGACGACTCGCTTTCGGCAGTCGATGCCGAGACCGACGCGAAGATAAGAAACGCGCTTTCAACTAACCTCGGAGACAGTACGGTGTTCCTCATTTCGCACAGAACGGCAACGCTGATGAACTCCGACCTTATAATCGTCCTCGAGCACGGCAGGATTGCCGAAATGGGCGATCATAATACTCTTATGCAAAAAGAGGACGGCATATATAAAAAGATATATACTATCCAGATGTCCGATCCCGACGACATTGACGGGGAGGTGGCGTAATGAGTAAGCAGAAGAAAATAGATCAGCAGTATACGCATCTCCCGCACTTCGGCATTCCGAAGCTGATCCCTTATCTCAAGCCCTATAAGGGCAAGCTTATCACAATGCTCGTTCTCGGCATCGTCGGAAGCATAATCGACATTTCGATCCCGCTCTTCCAGCAGTACGCGATAGATAATTTCGTCGTCGAAGAAACGCTGAAGGGTCTACCGATATTCATAGGACTGTATATACTTGCTCTCGGAATACAGGTCGCGTCGAACACGCGAACGATGTACTTAGCAAGCTACGTCGAAATGAATATCGGACACGACGTAAAAAAGGTCTGCTTCAACCACCTGCAGACGCTTTCGTTCTCCTATTTCAACCAGAACAGCGTCGGATATATCCATTCAAGAGTAATGTCCGATACGGCGCGTATCGGTGAGCTTGTTTCCTGGGTGCTGATGGACAGCATCTGGAACCTCGCCTATATGGTCGGAGCGATCATTGTAATGTTCTCGATCGACGCGAAGCTTGCGCTCTGCGTCCTGGCAGTGATGCCGGTGGCGGCACTGCTTATCGCACTGTGTCTCAATAAGCTGACGGTGCTTAACAGAAGCGTCAGAGAGCTTAACTCGAAGATTTCGGGTGACTATAACGAAGCAATAGTCGGCGCAAAGACGATAAAGACGCTCGTCGTTGAGGATAAAATATCCTCGGAATTCAAGCAGGATACTCTTAAAATGAAGCGCACGTCGGTATCCGTTACCCGCTTCAGAGTGCTTCTGTGGTCGAGCGTGTCGTTCTTCTCGTTCATCGCGCTTGCGCTCGTGCTCTGGCGCGGAGGAATACTTACGCAGGAGCAGGCGTTCAAGGTAGGTAAGCTTTCGGCGTTTATGTCGTACGCGCAGGGTCTCCTTAACCCCCTTCTCTGGGTAATCGACGCGATAAGCACTCTCGTCAATACGAGAGTAAACATCGAGCGCGTAACGAAGCTCCTTGAAACGAAGTCCGACGTCATCGATACCCCCGAGGTCATCGAAAAGTACGGCGACACCTTCTATCCGAAAAAGGAAAACTGGGAGCCGATACACGGCGATATCGCCTTTGAAAACGTATCGTTTACCTATCCCGACGGCGAGGAGCAGGTGCTTGAAAACTTCTCGCTGAATATCCCGATGGGAACGCGCGTGGCGATAGTAGGTGAAACGGGCGCGGGCAAATCGACGCTCGTAAACCTCGTCTGCCGTCTGTACGAGCCGACCGAGGGAAGAGTGCTCGTCGACGGACGCGACCTGCGTGAGCGCTCGCAGCTTTGGATGCACTCAAACATCGGCTACGTTCTGCAAGCACCTCACCTATTCTCGGGTAGCGTGCGCGAAAATCTGCGCTACGGTAAGCCCGACGCAACGTACGAGGAAATGTGGGAAGCACTTCGCACGGTATCTGCCGATAAGGTCGTCGAAAAGATGGACAAAGGACTCGACAGCGAGGTCGGAGAGGGCGGAGACCTGCTCTCAACGGGCGAAAAACAGCTTATTTCCTTCGCACGCGCAATAATCGGCGAGCCGAGAGTTCTGATACTCGACGAGGCAACCTCGTCCGTTGACACAATGACGGAGCAGATAATCCAAAAGGCGCTGACAAAGGTGACCGAAGGCAGAACCTCGTTCATCATCGCACACCGACTTTCAACGGTACGCGACGCCGACGTCATAATCGTCGTAAAGGACGGAAAGATCGTCGAGCAGGGAACGCATAAGGAACTGATGAGGGCAAAGGGCTACTATAATTCCCTTTATACCCGCCAGTACGAAAAAGAAGCGATACAAGGAATCATATAACGAAAAAACGGCTGAATTTTCAGCCGTTTTTTCGTGTTTTGTTTTACTTGTCTGCAATCGCGCTTTTAGCTCGTTGAACGATCTCCTTAAAACGTTCCTCGTTACGAACGGTGTCGAACCACTCCCAACCGCTTTGAGCGGTGAGGCAAGAAACTAAATCCGAGAAATCAAACTCCATTTTGTAATCAAATGAGGCGGGCTCCCTTGAACCGTCGGGAAGTATGATAACCGATTTGGTATACTCGTATTTAACGCCCTTAAAGACTTCTGCGTTTCCGATGTCGAGATTATCTCCCGGCTTGAGATTTTTTATTTTTTCGCAGTAGGTTACGCAGATATCAAGCGATGAATATCCCTCATCGTTTCTTCCGTCTCCGAATAATGCTGCGGCTCTTACAACAGCAGACCACGCATATATACCATACCACGCTGGTGGGACTTCGCCGTTTTCTCCGAGCAACTCCATTAATTTCATATAAAAGCCGTTGATCTCAATGGAACGTTTTGCGTCATAAATATTATGGCTTGGTCTTGCTATCATGTGGAGCAGAAGGTGGAAGGTATTAACACCGTATTTGATTTGTCCTTCCTTCCATTTTCCGCTGTCGCAAAGCTGCTGCTCTATCAATTCTCCTTGAATAGCACTGTATTGAGTAATGGGCGGAGGAAGTACGCGAATGCCTATGCGGTCTGAAAATACGAATATATCGCCGTCATCATCCGCTACGTAGGTGTATTCTGCTGCACCTACAAATCCGTCTGTCAGATCAAGCGCGTCGTATCGGCGAATAAAACCGTCCGCTATCGGCATAAAGCCCTCACCCTTGCCAACGTATGAGGTAAGCTCATAAACAGCGGTTCGTGAGCCACCGCAGTACTCATTCTCCGTGCGTACGATTCCGATCCCGTCTGCAAAGTAATACCGCTTTTTACCTCCGCGGTATGATAATCCATCGTCAAAGCCCTCAATATCAATGCAGAGCTTTAAGCAGTTTTCAAAGGTTCCTGCTTTTGTGGTTATCTTCCCGCCGTCCTCACAAGTGATTTGAGATTTGATGGGACAGTCCCACCAGTCGTATTCGACGATAGGGGAAGCACCGACGCGCCATTCGTCAGACCAAATGCAGTTTGCGGCGTCCTGCAAAAGTCCCAAAATATCGTTGTACAGGATCGGATATTCTGCTCCATGCAGATATCCGGTGTTTTTCCATTCAAAAGACCAGCGGAAATTAAATGTGCGGCGCAGCGTTCCGTTTTTATTTTGAATAAGGTCTTTGGTAAAGAAATTCCAATGCCCGGTAGCTGTGTGCTCAGGATTGAACACCGGGTCGGTTTCCAGTATTCTTCGAGCAGTGGAAGCGGCAGCTTTGGTATGCGCTTTTTGCATGGAAGTTACTGCAAGTGCTTCGGCTTTCTCTATCGCCGGAGTGATATCGCAAAGACGAAGCATTTCGTCCTTTTCTTCCCAATAGTCGTTTCGTATCATGGCGATCATATCTTCCCATGATTCGTCGTTATATCCGAGGCGACATACGGATTCCCACGATGAAAGAATGACCTTTTCATTATTTGCGAAGGATACTGTATATTTCAGATCGGATATGATGAATTTCGGATCGTATTCCGAAGCGTATTCCCACGTATTCCCTGTATCGAAAGGTAAGAGTCCCACGCCTTTCTTTACATTGTACGACTTGAGTAATCGGGTGTCGGATATACCGTCGTTTATATGTTCGAATTTGACGATTCCAATACCTTCTTTGTAATAGCTCTTATAGACTGATTTGCCGTTGTCTCCCAAAACTTTCGTAACCCATAATTGACAGTTGTCGAACTTACCGGCGGGAGTATCTACTGTTTCGGTAGATGAAACGTAAGAGAGAGTTGTTCCATCGGAGCCGGTATAAGTCTCGCCAATGGAAATGTCTGCAAAGAATCTTCCGTCGCACCTTGACGAATTGCGGAAAAGGTGCATAATTTGTCTATCTACCGAACAAGTATATCCATTACCGACATGTTCTTCGCTCCAATGACGAAGCGCGCCGTCAATGTATCGGTATTCCTCGGCGGTAGCGCCGATAATATATTTTTTTGGATTTTTGTCTTTATAGTCGCCAAGAAGAGCATTTTCTAATTTTCTTGCGTAAGGTACGAGTACGCGATATGAATCTTTCTCTGTAAGAATTTCTTCGACCTTATTGTACGCGGCATTTCCTTCCTCGACTTTTCCTACGCGGAAAAGATTATATCCGAGCCAAAACCACTCGCGCCCGAGGGCTTTTACAAATCCCGCCTTTTCAAGGCGCGGAATCTGCTTGTCGCGCATAAACTCGATACGAGCACCGCCGTATACCTTTGAATCCTCGCGGGCAACGATAAAGGTCATAACTTCTTCGTTTTTGCCTTCCGCAGCGGCATCGGCAATGCGTGCAAACAAAGCGTCGTTTTTTTTGCCGGGAAGCCACCACCAACCGCGCATCAGCACGTCGGCGAGCGCGTGTTGCTTTTCTTTACACTCGGGAAGCTCCTCAACCTCGGAAAGCACTTCCTTGTATACCTTTTCAAATCCGCTCTTGTCGTTTTTTACTTGCCAAAGCTTTAGTTCTTCAACCTTTTTCATAACACGCTGTACAAGAGTATCACTATACTTTTCGTTCATAGCGCAAAGTTCCTTTCTGATTCGTTTTCTGCCGTCGTGAAGATGCCATTTTACAGTTCCTGCGGAAATTCGCATTCTGTCTGCGATCTCAGATATGGAAAGGTCCTCAAAATAATGCAGTTGAATTATCTGTTTGACCTTTTCGGGCAGAGTGTCAACTGTTTTGGTGACTTCATTTCTTTCTTCGGATAACGCATAAAGCTCGGCAGGGTTTTCGGCGGCATCCGCGGTGATGTCCAGATTGTCCACGACGTCAAGCGGAAGAAAGCTGCGGTATCTGCTTATCATATTAAAGGCACAGTTTTTTGAAATACGGCATACCCAAGAGCCGTATTTCTTCGGCTCTTGCAAGGTGTTTAGCTTCATCCAAGCCGTAACAAACGCATCCTGCGCGGCATCCTCTGCCATAAAACGGCTTTTTGTAATGGATAACGCGGATGAAACGACGGCACTTTGATAACGCTTTACCAAAATCTCGTATGCGCTTTGCTCACCCGCAAGCGTGAGCATCACTAACGTTTCGTCCGACTCATATTGATAATACATATCCGTTCTCCTTCCTCCAAAAAATGGATACTGTTTGAGCGCTCGTCTATTAGACACTAATCAAAACAAAAAGGTTGGGTAATTTGGAAAAAATATCTTTAAACCGAAAAAACGGCTTTGAAATCAGCCGTTTTTTATATTCGGTTTTCCGTTGTAGATTATAAGCAAGCGTCCGCTTTCAATGGAAATTTTCGCTTCTTTTTGGGTAAAGTGATTACTCACGCCGAGAGGGAACGAGGGCGAGAGCGTTATGCCCGACGCTTCGTATTTAAGCCCCGAAATATTGACTCCGTGCGCTTCTCCGCCAAATGCAAAAACCGAGCATCTGCCCTTACTGTCGGAGGGAAAGACAGCCTTGTCGGAAATAACAGTTGCAGTTGTAATTCCGTCGGTCAAATAGGCGTTTACGCCGTTATCGCAAGCGTAAAGAAGCGTTTGCAGATTCGCCACCGTGTGATCAAGCTCGCCGCCTAAGCCGCCCGAAATTATGACGGTGTCGTAGCCGAGCGAAATGGCTTCCTTCAGCGCAAGAAGCGTGTCGGTATCGTCCTTCTCAACGGGAAAAACGCGTACGTTCTCCCCCGACGGACGGCTTCCGAGCGAATCGAAATCGCCTATTATCAGGTCGGGAGTTATGCCCGCATCTTCAAGCTTCGTTATCCCCGCATCGGCGGCAATAACGAAAGCGCCGTTTTCAATATAAAGCTCCGACGGCCCCGCGCCGACGATACAGCAAAGCTTCATAATAATTCTCCGTTTCATCTCTTTAAGGGTATTATACCACCAAAACCGCCCCCTTGCAATACAAAAAAC
>CAZVVM010000037.1:0-16022 GCA_964630635.1 uncultured Ruminococcus sp. | reverse complement strand
GCCCTTCTTACCGTCGAGCATTACGTTGTTGATAAGCTTGGTAACAAGCTTGGAATTGTAAAGCGGATCCGGCAGGACGTCTCTTTTTGATATCTGACCTCTTCTCGGCACTGTACTTCCCTCCTTCATTAATAATATGATATCACAGGTACTCGAAAATAAATTTCTTCGTTTGTGCTCGTCAGATATCGGAATAATTTATATTCTCAACTGACAAACAAACGATCTCCGCCGAACAATATCACCTTTCGGCAGAGGAGATGAGAGCGAAATTACTTCTTACCTCTCTTAGCGCCGTACTTGGAACGGCTCTGCTTACGGTTTGCAACGCCCTGAGCGTCAAGCGCACCGCGAATGATGTGGTAACGTACACCGGGAAGGTCACGAACTCTTCCTCCGCGGATAAGGACAACCGAGTGTTCCTGAAGGTTATGTCCGATACCGGGAATGTAAGTAGTTGCCTCAAGACCGTTGGTAAGACGAACTCTCGCTATCTTACGAAGAGCAGAGTTAGGCTTCTTCGGGCTCGTGGTGGTTACCTTTGTGCAAACGCCTCTCTTTTGCGGGGAGCTAAGATCGGTCTGCTTTCCGGAAAGAGTGTTGAATCCGTGCTGAAGAACAGGGGACTTCGACTTGTAGTTCTTTTCCGAGCGGCCGTGCTTAACGAGCTGGTTAAATGTTGGCATACCGCACCTCCTTTTCTTTAGTATTTGTTTGTCGTCGGATAAGCATTTTACCAGACATAGTTTATTTTACAACCTTTTTTGATTTTTGTCAATAAGATATTCATTTATACCGTATTTTTGTCAGTCTGCACATTTTTTGCTCTCAAAATTGGGTCAAATAAGGATAATTTGGTAATTATATTATATTGTAAACTTTTGTTTACCGACGGGTTTTGCTTTTGGAAGGGATTATTTACACATTTTATATTGATTTTTTACAGAAAATGTATTATTATATCTATGATTTGGAAATAATATTATTTGCCCGATGGCATAAAGGAGAATAACAATGGCAAAGCAGTTTAAGAAAATAGGAATCCTGACCTCCGGCGGCGACGCTCCCGGAATGAACGCGGCAGTCAGAGCCGTAACGAGATACGCTCTCAACAAGGGTCTTGAGGTCTACGGAATCTACGAGGGCTACAAGGGTCTTATCGAGGGAAAGGGAAGCATCAAGAAGTTCGCTCCCCACGACGTAGCTAATATCCTCAACATAGGCGGTACCGTTCTTTACTCGGCACGCTGCGTTGAGTTCAAGCAGGAAGAGTACATTCAGAAGGCAGTTGATACCTGCCGCGAGTTCGGCATCGACGGTATCGTTACCATCGGCGGCGACGGAACCTTCAGAGGCGCATCCGACCTCTGCAAGCACGGCATCCCCTGTATCGGTATCCCCGGAACGATTGACAACGACATCACCTGCACCGACAACTCTATCGGCTACGATACGGCTATGAACACCGTAATCGAGGCGGTTGACCGCCTCCGCGATACCTGCGAGTCTCACGCAAGATGTAACGTCGTTGAGGTAATGGGAAGAAACGCGGGCTACATCGCGCTCGAAACCTCCATCGCGCTCGGCGCAACGGCAGTCGTCGTTCTCGAGGACGCTAATTATAATGAAGCAAACGTAATTGAAAAGATCAAGGTCGCTCGTGAGGCAGGCAAGCGTAACTTCATCGTCATCGTAGCAGAGGGCGTTGATAACTACGCAGAGGGACTTGCGAAGCGCATACAGTCCGAAACCGGCGTTGAGACCAAGTTCGCGCGTCTTGCACATATCGTACGCGGCGGCTCGCCTACGCTCCGTGACCGTGTTCTTGCGGCAAAGATGGGTGTTGCGGCAGTTGACTTCCTCCTTGAGGGCAAGGAAAACGTGTTCGTCTGCGAGCGCGACGGCGAAATGGTAGCGACCGACATTCAGGAAGCTATCGTTATCGACAAGCTCTATAAGAGCACCTTTACTCCCGGTATGTCCGCTCCCGAGGCGCTGAACAACTATTCTCCCGAAAGACAGGCGGAGATGAAGGAGTTCTGCGATATGAGAACGAAGGAAGTAAAAGAGCTTCTCAAGATCTCCGAGAGCATTTCCAACTACAAATAATCACCTGAAAGGGATATTACATGAACAACGGTAACGGCTTCGGCTCTGCTCCGATAAGGAGCTACAAAAATCAGAATCAGCCAACTCCGCTCCGCACGGCGCTCGTGCTTTTAATGACTGCGATTCTAATTGCATTCGTTGTGATATTCATTATGTCGATTACGGGAACGGGACTTTTCGCCGACAAAAAAGGCGGCGGTAAAACCGATATAGATCCGCCCGTATCGAGCACGGACGGCGACACGACCACTGACGGAAGCGGTCAGACCGAGCCGCCCGGAACGACAGAGGATCCGAACGCGCTTAAGATGACCTATATAAATAAGGACAGAGACGGTCTTCAGCTCGGACTTCTTCAGCTCATAAACGAGCAGTATCTTTACGGCTTTAAGGAAGAGGGACTTCTCGCTACGCTTTACGAGAACCGTCCGAAGTATAAATCTTATCAGATATCGAAGTCGACTCATTCTATGAAGATTGATGCGGTAAACGCGCTCAATTATATGATGGACGATTTCTATCTCGTAACGGGATATACCTATCTGAACGTAAACAAGGCGTATTACGATTTCGATTCGCAGAAGGCGCTTTTCGATGCGGGACAGACCGATACTCCCGCAGGCGCAAGTGACTGGCACAGCGGCGCTACGTTCCGCTTTACCGGCTACAATCCCGAGACTGGAAAGACGGTAAATATCACGAACGCGGAAGAGCCGCAGTGGCTCAAGGAGCACGCACACGAGTACGGCTTCATCTTCCGTGCTCCGAACAACAAAAAGTCTATTGTCGGATACGCAGAGCCGTGGCAGCTCCGCTACGTCGGAATGCCCCACGCCGAGTATATGTATAATAACAACCTTTGCCTCGAAGAGTATCTTTCCAAGCTTGCGGCAGAATTCGCGGGCGTGTCGAACGCATATACTCTTGAGTGCGCAGACGGAAATACCTATATGGTATACTACGTTGAAGCGCCCGACGAGGGAACGCTTCGGCTTCCCGTTCCCGAAAACCGTCCTTATACGGTAAGCGGTGACAATATGAGCGGATTTATCGTAACGGTAACGCTTGAAACCGGCACCCGTGCGCCTCTCGAAACCTCCGCTCCCGACACGACGGAAGCGGAATAAATAAACACAAAAAGAACGCCCGCAGGCGTTCTTTTTGTGTTTTGGACGTTTATCTTCTTTTCTTGGAAGCGATGACTATACCGGCTGTTGTAAGAGCAAGAATTCCAAATGCAAGGGCGATGTTGTCTGCGGTGTTGGGATTGGCGGGGACGGGAGTGGGTTCAACTTCTGCGGCTTCAACGAACGTAACTTCAAGGGAAGTTATGCCGAAGTTTGATGCTCCGCCTCTGGTGTTCGATTCTCCGAGAGTATAGATTATCCAAAGCTCCTCGCCTTCGGCGAGAAGAATGTCGGTAAGGTCTACGTCAACGGTTCCGTCTTCAAAAGTGAAATCCAGCTTGCTCCAAAGAGGAGTAGTAGCGTATCTCTTCGTGATAACTACGTCACCGAAGGAATCGGGAGTACCGCCCTGATACTTGCACGCATCAAGGGATAACGAGTATTTGCCGCTAGCGGGTGCCTTGAATGCGAGGAACGATTTGTACGCGCCGTCTGCAACGAGGTCGAACATATATCCCGCTTTCTCGGTAGTGTAAACGACGTAGTCGAGCGCACCCGTTGCATCCTTAACCCAAAACGCAGGATAATCGGGACTCCACGACGCTCTCGAGGTATCTTCAATATCAACTACGGTGTTGTCTGCTTTTGAAATCGCGCCGAAGTAAAAACGATCCGAGGAAGCCTTTTGAAGGGATAGATCAAGCTCGTACTTGGTTCCGTCGGCAGGTGCGGCGTAAGCGGAAACTGCCATTGCAAATGCTATGGCTGCGATTGTGAAAATCGCCAGAATTTTTTTGATGTTTTTCATATTAACCTCCATCAAGATATAATTACGATTCGGAATATCCATCTTCGCAATTTCATTATAGCATATATATATATATATATATGCAATAGTTTTGTAAATGTTTGCTAACAAAATTTTTTACAAAAATTTGTGCAATGTTTACAATTATGAGGGAAAAATACGAGAATTCGCGGACGCATTGACGAGTATCAGGGGGCGTTGTATTAGGGTATATGACGCAGAAGCAAGCCCCTCCCCTACCAAAGGTAGATCGAACGTCGTCTTGCCTTCCCCTAAGGGGAAGGCAAGAATATGCGCCGAGCCGTTAAAAAACAAAAAAAGAACGCCGAACGGCGTTCTTTTTCATTGTGAAATCAGTCCTCGTAAACGCTGACGCGCTTCTTATCCTTAGTCATATGCTCGAAACGGACCACACCGTTCGTGAGTGCGAAAAGGGTATCGTCCTTACCGCGACCTACGTTCTTACCGGGGTGGATATGAGTTCCGCGCTGTCTGACAATGATATTGCCGGCGATTACGCTCTGGCCGTCTGCCTTCTTCGCACCAAGACGCTTGGACTCGGAGTCACGGCCGTTCTTGGTGGAACCAACGCCCTTCTTATGAGCAAAGAATTGAAGATTAAGCTTCAACATCGTTTCTTACCTCCGTTAATCGTTAATTGTTCGTCGGGGAATCAATCCTCGACCTCGTTTACGTCAAGATATTCGTCGTAATCCTCAAGCATATCAATAAGCTGCATGAAGTACGCTTCAATAAGACCCGATACGGCAAAACGCTTCGTTTCGTCGTCGCTGTTCTCGCGGAGCGCGCTCGGCACTCTGACCTCGATATCAGCCGTGTCCTCGTCGATAGAATACTCAACGTTTGATTCGTAAGAGACCTCAATAGCATTTATAACGAGCATCGTCATCGCGGATACTGCCGCACAAACGATATCCTTACCGGCATCGTCGAAGCCCGCATGACCGGTTTCTCTGAAGCCGTAATAAACGCCGTCTCTTTTGAAGAATGTGACCTTGATCATGTGAGATTAGCCGTTAATAGCGGTGATCTGAACCTTGGTATAAGGCTGTCTGTGACCGATCTTCTTCTTCTCATTCTTCTTTGCCTTGTAGCGAAGAATGTGGATCTTCTTGCCCTTGCCGTTCTTAACGACATTGGCAGTAACGGTAGCGCCCTCAACGTAGGGAGCGCCGCAGGAGAAAGAATCGTTTGCCGAAACTGCAAGAACCTTATCAAAGGTAACGGTTTCGCCTTCGTTTACGTCGAGCTTCTCTACGTAAACTACGTCGCCTTCGGAGACTTTGTACTGCTTTCCGCCGGTTTCAATAACTGCAAACACGAAAAGCACCTCACTTTCATTAAGCGGATTTTAACCGCAGACTCGCTGATACGGGTAAGTACGAAGTACTTTTTACGACCCGTAGATCACGCGGCAAATGACATTATAACATTTAATTTATCGGTTTGTCAACAGATTTGCATTTGCAAATGTAAACTTTTTGTAAACTCACTTGTTTTCGATATTTTTGGCAGCGGTGAGGGTGTTTTTCATCAGCATCGTGATGGTCATAGGGCCGACGCCGCCCGGCACGGGAGTGATGTACGACGTCTTGGGAGCGACGTTTTCAAAGTCAACGTCGCCGCAGAGCTTGCCGTTTTCGTCGCGGTTTATACCGACGTCGATAACGACCGCACCCTCCTTTACCATATCGGGAGTTACGAATTTCGCACGGCCGATAGCCGAAACGAGAATGTCGGCGCGGGCGCAAATTTCAGTCAAGTTCTTCGTTCTCGAATGGCAGACGGTGACGGTGCCGTTTGCGTGGAGAAGAAGCATCGCCTGAGGTTTACCTACGATGTTCGAGCGTCCGATAACGACGCATTCCTTGCCCGTTACGTCAATTCCGCTTCGGGAAAGAAGCTCCATAACGCCTGCGGGAGTGCAGGGGAGAAACGAGTGGTTTCCTATCATTATCTTGCCGACGTTCACGGGGTGGAACGCGTCAACGTCCTTTTCGGGGTTTATCGCAAGAATTACTTTCTCCTCGTCAAGATGCTTCGGGAGCGGTAGCTGAACGAGGATTCCGTGTATCTGCGGACTGTGATTGAGCTGGTCGATAAGACCGAGCAGATCGTCCATCTGAGTTTCCTCGGGGAGAGTATACATCTCGGAATAGAATCCGACCTCCTCGCATGCCTTGTTCTTGTTGCGAACGTAGACCTGCGATGCGGGATCACTGCCGACGAGAATGACGGCGAGTCCGGGACGGACGCTCATTTTTTCCGTTTCTGCCTTGATCTCGGCGCGGATAGACGCCGATATTTCTTTACCGTTGATTATGTTCATTATGTTCGTCCTTTCACTCGTCGTCATCGTCGCCGTAGCTGTCGGCGATCTCAAAAACTCCGTCGTCCTTCTTTTCTTCCTTGATTTCTTCCTCGACCTTGGGGGCTTCTTCCTTTACTTCCGCCTCGGCTACGGTAACGGTGTCCTTTTTGCGCAGATAACGAACTATCTCCATCGCGGTGAGAATACAAATGCCGATAAAGAAGCAGAGGAAGCCGATGACCTGCGAAATTCGGAAGGAGCCGACGTAAAGCGAGTCGGTACGGAGTCCCTCGATAAGCATTCTTCCGAAGCCGTACCAGGTCAGGTACATAACGAGTATCTGTCCGTCGTATTTCTTCTTTTTATAAAAGAGGTTGATAAGTACAAACCCGAGCACGTTCCAGAGCGACTCGTAAAGGAAGGTCGGGTGAACGAATACGGTGCTTATATGCTCGTCGTTTCGGATTCCCATTCTCCAGGGGAGCGAGGTCGGCCCGCCGTACGCCTCTGCGTTGCAGAAGTTGCCCCAACGCCCTATTGCCTGCGCGATCATAACGCCCGGAGCGACCATATCGAATACCTTGAGCGGCTTGATCTTTTTAATGAGAGATACGATGATAAGACCGAGCGCACCGCCGATGATTGCGCCGTAAATGGCGATTCCGCCTTCCCATATCGCAATACAGTTTTTGAAGGTCTCAAGCGGAGTATCCGCCTTGTATTCCTCGAATTTCGTCGCAACGTAGTAGATACGCGCACCGATAACGCCGAGGGGGATCGCACAGATGGCGTAGTCGAAAACGTCGTCCGTCTTGATGCCCTCGTTGTGCTTTGCGCGGTAGAGGACGTAGAGCACGGCGAGTATCATTCCGAGCGAAATGATGACTCCGTACCACATAACGGGACGCCCGAAAAGCTCAAAGGCAACGGGATTAAGCTTGAATTCCTTTATCCCCAGACCGGGGAAAGATATATGGTTCATAGGTCACCTCATATTGGCTCGACGACGGACATAGTGTACGCTTCGGGCTTAAACAGCTCTTTTGCGACCTCTGTTACGTAGTCGGCGGTGATATTTTTAACGTGATCGGTGTATTTGAAGATGTCTGCTCCCTCAAGAGCGAAATCAACTATAAGATTGTTTGCAATATCCTCCACGCTGTCGAAGCTTTTGATGAACGACGAGTAGAGGACGCGTCGGCATCTCTCGAAGCTTTCGGGGGTTATTGCGTCAAGCAGACCGTTTTGCGTGTATTCTTCAAATTTCTTATAGAGTTCCTCCGGCTCGTCGGTATCGGTGAATACCGAGAAGAAGGAGAACGACTCCGTGTGCTCGTACCAGGTGCTGAACGAGGGGGAGATCAGTCCGCTTTCGTAAAGCGACGCGTAGAAATCGGACGATTTTTCAAAGCAGATGGCGGAAATGAGATCGAAGGCGATGCTCTTCTTCACTCTTTCCTCGGGGTCGGACGAAATATCCACGTCCTTTACGCCGATGCAAGCTATCGGCTTCGATACCTGCATTTTCTTCGTTACGCGCTTCTTGAAAGCCGCCTTGCCTTCGGTCATGATCCGGCTGACAACGGGGATCGGCTCAATGCCGTGAAGGCACTTATCGGCAACCGCAAGAACCTCGTCAAGGGACGCCTGACCGCAGACGCAGAGCGCCATATTTGCGGGGTTGTAGAACGCATTGTGACAGCGGTAGAGCGTTTCGGGGGTTATCTTCATTATTGAGGGAACGGTGCCTGCGATGTTGATGCGGACGCTGTTCTTTTCATACAGACCCTCAAGCATTCCGTACTGAACGGCGTTTGAGGGGTTGTCCTCACCCATTCTTATTTCCTGAGCGATTATTCCTTGCTCTTTTTCGACGTTCTCCTTTGTGAAATACGGAGAGAATACCGATTTGAGCAGTATTTCAAGCGACGGATAAAGCTCGTCCGTGCAGGAGCAGAGATAAGCGGTCACGCGGAAGGACGTGTATGCGTTTGCATCTGCGCCGGTGCGGGCGAATTTTACGAAGGTGTCCTCGCCGTCCTCGTTTTCAAAGAGCTTGTGCTCAAGGAAGTGAGCAACGCCGTCGGGGACGGTAACGTAATCCTGCTCGTCTCCGACCTTAAAGGTGTTGTCGACCGAGCCGAAGCGCGTTGCGATAAGGCAGTAGGACGACGTTAAGTCCTTCGGAAAAACGTAAATTTTAAGGCCGCTTTTGTGAGTTACGACCGAGTACTGCTCGTTCAGCAGCCCGCTTTTTACCGTTATCGGCTTATTCATAGTCCTCGTCCTCACTTTCGCCTTTGAGTGTTCCGTTAAGGAAGTATACTGTGTGAAGCTTCAAGGTCGAGGCGACGGAAGCAACGTCGGACGCGGTAAGAGAGACGCATCTTTCGGCGTATTCCTCGGGGGAGACGAATTTGTCCCAGAAAATCTGCGCAAAGTACCAATTGATAATTGCCATCTCGTCGTCTCGGATGCTTTTCCAGCCGCTGATAAGCGACATTCTCGCGCCCTCAAGCTCATCTTCCGTAATATTGCCGTTCTTTATTTCCTCAATTTCCGAAATAATTGCTTTTTCGGCTACTTCCTTTTTGTCGACCTCGATTCCGCTTGAAATGACGATAGTGCCTTTCTGACGGTCGGGGAGCGCGTAGCAGTAGTAGCAGAGCGAAAGCTTCTCGCGGACGTTCATAAAGAGCTTTGAGGTCGGCGAGCTTGAAAGAACGCCGAGGAAAAGGTTAAAGGACGGCGAAGCGTCGGGCGAGGGACGGAGCGAGGTCGTAAAGCCGAGTGAAAGCTTGCCCTGCTTGACGGGCTGATCCTCGGTAACGGTGTTTACCTTTTCGGCAGGCGCGATAGGCGTGACCTCGGTATTTTGACGTGACGTGCGGTTTTCGGAAACGAAGAATTTTACACAGTCGTTTTCGAGCTTGTCGGTATCAAATACGCCTGCGCACCATATCTCGATGCGGGCGGTGTTTATAATTTCATCAAGGCGCTTCGTGAGCGCTTCGGGAGTAACTGCCGCTATCTGCTCAACGGTTCCCGTGTCGGGAATAGACGAGGGGTCTCCCTTGCCCATTTCCTCAATACAGCGGCGAATGGCGTAAGATGACTTATTGTTTATTGCCGCCTTTACGCGGTCGATAAGCGCTTTTTTCTCGCTTTCGACATATTCCGCCTTGAGCAAGCCGTTTTCAAGAAGCGGATCTCTTATAAGCTCTGACATAAGCGAGAGAATCTCGGCGGATACGTTCGTGCCGTCGGTGTAGGAATCGCGGAGCGGATACGAGAAGAAGGAGAAGTGCTGTGTATCACCGAATCTTCCGACAGTGGGCTGAAGCTCAGAGCCGTAAAGCATCTGAAGCTCCTTCGTGAGAGCCGCCATAGTCGGCAAACGTCGGCAGCCGCGCTTCAAGACGTAGGGCAAAAGGGCGTTGAGCGCCGCCGTTTCCTCTGCCATCGGGCAGAGGAAACGGACGGTTATACAGTTCGTCTTGAATTTATCGGTCTGTATGATATTCAGGGCGACTCCGTCGCCTATGATTTTCCTTATCGGCAGCATAAAAATTACTCCAATTATTTTACTGCATTTATTTTACTCCAAATCGGAAGAAATTTCAACCGTTATTTCAAGTAAATGGCAGTTTTTATCAAAATGAAATAAATTGTTTACATTTTTACCGTCGAGGACGTACCGCGTTTTTTCTCCGCGGTGGACGGTTATCTCGTAGGTCGTGCCGAGATGGGTGAATATTGCCGAATAGCAAGGCAGAGCGGACGAGAGGGTCGGGTTGACCGTGAAGGCGTCGTCCTCGATTATGATTCCGAGGACAGATGCAAAGACGGCGTTAAAGAGCCAGCCCGCAGAGCCGGTATAGAGCGACCAGCCGCATCTGCCGACGCTGTCAGGGGCACCCGACACGTCACCCGCGACGAAATACGGCTCGCCTCGGTAGCGCTCGGCACCCTCGCGGGTTCGGCAGATAGACGCAGGGTTTATAGCCGTCAGCGCCTCTATTGCCTCGTTGTTCATTTTCGCCTCTGCCATCGCCATTACCGCCCAGGCGGCGGCGTGAGTATACTGTCCGCCGTTTTCACGGACACCGCAGGGGTAGGACGAAATATAGCCGACCTCGCGCTCCGACGGGCGCGAAAAGGGCGGATAAAGGAGCAAAAACGTGCCGTTTTCGGGCGAAAACAGGCGTTTAAACGCCGTTTTAAGTGCAGTTTTTGACCGTTTTTCATCGCATTTTGCGAACACCGAGAACGCCTGCGGGAGAATATCGGTAAAGCCGTCACCGCCGATGGGTGAGCCGTCACCGGAGAAGGCACGGAGATATTTTTCGCCGTCGTAGCATTTTTCAACCGATGCGATAAGCTCCTCTCGTATGCGTCGGTATTTTGATGCGCCCGAGACGTCGCCCATTCGGGTTGCTATCGGCGCAAAGGAGTCGAGGACGAGGGCAAGGAACATTCCGAGCCATACGCTCTCGCCTCCGTCAGAGCCGACCTCGTTCATTCCGTCGTTCCAGTCTCCGCCGCCCATCAGGGGCAGACCGTGCCTGCCGAATTCAAGCGAGCGTTCTATCGCCTTGACGCAGTGGATATAGAGCGACGAGCGGTATTTGCTCTTGCTCGGACACTCGTAACGGTCGTGCTCGTTCTCGCGGAGCGGGGGCGATACGATATAGGGAAGCTCGATATCGAAAATGCCGTAGTCGCCCGTGAAGGACGCGTATTTAGACGCAACGTAGGGAAGCCACAAAAGGTCGTCGCTGTAACGGGTACGCACGCCTCGGCAGACTCCGCGGATAACGTGCCACCAATGGTTCACGTCCCCCTCCTCGTACTGACGGCAGGCGCATCGCAAAATGTGCGTTCTTGCAATTTTGGGCGCT
This sequence comes from uncultured Ruminococcus sp., assembly GCA_964630635.1. Taxonomy (GTDB): domain Bacteria; phylum Bacillota; class Clostridia; order Oscillospirales; family CAG-272; genus Colimorpha_A. Next base: position 4,745 of record CAZVVM010000037.1, on the reverse strand, counting down.
GACAGCATAATTGATAAGCAGTCCTGGAGCTGATCACGGAAGCCGTATGCGCCTCCCGACTGGTAAAATCCCGTCCGTCCGTAAAAACGGCAGACGAGCGACTGATAGGGAAGATAATATTCGGTCATTACCGAAAGATATCGGTCGGGTGCCAAAAGCTTGAGCGACGGAAGAAGTCCCGACAGCGTTTTTTCGTATTCCTCGGCACAAAGGCGGAAATCGTTTCGGGTCTTGTATTTTTGCATTACCGCTTCAAGCACCTTCTTTCTGCCCTTCGGAAATGCGCCGAGCAGGAAGCATACCGTCCCGTCAAAGACGCGCTTGACTAAAAACGCCGTATCCGAGCAGTCGGAGACCGCTCCGGTGTATAGGGTGACATCGTTGCGTTCCTCTACCCTTATCGGACGGTTTCGCCTCGGGACGTCGCCGAGAACGGGGGTTATGCGGTATTCGGTCTTTATATCCGCGTTACCTATATAGGTGACTGTCACCGTCTTGCAGGGGAGCTTCGCGTCTATGCTTGCCGTGACGGTATACGAGATCGGTCCTGCCTTGCCCTCCCAAACCGTTTCTCCGCGGTTAAAGGAGACGGTATGCGAGCAGGCGATAAGGTCGTATTCGGCATCCATAACGGTTGCAATGAGGCGTTCGCCGTTCAGGTGGCGGCGCAGGTCGGGGGTGAACGCCGTTATTCTTCTTTCGTGGCTGTTGCCGATCCAGGTATAGCCGAGCGAACGGTCGGTGACGAGCGTTCCGAAATGGTTCAGCGCGTAAACGTAGGAATGGGGAAGCTTTTTGTTACCGCGTTCTGATTTCGACAGCGTGAAGCCGTTTTCGGTGAAATATCCGCCATAGACGTGAAGGGCGTCCTTCGGGGCGTAGGTCTTTTCCTTCGTCACCGCCGTTATCGGCTGAGTTTCGGGGCTGCTTTCGCCCGCGTTTTTCGATATGAAGGCGTCAAGAGTGAAGGCGGTATCAAGCTCCGCAACTGCCGACGCCGTGTTTTCAAACAGATCACGGCCCCCGATGCCGTCGATGAGGTATATTCCGCCCTTTAAGAAGAAGCCCGCGGCACATTCGTTTACCGCCTCGGTCAGCGCCGACCGTTTTTCCGACATATATTCACCGCCGCCGTCGTAGAGAACGACGGTATCGAGCTTGATCCCGCTCAAATTGAGGTGCTTATGGCAAAGGACGAAAAGCTTTAGCCATTTATATTCGGGTGAGCTTCTCGTAAAATCACGCCCGAGGATGACGGTCATTATCGGATTGTCGCCCGAAATTCCGTATTTGTAGAAATCAGAAACGGTATAGCTGCCTCTCGGAGTTCTTTTTTTCGGAACGAGTATCGAGGAGAGAATTTCGGAAAGAAGTACCGTATAGCGCGGGTCGTTCGTGAGAACGGGTACGCTTCCGCTTTTTGCCTTTATCATTCGTTCGGCTGTATACGCGCCGTTTTTGTCTTTGGATTTTTTGATCTCCTTTCTGGCAAGCGAGAGGCGCGAAAGCGCTTCTTCTTTGCTTCGCCCGACGGCGATAAGGATATTGGAGAGGTACTTTCCGTTCGTTTGCGAGGTCTTTTTTATGGCGCAGAACGGCTCGGAAAACGCGCCCGTTTTACTCTCAAACTCTTTTTTGACGAGTGCTTCGATATCGTTTTCGCCGAACATTTCGGGAAGATACTCTCGACCCGCTATAAATTCCTCGCCGCCGCTTCCGCTCTCAAAGGAGACTGCGATACATTTTTCGCCGTTCTCGGCGCTCCTTTCCTGCTTTTTAAAGAGAAGCGCGCGTTCGCACTCGCAGTATTCCGATACGACCATTATGTCGTTATAGGCGGGGTGCGAAAGCCGGTCGCCGCTTGACGACAGCGACGGAAACAGCACGAGCATCGGGGTCACGGTCCTGAAATGTCCCTCTGCCGAAACGCTTATAACGAAGGTCTTTGCGTTCGGAAGAAGCGACAGCGACATTTCGGACGTGAAACGGCGTGTGTCGTGCGTTCTCGTTATCCTGCCGTGGCTGTCCTTCCCTTTTCCGCGCATAAGGTCGAAGGTCGTATTATCTATCGACATAATGAGCCGAGGACGGTATAGCCGACCGAAAACGAAGGGGTCAAGGGTGATCTCTCCCTTGAGCGCCGATAGGCGCAGCATATCGCCCATCATAGCAGCGGAAGCTCCGCCTTCCGAGATAAGCACCGCTTTTTCGCTTTCACGCGTTTTTTCGAGGGCAAAAAGGCGCGGGAGCGGCTCGGGTATTACCGCCCGTCTCGTTACCGATTTTTTCCTCTTTATAGAAACTGCGTTTTGCGGTACCTTTTCGGTCAGAAGTCCGAGCGCCGACGAGCAGTAGGGGTCCGACATAAACGCCTTTACGAAGATATTGTCAAGGCAGGCGTTGGCAATCGCGGCAAGCGACATTCCGACGTGGTGTGCCATCTGGCTTTTTATCACCGCGTATCCCTGTCCGACACGCTCGGGAGTCAAATCGAGCGCCTCGTAAAAGCCGTATTCGCCGTACATTCCCATTTTTTTCAGGCGTTTGAGGTTTGATATTGCCGCGCCTCTGTCGAAGGGCAGGGATAGGAAGGAAGAATAAGGGGAAACGACCTTGTCTCTGTCAATGCCGTTTTTGAGCGCGAGCGACTGAACGCCGAACGCCTTGTACTGGTAGTTCAGGTCGCGGTCGAAGTCGAAATATCCGCTCTCCGAACGTCCCCATACGCCTTGGCAGAGAGTTTTTTTCTGTTCTCTTACAGAGCTTGACAGCGCTTCATAGGAGAGCGAGCCGCGTAAGGTCGGCAGAAGCAGTGACGGCATAAGGTATTCGAATGCCGTTCCCGTCCACGAGGTAAGGGCGGTGTATCCCCCGATCACGGTCGGAATACGGCGCAGATATTTCCAATGCTCGCGCGGAACGTCGCCTCTTGCTATCGAGTAGAAGGACGTCGTTCTTTCCTCGCTCGTGAAGAAATCGTAGCAGGGCGGGTCACGATCGGGCTTTTCGGGATTTATTCCGATAAGCATAAGCTTTTTCTTTTCATTATAGAGGTACGAAAAGTCGGCTTCGTTTATCAGTTTTTCTGCTTTTGATATTATTCCGTCGCGCCGTTCGTCATCTTCAAAACGCGAACGCAGAAGCTCCTTTAATGCGACGAGGGCGGTTATGAAATTTCCCGAATCGACGGTTGATATATAGCTTTGCCCGAGGATAAAGAGCGTTTCGGTATCGTACCAATTATATAGATGCCCCTGCCATTTCGGGAGCAGTATTACGGTATTCAGGGTGTTGTCGATCCTTGACAGCGCTTCCTTTTCGTTTATAAGTTTTAGCTCCGACGCGGCGCATACCGATAGCAGATACAGACCGATATTCGTTGGGGAGGTTCGGTGCGCGACGCGCTCGTCGGGGGTGAACTGCACGTTGTCGGGCGGAAGGTGGTTTTCTTCCTTATTCACACGAGATGAAAAGAATTTCCACGAGTCGCGCGCGTATTCGCGCAGGAGCTTTTCGTCGCTTTTCGATATCTTGTCGGGCTGCTTGAAGGGTTTGCCGAGGATATGGCAGGCGAATGGGAAAATGAACGTCAGCGCGCCGAGTATGCGAAGCGGCAGGCGCGGACAGAAAACGAGAAGCGATAGACCTACGAGGATCGACGGCAGCATCGAATATAAGACGAGCGGAAGTCCTTTTATGCCGTCGCTTTCCGACGCGGTCTTCCATTCGAGCAGCTTTTTGCGTGAAAAAAGCATTCGGTAGCCCGCGCGGAGAATGGCGTCGGTGTTTTTTATTGCCGTGTGGGTAAGCGATGACAGCGAATAGATAAAGCTCAAAAGCGCGGACAGGGAAGCGGGAATAAGGTGCGAAAAGAATCTTCTGCCCGTGCTTTTGATTGCTCCGATCAGCGAAAGGAAAAAGGGAATTATGAGATACGACAGAGCGAGAAGCGCGATATACGGGGAGAGGTGCGGCGGGCGGAATATACAAAGAAATATCGCGGCGAAGGCGGATATGGGAGTGAGCGCGCGGCGCGCGTTGTCGTATATCTTATACACAGACAAGGGAGAAATCGGGTTGCGGTATTGCCCACCCTTTTCGTTTCTAACGTATTTTCCCGCGAAGGCGAGCGCCTGAATGTCGCCTCTTATCCAGCGGTGGCTTCGGTCAATATAGGAAAGCGGACTTTTCGGTATATCGTCGGTCAGCGTTATATCGGTCACGGTGCCCGCGCGGAGTCGGCTTCCTTCAAGCAGGTCGTGGCTCAAAACCGCGCCGTCGGGGAAGGCGCCGTCGATGAGCGCCGAGTAGGCGTCGAGGTCGAAGATGCCCTTTCCGCAGAAGATGCCCTCTCCGAATATGCTTTGATAGGTCTCGTAGGACGCGGTCGCGTATATGTCACCGCCGCCGTCCGAGGTCAGCACCGTGAAGGGCGTTTTTTCGGCGGAAAGAAGCGACGCTTCCATTTTCGGCTGGAGTATCGCGTGTCCCTTTACCACTTTGCCGTCCTTTATCACGGGTGTGTTCGACGGGTGGAGCATCGTGCCGACGAGGTCGGTCGCGGCACCCGTATAGAGGCGCGTGTCGGAGTCGAGGGTTATTATATATTTCGTACCGAAGATAGGCGTCGGGTCACCGCAGAGAACGCGTATCGATGCTTCTTTTCCCTTGAGGTAGCGCGTAAGCTCGATTATCGCGCCGCGCTTGCGTTCCCAGCCCATATACTTGTCCTCGCTCGGCGCGTA
>CAZVVM010000036.1:0-17287 GCA_964630635.1 uncultured Ruminococcus sp. | reverse complement strand
TCGGCATTATAAGTACCGCCACGACTATCGCAAGTGTTATTATTCTCTTCTTCATATTTTTACACCTTTCGGGATAATATTCCGTTTAAATATATATTTCGACAAATATATTATACACCAAAGCTACCGCTCGGTCAAGACATATACCGAAATTATCTGCTTCAAAAAATATATTGAAGAATTTTCGGTTTTTATGTTGGAATTGGCGTGAATATATGTTATAATATTGTGAATATCATTAGAATGGAGCAAAGAGATGGTAAACAGCGTAACCTTCAAAAAACCGAAGCATTTTGATCTCGATCTCATATTTGACTGCGGACAGTCGTTTCGCTTCGTCAAAAGCAGTGACCGCTCTTACTCGGGAATTGCTTTCGGGCGTGCCGTTGACTTCATTCAGGAAAACGATGAGATAACGATAGTCGGTGCAGACGATAACGATTTTGAAAATATCTGGAAAAGGTATCTTGCGCTCGATCTTGATTATTCGGCTTTAAGGAACGAGATAGTATCGTCCCGCCCCGATGACGAGGTCCTGAAAAACGCGATGGAGTACGGCTCGGGAATACGCCTTCTCCGTCAGGAAAAGTGGGAAACGCTCTGCTCGTTTATCATATCGCAGAACAACAATATTCCGCGTATCCGCTCGCTCGTTGAGGCGCTTTCGCGTCAGTACGGTGATAAAATAGAGTCTTACAGTATCGGTGACTTCTATTCCTTCCCTTCTGCCGAAAGAGTTGCCGAGATCGGTATAGATAAGCTCCGCGAGCTTAAGGTCGGCTTCCGCGCCCCTTACATACACGATGCGGCGACGAAGGTCGCATCGGGCGAAATAGATCTTGAAGCGCTTGATAAGCTTTCTACCGACGAGCTTCTCAATACGCTTATGAGCATCAAGGGCGTCGGACTCAAGGTCGCGTCCTGCGTTGCGCTCTTTGCGTACGGACGGCTTGACTGCTTCCCTATTGACGTATGGGTAAAACGCGTGCTCAACAAATACTATCCCGACGGATTTGATCATACTGCCCTGCCCAACACGGCGGGACTCGTTCAGCAGTATCTTTTCTATTACGAAAGGTTCAGACAATGATAAAGCTTTTGGCGAGAATTTTTATCAAAAACAAAGATTATTCCGATTCTGCCGTGCGTTCAAGGTACGGCGTTCTCTGCGGGATAGTCGGAATAATTCTTAACGTTCTGCTTTGCTGTGCGAAGCTTGCCGTGTCGATCTTGACGGGTTCCGTTGCGATAAGCGCCGATGCCTTCAACAACCTCGGTGATGCGGGATCCTCCGTTATCACGCTCATCGGCTTCAAGCTCGCCGATCAGAAGCCCGACGAGGGACATCCGTTCGGTCACGGAAGAATGGAATATCTTTCGGCGCTCGTCGTTTCTATGCTTATAATGCTTATGGGCTTTGAGCTTGGGAAAACGTCGGTATCGAAGATCGTAGGCGGTGACTGCCCCGCTTTCAGCTACGTTGCGGTCATCGTGCTTGGGCTTTCGGTTTTAGTCAAGCTTTATATTTTCCTTTACAACAGAAGCATAGGCAAAAAAATCAATTCACAGGCGATGAAGGCGACTGCCGTTGACTCGCTGACCGACTGCATCTCTACGTCTGCGGTCCTTATCTGCACCGTTCTTTCGAAATTCGTTGATTTTAATTTTGACGGTTGGTGCGGACTCATCATATCTGCGTTCATCATTTTCTCGGGCATCAAGGCGGCAAAGGAAACCATTGACCCGCTCCTCGGCACTCCGCCCGAAAGCGATTTTGTCAAAAAAGTTGAGGGTATCGTTCTGTCCTATCCCGAGATCGTCGGTATTCACGATCTCGTCGTGCATAATTACGGTCCCGGACGTGTGATGTTGAGCTTACACGCAGAGGTCTCGCAGTCGATAGACATTCTCGTCGCGCACGATATAATCGACAACGCCGAGCAGAAGTTGAGCCGAGAGCTGAAATGCAGCGCAGTTATTCATCTTGACCCCATTGCAACCGACGACGAAAAGGTGAATGAGCTTCGTCACCAAGTCAGCGAGCTTGCAAAGGCAATTCATCCGCAGATAACCATACACGACTTCCGTATGGTAGTCGGTGACAGCCACACCAATCTTATATTCGATATGTCCGTTCCCTTCTCGCTCAAGCGTGACGATGATGACATCAAGAAGGAAATGGCGCGGCTCGTCAAGATCATTGACGAAAAATACCTTACCGTGATCTGTATCGACAAAGAATTTGTAAAGGACGGTAAATAACGAAATGGATTTTTGGAAGGAATTTTCAAAGACGGTTTCAAGTGCGACTGAAAGCACCGTAAAGGGTGCCGAGAAGCTGACCGATATGGCTAAGCTTAAATATAAAATTTCGTCTCTCAACACGAAGCTGACGGACGCATATACCGAAATAGGCAAGCTCCGTTATTCGGAAAAGAACGGTGACGCTGTTGCCGAGGAAGCTTACCGCGACCTTTTTGACAAGGTTGACGAATACAACTGTCAGATAGCAGAGGCGGAGACCGAGCTTTACGATCTTATGTGCTTCGTATCCTGCCCTAAATGCGGAACAAGAATGAAAAAGGACTGCCGCTACTGTCCGAAATGCGGCGAGAAGCGTTAAAAAATGATAGCACTTAACTGTGAGAGCATTTCCCTTTCCTTCGGCACGGACGAGGTCTTGAAGGATATCTCGTTTGCCGTTCAGGAAGGCGAAAAGCTCGGCATTATCGGCGTGAACGGCGCGGGAAAATCGTCGCTCTTTTCGATAATTTCAGGCAAGCGCGAGCCGAGCGGCGGCGCTTACTATATAGCAAAAAATCATACCGTCGGACTTCTTGAGCAGAATATTGCTTACGAAAGCTCGAGGACTATTCTTGAAGAGGCGTATTCGGCTTTTTCCGAGCTTATTGAGGACGAAAAGCGTCTTGAAGAGCTGCGGGAGCAGGCGCAGAAAAGCGGAAGCGAAGAGGACGCGAAGCGTTTTTCTGCCTTGCAGGAGAGCTTCACACAGCGCGGCGGGTACGAATTCCGCAGCAGGTGTAAGGGTATTCTCAAAAATCTCGGGCTTCCCGAGCAGTTTTGGGACAAGCCCGTTTCATCGCTCAGCGGCGGACAGAAAACGCGTTTATCGCTTACCTGTCTGCTTCTTTCCGACCCCGACATTTTAATGCTCGACGAGCCGACGAACCATCTTGACGTATCTGCTCTTTTCTGGCTTGAAAGCTATCTTAAATCGAGCAAAAAGACGGTTCTTATAATTTCTCACGACCGTTATTTTCTTGACAGCATCGTTGACTCGGTTCTTGAGATCGAGAACAATAGGGGTAAGGTGTATAAGGGTAATTACACCGACTACGTCAGTCAAAAAGAGACCGACCGCGAGCTTGAGGAGCGTCACTACCGCAATCAGCAAAAGGAAATTAAGCGCATTGAAGCGTATATCGAGCAGCAAAGGCGGTGGAACCGCGAGCGTAACATAATTGCCGCCGAAAGCCGTCAGAAGCAGCTTGACAAGATGGAAAAGCTCGACAAGCCAGAGGCGCCCCCCGACACCGTCCGTATGCGGTTTGAGCTTTCGGGAGAGAGCGGAAACGACGTTATGTCGGTCTGCCGCCTGCGCAAGGCGTATCCGTCGAAGCCGCTATTTGACAACGTGACATTTCAGGTCAAAAAGCACGACCGTTTATTCATTACGGGCGAAAACGGGTGCGGAAAATCGACCTTGATAAAGATACTTGCAGGACGGCTCGGAGCCGACTGCGGCTCGGTGCTTCTCGGCTCGAACGTGAAGATCGGTTATTACGATCAGGAAAATCAGGATCTTCATCCGTCGTGCACGGTCCTTGACGAGCTTTGGAACACTTATCCGACGATGACCGAAACTCTGCTTCGCAATACGCTTGCGCTGTTTCTTTTTAAGGGTGATGACGTTTACAAGCGCGTCGGGCTGTTGAGCGGCGGTGAAAAGGTGCGCTTGACCCTTGCGAAGCTTATGCTTTCGAAAATGAATCTTCTCATTCTCGACGAGCCGACGAACCATCTTGACATCGTTTCGCGCGAGCGTCTGGAAAAGGCGATAGCCGAGTTTGAGGGAACTGTCATTGCCGTTTCGCACGACCGTTACTTCGTAAACAAGCTTGCGACGCGAATTGCCGATTTCGGAACCTTTGAAAGCGGCAGCGTTTACGTTTACGAGGGCAATTATCAGTCGTTCCTTGACTACAAGAAGTCCATTCAGCCGGGCGACGGCAAGAGCGCCAAAGCCGAGGTTATGACAGCATCTAAAGAGCAGTATCTTAACGCCAAGCGCGACCTTGCCGACAAAAGAAAGCAGGAGCGCAAGATAAATAAGGCAAAGGAAGATATTGAAAAGCTCGAAAAACGCATTGAGGAGATAAACGAGGAAATGTCGGGCGACGCGGCGTTTGACCACGTCAAGCTTGCGTCCCTTTCGACCGAGCTTGAAACGTGCGAAGAAAAGCTAATGGAGCTTTACGAGCTTCTTGACAGCTTATCAGAGCTATAAAAAATAACCTGCGGATTTTTCCGCAGGTTATTAAAATATTTTGCAAAAACCTATTGACAAACGCTTTTAAATCTGTTATAATATCAACCGTTGACGCTGCTATGGCTCAGTTGGTAGAGCACATCCTTGGTAAGGATGAGGTCATCAGTTCGACTCTGATTAGCAGCTCCAAAAATCCCGTTCACATTTGTGAACGGGATTTTTACTTTCTTTGTTCACTTCAGAGTCAACCTTCTTGCCGTGCGTCTGAACAAGCTCGCTCGCAAGCAAGTCGGAATATTTTTGAATTCCGTTCGCGTAAACATTTTGTCCTTCAGCGATTCTCAAGAACGCTTCGGTCAATTCGGGAATACCGATGTAATTGAAAAGCCCCTCAGCATCCCAAACCGACAAGCCGAGCAAAGTATCAGCAGCACCAATTTTCTTCGCTATCGCCGACCAATTCTTCTTCGCTACCTTTATGTTCCTAATCGCGCCGAGGGCAACTTCGGAAGCCAACGCTGAATTATGATAAAGCTTGTCCTCTTGATTAACCGCTTGATTTACGGCGCGAAGCAGTTGGCTGAATTCGTGCATTTCCGCGGATGTCATATTTGCAAGATCGAACGTCTGAATTTTCTGAAGAAGATCAGCAATCGCAGGCGGGAACGACTCAAATTTCGACTCTTTTCCGCTCTCGGTTTGGTTAAGATAAGAGTCAAAGTATTCGCCCATCGCAATATCTGCAACAGTACCTTCAGAAAATTTAATCTTTCTGAAAAGCGCCGCAAGGTCATTCTTCATATTTTCAGGAATATGCTTTTTCTTCGTTGGAGTAAAGAGAGCTTTACCAAGTTCCTTGAGCCGCTTATAGCTCATCTTTTTGTCATAAGCAATTCTCTGACGCTCGTTCTTCGCGGCAATTTTCTCCATTACCTCATCAGTCCAAGCTTCGTGAGCTTTCTTAAGGTCGGCAATTCGTCTCTTGTAATAATCCTTCGACTTGTTATTCGCGTTATAAGAATAAAGAATCTGCGGGTCAAGACTCATCGTACCCTCGATAAGGTCGGTGGTTATGCGCTCGATAATATTCTCCTGTGCCTCGTTGTATGCGCGTGTCTTAATTTCTGCGCGGATCTTCGAAGTAACGTCTGCGATTATCTTGAGCTGTTCGACCTCGTCAGTTACTTCATTCGAGAACAGTTCGGGATGATTCTCGGAAAGCTTCTTATAAACCTCGTTAATGCTTTCGCCCTTTTCATTACGAAGCGAAAGGTTGCCGAAGTTCTTCATCCTGAAGTCGTTCCAATCTTTGCCGAATTCCGCCTTTACGCTGTCGGAAACCTTGATCTCCGTTGCGCGAATGTCCTTTACGAGTGTCTCGATCTCGTTTTCGGTAGTACCGTCGAATATGAGAGTCGCAACCTCGCGGAACATCTCGGTAACGGTATCAGCGTCAACCTTACCGCCCTTGTTGTTATAAACCTTCTCGAACATCTCGCGGTACTTCTTCTCGACGTTTCCGTACCACGCCTCGCTTCCATACGCACCGATTATGCCGTTAAGAAATTTTCTCACGGACGAACCGTCAATGTGCTTACCGCGTTCATTAAGGAATTTTTCAACGAGAGCCGCGTTGCTCTCCTTATTCGCCCTCGTTTCAGCGATCATTTCAGCAAAGCTTTGAGAATCGCTTCCGTCGGTGACTTCCTCTGCGACGGAGTATTTTACTCGACCACCGTGAAGGTTTTGCGTATTCTCTCCTTCTCCTCGGGTGTCAAGGTTTCGGGATGATCGAGTCCCCTCAATATCAGTCGCAATATATTTTCCCTTGGTATTTCTTCCTCGATTTCCTGATCCAATTTCTTCTGTTCGTCCATTTGTTTTTTCTCCATTCATTTTTTCTTGTATTTGAGTATCAGTATAACCCATTGAACGGAGATTGTCAACAAACTTTGAACGAATATCTTCAAGAGAATAGGTGTTTCCGTCATTAGCGATAGGTGACTCTCTGCGCTGTTCATCGCTCATATCGAGGCGTTCGGCAGCAGCTCTTGCTTCAATTTCTCCGTAATTGTTCCGATACAGAGATTTCGCTGTTTTGTCTATAGCTCTTTTCCCCGGAATCATTGCCATTTCTTCAACATACGCTTTTCTTTCTTCGGGCGTTTTAAGCGATTTATACTCGCGCGTTTCCTTTACGTTATCAAACACTCGGTTAAACCACTCGATGTAACCGCCATTGGTATTAAATCCGTTTGAAAATCCCTCGTATTCCTGTACCGCGTGCTGAATTTCGTGAATCAGCGTTCTTTTGATGTCCTCGTTTGAACGTCCCGACTTAAGCGTTATTACGTTATTGACAGCATCGTACTGTCCTCTTGTATTGAGATCTCCATCAACCACACGCTCAAACTTTACGCGAATGTTTTTCAGATGCGGATACGCCTCGAACAGTTTATCGTGCTCAATATAATCCTCAAGCGTTTGCGGATTTCTGTAAAGACCATCGCGTTCAAAACGCATATCGTTATCGGCAATTTCATAACGCCACTTGTTATCTTTACCGAGCCACCATCCCGTTTCCGAAACGGTGTCGGCGTTAGGATCATCTTCAAGCATTGCTTTAGCCTTGTCAAGTGCGCTCAAATCCGCCGTCTCGGAAAGCTCGCCCGCGACGCTCATTTTTGTGCCGTTTTTAGTACCGTTATCTCCCTCGGTAACCGTTTGCTCGCCCTTAACGCTTTCGTTCGTCTCCGTTGATTTCTGCGCCTTTCGCGCGGCTTTGGCTTGCTCTTTGCGAGCCGCCCTTGCTTCCGCTTCAGCTTCTGCGTCTGCCTTTGCCTTGGCTTCGACCTCGGCTTTCTTCTTGGTGAGCTTTTCCTGTCCGCCGTATGCTCTATCAACGGCGCTCTTGAGCTTTTTAGCAAGAAGGTCGACGCGTTCTTGTCTGTCAAGTCCGTTTTCGGAATACTTATGTGAAAGTTTCGTGAGCCATCTCAATATTGACTATTATTGATTTGTGTGATATAGTATTATCATACTAATTATCGAGGCGGTTATTTATGGGACATTCCGAAAGTCATCACAGCCATCACGGCCATCATAGTCATCATAGTCATCATAGCCATCACAGTCATCACAGTCATAACAGTCATGACAAGAAAGAAAACGTTTGGCTCGGCGTTTTGGGCGCGTTTCTCTTTTCACTCATCGGCGCGGCGATCTATTTTCTCCTTAACGCTGTCGGTCTTATTGAGTCGATAAGCGGATTTGCCGCCGTATTCTGTGCTATCAACGGATACAGAATATTTGCTAAAAGAGAAAGCAAAAGGGGAATTATTATTTCGCTCGTCATTGCAGTAGTCGTTATAATTGTTTCCTGGTATTTGTGCTTCTGCCTCACTGCAGTCGATCAGATCAACCAAAAAGCGAACGAAGCATCCGTCGGCTTAAAGGATACGACTACGTTCGCCGAATTTTTGCCGCACAGCTTTGAGGTTATTAAAAAACAACCCGAGATGCTTATTTCACTCGGTCTTTCTCTCGTTTTCGGCGCGCTCGGATATATAAGCCACGTATTCGGTCTGTTTTATCCGCAGAAAAAGCGGAACGAAGAAGAATAATATGTCCTCGTTTCGCAAAAAGCTTCTTGATTACGCAGAATCGGCTTACGGCACGAAAGCGGAATATCCTTGGGAGAGTGCGCCGGGTTATGCGGTTTTGCGTCACGGAAACGGCAAATGGTACTGCGTTATAATGGATATACGCAAGAGCAAGCTCGGTCTTAAGGGAGACGGGATTATCGACGTTATGAACGTCAAATGCGACCCGTTTTTGCTCGGAACCTTTTTATCCCGAGACGGATATTTTCCGCCTTATCATATGACGAAGAACAGCAACTGGATAACGGTTGCCCTTGACGGCAGTCTCGATATCGAGCAGGTGTTTTTTATGCTCGATATGAGCTACGAAATAATTGACAGAAAGAAAAAATAACCGTCGGCGCCCAAGAGGCGCTGACGGTTTTCTTTTTACTGCTCGGGTTTTACTTCGGGCTTCCTTTCGGAAAGTCCAACGACCTTATCGACGGGAAGCGCGAACGCAATTCCCTGTCCCGGTGTGTTAAGTCCGACATCTTTATAGAGGGCGTGAAGGATAGCGTCGCGGTTTTCCTTATTCACGATTATCATAACGATCTCCTTATCCGGCTCGATCGCTATATTGAACATTTTTTCCGCTTCTGCGCCCGCGGTTCCGCGCGCGTGGATAACCGTTCCGCCGCCTGCGCCCTGCGCTCTTGCCGCGTCCATTGCGGTCTCGGAGAAGCCCGAGTTTACTATACATAAAATTACTTCATGTGTACTTTTCATTGTCTTTCTCACTTTCCGCTATTAGATAGAAACTGATATATTGCGACGCCGATAACTCCCGTCATCGGGACTGTGAAGGCAATGCCCTTGCCGTTTCTTACCGTCTTGAACTTATCTTCAAGGAAACGTAGCGCCATATCTTCCTTATCTTCTCTTATCACGCTGAATATTACCGTTTTGTCCGTATCGGTGAGACCGAGATAGGTGAGCATATCGGAGCTTGCGGTGCCCGATGCCGCCATCGACATCTGCATATTGGCTTCAAAACCGCCGATATAATCAAGGAACAGCTCGGTTTTTGAACGGTTGACTATCGTAACGAGCAATTTGAGCTTCGGGGGCAGCAGTTTTTTCTGTCTTTGTGCGGAGGGCTTTTTCGTTTGCTTTTTATCCATATCGGTTCCCTCCTTACATAAAGTTGATTATCTGCTCGTCGTCGGAGCTCAAAATGCGCTTCATCGCTATCTTTTCTCTTACGCGTTTACTGAGTATAGCTCTGAAGCCGAGCGCCTGGATCGTGATAAGAGGAGTCATTGCGACCATTGCGACGATGCCGAACGCGTCGGTCATTACCTTATCTCCGCTTTGGAGAGTCATACATACTCCGACGGCGAAAGGAAGAATGAAGGTCGAGGTAAGCGGTCCGCTTGCGACTCCGCCCGAGTCAAACGCGATTGCGGAATAAAGACCCGGAACGAAGAAGGAAAGACCGAGCGCGATAAAGTAACCGGGGATCATATAGTAAAGGATACTGAAATCGAACACTATCCTTATCATCGAAAGTCCGATAGAAACTCCAACGCCGATAGAAAGCGCAAGCATCATTGATTTCTTGCTGACCGCGCCGTTCGTTATCTCCTCGACCTGACGGTTAAGAACGTGTACCGCCGGCTCGGCGAGGACTACGACCATTCCGATAACAAATCCAAACGCTATTACGAATGCAGGGTTTGACTTTGCAAGCTCTGTTCCCATCTTATAGCCGATAGGCATAAAGCCGATCGTTACTGCCGTCAGGAATATGACAAGACCGAGGACGGTATAGAAAATGCCGACTGCTATCGTCATCAGTTTTTTCTTCGGGAGCTTGAGAACGAAGATCTGAAGAACTATGAAGAAGAGAACGACAAGACCTATTGCAATCGCAACCTCCTCCGTTACCGAAAGGAGCGTTTTGAAGATATTGCTTCCGAGATTATCGGCAACCGTCGAGTAGGTCGGCGCAGGTGGCATTTCATTTCTTGCGAAGATGCCGAGGGCCATAACCGCGAGGATCGGGCCGATCGAGCACATTGCGATAAGACCGAAGCTGTTTTCACCTACGTTTTTACCGCCGAGCGTTGCCGCGATACCGACGCCGAGCGCCATTATGAACGGTACCGTTATCGGTCCCGTCGTTACTCCGCCCGAGTCAAACGCGAGGGGAAGGAAGCTGTTATTTCCGTTGATTATAACGAGCGAGGTTATCGCAAACAGAAGCATATAGAAGAATATAAGAAGCGACGACAGGGGCTTGCGGAAGACGATCTTCAGAACCGAAAGGACGAGGAATATTCCAACACCGATTCCAACGGTAACTATAAGCAACGTCGGGTTTATCATTTCCTTTACCTGCTCCGCAAGAACCGAAAGATCCGGCTCTGCGACCGTTATAAGCAGTCCCATCAGGAAGCAGACCGAAAGGAGCAGCGTTATCTTCTTTGACTTTGCAAGTCCTGCGCCTATATGCTCGCCCATCGGGGTCATTGCGATATCCGCGCCGAGGTTAAATAGACCTATTCCGAGTATGAGAAAAAGCGACGATATAAGGAATACCGTCATCTCGGTGCCTGTGAAATTAACTATCGGTGTCAGGTTCAAAAGAAAAACGATCACGCTTACCGGCAAGACCGATACGAGCGCTTCGCTTAGCTTTTTTAAAAGTATTTTTAGCACTTTTCTACTCTCTTTCGACTTTAATTGATTATTGTGTTAAATTATATCATAATGAAAGAAAAATTGCAAATGAAATAGGTAAACAAATTGTAAAGAATAAGCGCCTTCCGATTGAAAGGCGCTTATTCTTTTATTGTTCGACAATAACTTTACCGAGTATTTCGTTTGACAGGTGGGTGCTCTCCTTTGAATATATATTTATGATCCTTCCGTTCGCTATACGAAGCTCGAACGTAAATCTCAAGTTTTCGTTTCCTCTGCTCTCGGTACAGATTATCTCGATGATCCAGCCGTCTCTGCGGTATGCGTCCTTCACCTTTTTGTAATCAAGCTCGTAGCCGCGGCTTGAGTAGACGTTCATTCTCTTTACGAAATCATCGCGGCGGTGAGTGTTATACTCTTCAACGGTCATTCCCAGCTCTATTTCATAAAACTGAAGGAAGCTGTCTTTCGCATTTTCTGCGTTATCTTCAATATATTCCCTTGCGCTGTCGTAGACCTCCTTGTTCACGATTGACGACCTGCCTATTATCATTGGTGCATCGATTATCAGGTCACTGCCGATTGCCTGACTTATAACCGAATAATAAACACCGCACTCGGTTTCGTAGCGATAATATGGCCAAATGCCCTCACACTCAATACCGTTTATTTTCGTCGGTACGAACGCGATTCCCTCCCGTTCTTGTGTTTCGTAATAATCGGTAACGATCTCATTCCATATACGCTCGGGAATGAATGCTTCGGTCGGATATATGACCATAACGTTTCTCCAGAACGCTGTCTCGGAAAAATCGTAAAGGATAGAGGTATTGCCATCTCTTTTAAGAATCTCTGCAAAGTAGCCCGATATTGCGTATACGTCCTCGCTCTTATCAACTATTACCGCATCGTCGTACCAGGTCTTGCCCAACTCTTCCTTCGCGTCCAGGATAGAATAGTAATCGTCGGAAAAATCCAACATTTTCGCCGCTTTTCCGTATTCGCTCTTTTCGAGAAGAGTAACGAATTTACGCGCCATGGCGATCTCGTCAATGTTTGAATAGCATATTCCCTCTTTCTTTATCTCGTTTGAAAGAAGTATTGAGCAGAAGACTATCGGAACTATCAGTATCAGCGCAAGCGTTGAAATGACGAAGCGCTTTCTGATCTTTTTAAAGCCCTTTTTGAGTATCTTTTCTTCGGGGATCGGCTCGGGCGCAACTGTTTCACTCACAAGCTCGTCGGTCTTTTTAATGCTTTCGAAAAGCTTTCGGCAGTCTTCACATTCGTTTATATGCTCCTCGATGAACGCTTTTGTTTCGGGAGAGCATTCGCCCTCGGTGTACTGCCACATCAAGTCCTTTACTATCGCACAATACTTGCTCATTTTTCCACCTCTTTGATTATTCTTTCCTTTGCTCTGTAATAGGTCACTCTTGCCCATCCTTCAGTCTTTCCGTAGAGACCGCCTATGTCCTTATAGCTTTGCTCACCGAAAACGCGGAGTGAAAATACGCCTCGGTACGGCTCGTCAAGATTTTTGAGTATCGTTCGTATACGTTTACATTCGTCTTTTCTTATTACAAGCTCCTCGGGTGACGGAGCCGATACGGTAAGCGTTTGCTCCGTCGGTATTTCCGTTATGCGCTTTTTCCTTTTATACTCCTTAAAATAGGCGTTTTTACCTATCTGACAGAGCCAGGTGACAAGGGACGAGCGCCCTTCGAAGCGGTCAATATTCATCAGCGCGCGGTAGAAGGTCTCCTGTAAAAGCTCCGACGCAAGCTCTTGGTCACCCGTAAGAGAAAGAAGAAACTTATAGACCGTTCCGCTGTATTCTTTATATATGTCATAAAACTGTGCCATCGCGTATTCTTCCTCCCTTCCTCTCCCTTACGGAGTACAGTGTGCCGCCGAAAATAAATATTCTGTGTAAAAGATAAATTATCGCCGCGCTCATAACGGGAGCGGCATAGACGTATAGCGAATTATCGGAATATTCCCGCAGACGCTCAACTATCGGGCCGTGAAGGATATATATCATAAGAGTGTCTGCGCCTATTTTCGTTATCGGCAGGCGTTTGTTCGGCGATAGATAATAAATGCCGAGGGTAATTAAAACGCCTATTAGGTAGCAGAGGGCGCGTAGGATCACGCCTTTAACACCGAGTTTTCCGAACGGGGTCGCGTGGTACATAAAGAATATGGGAATCGTGTCTTTGAAGATGAAATACAGAACGAGTCCGGAAGCAAGAAATGCGCTTCCGCGCTTTATTCTGCTCTGCTCCTTTACGGTTTTCGGCATCATTACGCCAATGAGAAAATACGGCAGAAATACGACCGTTCTCGACAGCGATAGTGTTCTGTCGATCCCGCCGACAAGTCCGACCGTACAGCCGAGGGCGAAAGCAGTAGTTAGTACAGTCGCGGCAAA
The DNA here is from genome assembly GCA_964630635.1 of uncultured Ruminococcus sp. Taxonomy (GTDB): domain Bacteria; phylum Bacillota; class Clostridia; order Oscillospirales; family CAG-272; genus Colimorpha_A. Next base: position 4,056 of record CAZVVM010000036.1, on the reverse strand, counting down.
AGGTTTTGATAAGTGATTACAGCCCGCGCCAACAATGCACCAACACGAAAGCGACAACAAATACCAAATATGCCAATACGGCAAGAAAATGTCAATGTCGCCTCTGAATATGACAGCAAAGCATATCTGCGCAATCAGGTATCGGAAAAACGACGTTTTTGCGCTTTTCAAGCAGATTGCGGCGTTTTTCATATAAACGCCCGAAATGAACGCGAATGCGGGCATATGGAAAGAATAGATGAAGTGATATAGTCCGTATGCCGCTCCGCTTCCGTCAATACACGGGCGGATAAGGTGCCCAAACACCACTAGGTATATGAGCATCAGCTTAAGGTTACAGACCGATGCGTCTCTTTGCTTTATCATTACGTCCATCGTTTTTTCCTCCGACACCCGTTAGAGTCGGAAAAAGGAAAAACGTTACAGATTTTATCGAAAAAAAACCGCACAAGCGTTTTTTCAGCTTATGCGGTCGTTTTTCAGAATTTTCCGCCTCGTCCGCCGCCGCGGGAGCCGCCTCCCGAGCGTCCGCCCGAATTATTATCGGCGCGTCTTGTGCGGGTGACTGTGCGGTAGAGATATAGGTCGAGGTCTTTTGTCAGCATAAAGCTTCCCTGCCGAACGTAGTTCGACGCAGTCTTCTGCGGACGCACACTCTTGAGCTTGTTTTTCATCGAAAAGACGATAATGAGCGATATTACCGCTCCTATGACGACAGCGATCAATAGGCTTCCGAGAACGTCAAAGGAAAGTGCGCTGTCACAAGCGTCTGCGTACGCCATAAAGCCGTCATAAAACTCATCGTCGCCAAAATGCGGAAGCATTGCGTCCTCAAGCTCGTCAAGCTCGCTGTCTCTGAATTTATTTTCGGCTTCGCCATAGGTGTATATGTAATAGTCTCTTGAACTCATAGCAAGGAACAAAAGAATTCCGCTTTTATCCTTACCGAAGCCACGACCGTTATTGTGATAATAGCTGTCGGCGTAAGAATACGGAGTTTGAGTACCGAGGTCGTCGATTATTACGATAGCAAAGTCCATCCTATGCTCTTTGATAAGGTGGATAAGCTTATTTACGAGGCAGGTTTCCTCGTAGTCGGACAGCACGTCTGCTTCATCATCTACGGGATAAGGGGGCATATCGGGTGAAGCAAAGGAAACGATCGGCATAATTAACGACAAAATTATCGCTAATACGGTAATTATCAGTGTTTTCTTCATATCCGCCACCGCCTTACATCAGCCACAGTAGGTACAAAAGCGCCATTGCGGCGGCGGTTATACCCGTAAACCAGAGGGATAGATACTTGAAGAACGCTTTTTTGTCCATCGGAAGGTCACCGACGAATTTGCCCGTTTGACCGTTCATTGCGAAGGTGTAATTCTTGCCGTTCCATTCGGTCGGCATAAGCCACACGGGAAGAAGCGCGTAGCGTATCCTGCCCGAGGTGGTCTTAATGAACGAACGCTCGGGAACTACTGTTGCGTAGCCCATCGTCGTTGACATAAAGGCGTTTTCGGTGCTTCTCTTTATGCGCTCGTTTGCGCGGGGCCGGCTTTGCTCCGACGACACGTCGTATTTATCGGCAAGAAAACCCGAGAGGTATGCCGTCTTGAAGTCGACCGCCTCTGCGAAGTTATACGGCTCGATAGATTCCATCAGTGTATCGTCGAGCTTTTCCGAGCCGTCGACGGGGACGTTATCAAAGGAGAGATTTCCCTCTCTTATCAGCGCGTAATGGCTCGTTTCGGTATAGTTATAGTTACTGTCGCTCCAGAAGCGAGTGCGCGTTGCGTGATAGCGTATCTTTGCGTCGGCATCAGTATCGAAGAGCCAAAACGGAACGTAGATGCCCTTGACGTCGTTTATGCGGTTTTCGTCCTTAAAAACCTTCGGAAGCAGTTTTTTGCCGCTCAAATGGCGTTTAAGACCCTCTTTTGCCGCGTTTTTATCGAGCTTGAAGGGGATGACGAGGTCTGGCATAAGCTCGCCGCTCAAGTTTCCGACGAACACGACGGGATTTCCGCAATACGGACAGGAGGTCGCGGCGGTGACGTCCTCACAGACTATCTCGCCGCCGCAGGAGTTACAGGAATAGACTGCCATTCCGTCGTCCTCGCTCCATTTATTGTCGCTTTCGTTTTTCCAGTCGAACTCGTCCTCTTTATCGTCAATACTGTCTTCAGCGAGGTTTTTGACGCTTTCAACGTCAAACTCGGTATCGCAATAGGGGCATTTCATATTCTGCCCCTCTGTATTGAACTCTAATTTTCCGCCGCAAGACGGACATTTATATTCGAGAATTTCGTTTTCCACTTGTTACTCCACGGTTATACGATATTTCGTTAATCAGTCGTCTTTTCACTATGAGAAGACACCCTCTCCGTCGCCCGCGGCGACACCTCTCCCAAAGGGCGAGGCATTATTGATCAGATCATATCGGATGCGTTGAAGGGGTCACCGCACTCGGGACAGAACTTGGGGGGATTACTCTTGTCCTCGGGCTCCCAGCCGCACTTATTGCAACGGAAGGATGCGGTCGGCTTCTTTGTTCCGCAGTTCGAGCAGAAATTACCCTTATTTACGTTTCCGCAGGTGCATTTCCAGCCGCTATCGGGCTTTTTAGCTCCGCAGTTTTCGCAAAAGTTTCCGCCATTTACCTGTCCGCAGGAGCATTTCCAGCCGTTCGCGGGAGCGGGTGCGGGAGCGTGCTGCTGATTCTGTCCCATTGCGAAGAGGTTGCCTGCGTTATTGCCGCCTGCGTTCATCGCCATTCCCATACCGATAAAGCCGTTCATTGCGCCGCCGTCGTTATTTGCAGCCGCCTTCATAGCGTCTGCCTGTGCGCCGACGAGAGTTGCCGCCGCCATAGTGGGGTCGCGCATAATTGCAACGCGCTGTGCGTCCTGAATGAGCTTTTCCTCGTCCTCGGGAAGCGTTATCGGGTTGAGCGCGATGCTCTTTACCTTAAGACCGCGCAGGTCTGCCCATTTCGACGCGAGGGCGGTATTTATTGCGTTTTCAAGCTCCGTCGTGTACGCCACTATCTGATTAGGACGTATCTCAAGCGTCGAGAGCTTACCGAGCGCGGGCGCGAGTGCGCTTATGAACTCGGTCTTGAGCTGGCTGTCAAGCTCGCTTCTTCTGAACTCGCGCTCTACGTTTCCGCAGACGTTCGTATAGAAAAGAAGCGGGTTTACGATGCAGTAGGAGTAGATGCCCGAGCAACGGACGGATACGTCGATATCAAGACCGATCTTGCTGTCAACAACTCTGAACGGCACGGGGTTGGGAGTGCCGAACTTATTGTCGTAAAGCTCCTTCGTATTGAAGTAGTAGACTCTCTGATCCTTGCCCGTATCGCCACCGTAGGTGAAACGTCTGCCTATCGTTTTGAAGGTGTCAAGAATGCTCTGACCGAGATTTCCTGCGAAGATGCTCGGCTCGCTTGAGGTATCGTAGGTATACTGACCCGGCTCTGCACATACCTCGACTACCTTGCCCTGCTCGACGATCATCATACACTGTCCGTCCGCAACGGCAATTCCCGAGCCGTTTGAAATTACGTTATCGCTTCCCTTTTTATTCGAGGAGCGTCCGCTCGTTCTCTTTTGTCCCTTTACGACGAGAACGTCGCTTTCGAGCGCGTCGCAATAGAAAAATTCCTTCCACTGATCGGCAAGAGTACCGCCGAGTGCGCCTATGCCTGCTTTAATAAGTCACATATTGTTTTCTCCTTTTCGGATTTATTTCGGTTCACCGTATTTTTATTATATCAAGTATTTCACGATATTTCAATGGTAATGTACGCTTTTTTGAGTCAATTTCGAGCGTTTTTGGGCAGAAATGTCGGCTTTTTTGTACGATTTTGAAGATTTTTGAGCCGTTTCTGTGAATTTTGAAATAATGCGGAAAAACTTTGTCGGCTTTTTTTCAAAACCTATTTATTTTTTTATATATTTATGATATAATATAATACTAAAAATAATTTCGGAGGACGGTATGGCTAAACTCTATTTCAAGTACGGCGCGATGGGCTCGTCGAAAACGGCACAA
>CAZVVM010000035.1:0-17402 GCA_964630635.1 uncultured Ruminococcus sp. | reverse complement strand
ATGAGTTCGCAGCAGAGCAGAAGGCGAGAACGACCTACGATAACATTCTCAAGCTCGTCGACGACCCCGACGTCATCGCGCCGATACGCTTCCTGCGTCAGCGCGAGATCGTGCATTTCCAGAGGTTCGGTGAAGCCCTCGGAATGGTACAGGATCAGCTTGACAGCAAGAACTTCTACTACTTCAACCCCGCCGATAAACGCGGATGCTAAAAAAGAGCCGAACGGCTCTTTTTTGTTTGGCTCCCTCCGGGAGGGGGCTCCGCGAAGCGGTGGAGGAGCCATCGGGCGAGAAACGCTCGACATCAAGTATTTACGGAACCGCTCTAATGAGATGGGCAACTTTCTATAATACTGTTCAACGCGTGCTCCTTCCGTCTTTGTGCTTCGCAAAAATCCACCTCCCGTAGGTTGCGTAGCAAACTACTTCGGAGTTGGAGGCAAAAATCGACAATTCGCTATTGACAAAAATGCTTTACCGTGATAAAATGAAATCGCCAAACGAACTTAATATACAGATGCCAAGGGGTATTTTTATCTTTTTTAGGGGATAATTGTATCATTTTTTCTCATACTCAAATTAATGGATTTGACAAAATGCAAATTCCACAGATTTGAGTGTGTGAATACCCTTTCTGTATAAGTTTGTTTGGCGACAACCGGAGTTTGCGTTTTTGTGCGTCAGCTTCGGTTGGCGCACTTTTTATTTTTTGGAGGTTTTTATGAAAAGACTTTTAACTATTCTGCTTGCCGTTTTGATGGTATTCTGTATGTTTTCCTGTGATAAGGAAGACGAAGCAAAGCCCGTTTATGAGTATTACGAAAACGGAAATTTAAAGCAATCTATCGAGTACGACGAGGACGGCGGCAAGCTTGTCAATGAATACCGCGAGGACGGTAAGTTGACCAAAGAGACGAATGATGACGGCAAAGGCGTCGTTTCGATTACCACCTATGAGTATGACGAAAACGGTAATCTTATATTGCAGAATACAATTTGCGATGCGAATCAAGAAAACTATTCGTACAAATACAAATACACGGATAACAATTTGCTGTACAGAGAAGAGTATTATTCAAACGGCTATCTGTCAAGGGTAATGCAATATAGCGAAGACAGAAGCTATTATGATAACACGGGTTACGATGAAAAAGGTAATGTGTTGTGGACTCAAAGAACAAACATAACATATTATGATGACGGGTCGAGACTCGAAACAAAAGAAAATATTGACGAGGGCAGGGAAAACGAACGCGTCGAAACTTGTTACACAAATGATAATAAATTTATTTGGTGGTGCAGGCGTGTTTTGAAAAAGCCGATAATGGTTGAGATGAAATTGGACGATTCAATTATCATTACTCTTGTTCCGTCCGGACACGAAACGGATCCGGCTGTGTTCAATTTGGAAGAAGCTCTCTTCTATGTTGTGGATCAGTATGGAAATCGAACGCCATTGCACGACAATAGCTCGTTATCGGAGAAAACCGAAACATTCGAAAACGGTGGAAATATCTGCACAAGAATAAAGCTTTATTATAAGAATAAAATCCTTTTACAAGAGACTATAATCAAAGGAGATGTCGTGCCGGAGGACGATTTTGACTTTAAAAAGCTTGTGATGCGCAATGTTGTGTTTTTGCCTAACGGTGAGGTGTTGTACGATACGGAAGCAGATGATTCTATCTATATCGTTAAAAGTAATACCTATGGTGAGAACTTGGAGGATGTAGTAGGTTATGATCTTGACAGCTATAATTCGACGGGAAAACAAATTTATTCCAAAACATATGATTTAGATGATAATCTTATCTATGATAGATATTTTGAATATGACGATGACGGCAATAAGATCGAAGTGAAGTATTACGATGACGGAAGCGTATCGAGTAAGAGATGCTACGGTAGTGCGGGAATAATGTGGGATACAGATTACTATGAAAATGGCAACGTGCAATCCCACACCGTTTTTAACGAGGACGGCAGTGAGCATACTACGAGGTACAGCGAAAACGGCATAATGGAATCAGAAAAATTTGAAAAAACTGATGGAAGCTGTATAATAATACATTATGATGAAGATGGCAACAAAATTGACGAAAAGCGTTGGAACAGTGACGGAAGCAGAATCGCAATTCTTTATTATGAAAACGGAAACAAAAAGATCGAAGAACATTATGACAAAAACGGTAATATAGTTTCATCCATATATTACGACGAAAACGGCAACATCATAAGCTAAATTGTAGTAAAAAAGCAAGAACGGATTTCCGTTCTTGCTTTTTGTTATTCTCCCAGTATCATTTCCGCCACTATCGGCAGCATATCGAGCGATGGAATTTCATAATCGGGAATTATTTCGGGGTCGCGTTCGTAGCCACGCAGGTTATACCAAACGGTCGTGATGCCTGCGTTTTTACCGCCTTGAATGTCCGAGGTCAGACTGTCTCCGACGATGAAGCAGTCGGAACGGTCGAGGTCGCCTATCATCTCGAAGCACTTATCAAAAAACTTTGGGTTCGGCTTATCGTAGCCGACTCTTTGAGAGATAAATATCTGCTCGAAATACTTGCCGATGCCGCTTAATGCTATCCTTCCGTCCTGTACCTTTGCAGTACCGTTTGAAACGACGAAAAGGCGGTATTTTTGTGATAGCTCGTCGAGCAGCTCTTCTGCGCCGTCAAGGTAAAAATAACTCTGCGAGAGGGCGTTTTCGTAGCCGCTCTGCACCTTTACAGGATCGCAGGTAAGACCGAGGTCCGAAAAGAAAATCTCAAAACGGCGGTAAAGCACCTGCTCACGCGTAAGCTCGCCCTTTTCGAGTAGCTTCCACTGTGATAGGTTGACTTTTGAATAGTGAGCTATCATCTCGTCGGTCGGCGTAACGCCGTTTTCGGACAGCGTTTTGCGCAGTGCGACGTCCTCCGATCGGTGGAAATCGAGGAGGGTATCGTCGAGGTCGAAAAGTATTGCTTTCTTTTTCATATCAGAGAAGTGTAATTCCCGCTTCGTTACAAACGCGGATAGTTTCGTCGTCCCATACCGAGGACTGAACCTCGCCTATGTGTGCCTTATGTAAGAAGAACATACACATACGAGACTGACCGATACCGCCGCCTATCGTATAGGGAAGCTCGCCGTTAAGAAGCGCGCGGTGGAAGGGAAGCTCGGCTCTCTCCTCACAGCCCTTAATTTTAAGCTGACGCATCAGCGCTTCCTCGTCAACGCGTATACCCATCGAGGAAAGCTCAAGTGCGATATCAAGAAGCTCGTAATAAACTATAATATCGCCGTTAAGTGACCAATCGTCGTAGTCGGGAGCGCGTCCGTCGTGAGGTCTACCCGATTTGAGCGCGCCGCCTATCTGCATAAGGAAAATAGCACCGTGCTCCTTTGCCGCCGCGTATTCGCGTTCCTTTGCGGTGAGGTCGGGATACTTATCCTCAAGCTCCTGCGAGGTCACGAAGGTTATCTTTTCGGGAAGCAGACGTTTTGCGAACGCGTAGTCGTCCGCTACGTGCTTTTCGGTGTGTCGAAGCGCCGCGTATATCTTTTTGACCGTTGATTTGAGGGTCTCGACGGTTCTTTCTTCCTTGGAAATGATCCTTTCCCAGTCCCACTGGTCGACGAATACCGAATGGATATTGTCGGTATCCTCGTCGCGGCGGATAGCGTTCATATCTGTATAAAGACCTTCGTCGCATCCGAAGCCGTATTCCTTCAGCGCATTACGCTTCCACTTTGCGAGAGAATGAACGATCTCCGCGTCGCTCGTGACGCCCTTTATGTCGAATTTTACCGCGCGCTCAACGCCGTTCAGGTCGTCGTTAAGACCGCTCTTTGACGTGACGAAAAGAGGCGCCGAAACTCTTATAAGATCGAGCTGGATCGCAAGGTCGCGCTCGAAAAAGTCCTTCACCTTTTTTATTGCCATCTGTGTCTGGCGCGGATTGAGTATTGATTTGTAGCCCTTTGGAATATAAACGCTCATAGTACGCTCCATTTAATAAATCTTTTTATATTCTACTATATTAAAGCGAAATTGTCCATAGTTTTTTAAAAAAAACGAAAATGCTCTTGAAAAGCGGGGGAAAATAGTGTAGAATAATGGCAACGAATTATATGCGAGGACATTAAAATGTCAAAAAAAGCGATAATAATTGTAAATCCCGTTGCGGGAAAAATGAAGATAAAGGAAGACCTTCCGAATATGCTCGTGATGCTGAAAAGCCAGGATTACGAGACGAAGGTATATACTACGAAGGCGCGCGGAGACGCGGCAAAGGTCGCCGAGAAATTCGGCAAGAGCCGAGATCTTATCGTTTGCTGCGGCGGCGACGGAACGCTTAACGAGGTAATAAGCGGACTTCTTAAAATCGAGCAAAAGCCGCTCCTTCTTTACTATCCCTGCGGAAGCACGAACGATTTTGCGGCTACTCTCGGACTTCCGAGAAACGCAGTCGATGCGACGAGCGACATCGAAAACCGCGAGGTTATGGAGCTTGATATCGGAATGTTCAACGGAGAACTCAACTTCTCGTATATCGCGTCGTTCGGCATTTTCGTAAAGGCGTCTTATTCCGCGCCTCAAAAGGTCAAGAACATTCTCGGACATTTTGCTTACGTTCTTGAGGGCGCAAAGGAGCTTCCGACGCTCGGCAAGTCGTATCATACGAAGGTCGTTTACGACGGCGGCGAGATCGAGGGCGATTACGCTCTCGTCGGTGTTACGAATTCAACTTCGGCAGGCGGCGTTCTGAAGCTTTCAAAGGACGACGTCAGCTTGTGCGACGGACTTTTCGAAGTGCTTCTTATCAAGGGCATCAAGAATCCCGTTGACCTTGCGGAGACCGCAAAGCTCCTGCTTGCAAAGAAGACGGACGGAGACAGAGTGACTCTCCTTCATACTGCGAAGGTTCATATCGAATGCGAGGAAGCACCTGCATGGTGTACCGACGGAGAATTTGCGGGCAACCACGCTTCGGTCGACGCCGAATGTATTAAGGGCGCTGTCAGAATACTGATCTGATTTTTTGCATATACTTCTTTCATAAAACCGAAACGGAGTATATATGTCAAAGGCAGAAAAGCTTATCCGAAAAGCTTACGGAACGGTAAAACGGATAAACAAGTGGCTTGAGGAGCACCGAATTCGGGTGTACGCTTCGCAAGCCGCTTTTTTTATAATTATATCGGCGGTGCCGATGCTTATATTCGTCCTTTCCTTTTTCGGGTATTTTATGCCGAACGGTGAGGAGATGTACTCGCATATCGCGGGGATATTTCCCGACGGTCTTACCCCGTACGCGATGCGTATTCTCTCCGAAATAAACGAGAAATCAAACATTCCGCTTTTGTCGGTCAGTGCCGTTACGCTTCTTTGGTCGGCGTCAAGCGGAATACGCGGGATCGGCGCGGGAATAAGAAACGTCTACGGCGGCAAAAAGGACAAAAGCTATATTCTTTACATTCTCAAAAGCGTCGGAATAACGCTTCTTTACGTCTGCTCCGTGATACTCGCTCTTATCGTTTGGGTGTTCGGGGATATGATTCTTCAGGCGGTGCCTGATTGGAGACACATCGGAGCGTTAAAGGTTCTTAACAGCGCGGCGCTTTTCCTTTTGTTGAGCGCGGTTTTTATGCTGACGTACCGCGTTTTCGGAGGCGGAAGGAGCAGGGGAATAAAGGAAGCGCCGGGCGCATTTTTGTGCGCGGCGGCGTGGTTTATCTTCTCGGCGATCTTCGAATATTACGTCGAGCATTTCGGGCGGTATTCTTACGTTTACGGGAGTTTGGCGTCGATAATTGTCGTTATGCTGTGGCTCTATTTTTGTATGAAAATACTGCTTATCGGCGCGGGTATCAATCTGCTTTTGAGTAGGAGAAAGCGAATTGTAAAATGAATGCGCCACGCCCTCTTGCCTCGCCCTTCGGGAGAGGTGTCGGTCGGAGACCGACGGAGAGGGCAACTTAAAATTATTATAATTACCCTCTCACCGCCTTCGGCGGAGCTCCCCCGGAGGGGGGAGCCTTGTGAATGCCATCTTTACTCCCTTTACACAAGGGAGTCATCTTTGTTTACCTTTCCCGTTGACATTTTCTTCGAGTTATAGTATAATAATCATAATTATACAATACAATGGGGGAAATTTGCCCTTTGAACGCAAATACGGTTAAAATTCTGGCTCTCGGAGACATAACGGGCGTGTCTGCCTGTGAAAAGGTCTGCCGATATTTGAGCAGATTAAAAAGTGAATACGGAATAGATTTTACGGTCGCAAACGGCGAAAACGCCGCTTCCCACAACGGTCTTGACCGTTCGACTGCCGAGCTGCTTTTAAGCGGCGGGATCGACGTGCTTACCTCGGGAAATCACATCTTCCAGAAGCGAGATATGCTGACGTATATAGACGAGAATCCCTATATAATCCGCCCTGCGAATTATCCCTCTGGCACACCCGGAAAGGGAAGCTTCGTATTTGAGAGCTTCGGGCTTCGAATCCTCGTTATGAACGTGCTCGGAACGACGTATCTTGAACCGCTTTCGTGTCCTTTCGATGCAGTCGAAAAAATGCTCCGCGAAAACGAGGGTCAATACGACATTTCGATTCTCGACGTTCACGCCGAGGCGACCTCGGAAAAGCTCGCGCTTGCTAATTATTTCGACGGCAAAATCGACATAATATACGGCACGCATACACACGTTCAGACCTCGGACACCCGCTTCTTCCCGAAGGGTACGGCGTATCTTACCGATCTTGGAATGTGCGGACCGATAGATTCGATACTCGGCGTTGACGTTTCAAAGGTCATCGAAAAGTTCCGCACGCATCTCCCCGTGCGCTTTGAAACTCCCGAGGGTGAATGCGAAATAAACGGCGCGGTGTTCACATACGACCGAGCGCTCAAAAAATGCACGGGCATCGAGCTTGTGCGAAGAAACATAGGATAATTTATACACAACGGCAAAAGGAAAAAATAATGCAGAAATATATAGAAAAAGTGGAGGCGGTACGCCTTCCCGTAGTAGTTTTAAGAGGAATAATACCGTTCCCGTCGGTGCCGATGAGCTTTGAGCTCACCGACGAAAAGGCGGCGACGGCTTGCGAAGACGCAGAGAACGGCGACGGACTTATCTTTATCGTTTCGCAGAATGATCTGCGCGAGGAAGAGCCGACGGCGGAAACGCTGTACAGAGTCGGCTGTGCGGCAAAGATAAAGCAGACCGTGCGTCTGCCCGAGGGCTCGCTGAAGGTTTTTGCGACGGCATATTGCCGCGCGAGCGTTGAGGAATACTATTTCGACGGCAAACGTCTTTACGCCGACCTTCTATGCAAAACGGTAACGACGGATAACGACGGCGGAATCAAGGGCGAAGCGCTCATTATGGAAATGAGAGACGCCTTTGAAAAGCTCGCGTCGTTCCTTCCAAAGCTCGCACCCGAAATGGTGGCGGCACTCAAATCAATAACAAACCCCGGTATGCTTGCGGACTTTATCGCCTGCAACGTGCTTCTCAATTTCAAGGATAAGCAGGCGGTGCTTGAGGAGTATAATCCGATCAGGAGAGCGGAGCTCGTTTGCGTTCTTATGGAAAGAGAGAGCAAGGTGCTCGGCACCGAAATGAAGATACATAAGCGCGTCCGCGAGCGCCTTGACCGCAACCAGCGCGACTATTATCTCAAGGAGCAGATGAAGGTCATAAAGGAAGAGCTGGGCGAGGGCGACGAAGAGGACGACGAGGAGATAGTTGAGTATAACAATCTCATAGCGGAAGCCGATCTTCCGAAAGAGGTGCGCGAGAAGCTGACGAAGGAAGTCAAGAAGCTTGCGAAGATGCCTTATACCTCGGCGGAAAGCTCGGTAACAAGAAATTATCTCGATCTTTGCCTTGAGCTTCCCTGGGGTAAAAAGAGTAAGGATCGCATCGACGTTGAGGTTGCAAGAAAGATCCTCGACGACGACCATAACGGTCTGACGAAGGTAAAAGAAAGAATACTCGAATTTATCGCAGTCAAGCAGATGACACCCGAGCTGAAGAATCAGATCTTGTGTCTTGTAGGCCCTCCCGGAACGGGTAAGACCTCGATATGCGCGTCGATAGCAAGAGCGATGAAGCGCGAATACGTAAGAGTTTCCCTCGGCGGCGTGCGCGACGAGGCGGATATAAGAGGACACAGAAAGACCTACGTTGCGGCGATGCCGGGACGAATCGTAACCGCAATAAATCAGGCGCAGACGCTTAACCCCGTAATTCTTCTCGACGAGATAGATAAGCTGACAAGAGACAGCCACGGCGACCCGTCGTCGGCGCTGCTTGAGGTGCTTGACAGCGAGCAGAACAAGGCGTTCCGCGACCATTTCGTTGAGCTTCCTATCGACCTTTCCGATTGTCTGTTCATAGCGACGGCGAACGATATTGACAATATCCCCCGTCCGCTTCTCGACAGAATGGAGGTCATCGAGCTTAAGATATATACCCGCCACGAAAAGCTCGCTATCGCAAAGGATCACCTTATTCCGAAGCAGATGAAGCGCCACGGTCTTAACAAGCGTATGCTTAAGATCAGCGACGGCGCGGTCTTTGAGCTTATCGACTTCTATACGCGAGAAGCGGGCGTGCGTAACCTTGAAAGAGAGCTTGCATCTCTTTGCCGTAAGGTCGCAAAGAAGATGGTCGAGACCGAGGTGAAGTCGGTCAAGATAACCGAGAAGAACCTGAAGGACTATCTCGGACAGCGAAAGATAACCCCCGACGCAGTTTACGAAAACGACGAGATCGGTGTCGTAAACGGTCTGGCATATACAGAGGTCGGAGGCGACCTGCTCCGCGTTGAAGCGGCGGCAATGCCGGGTAACGGCAAGATCGAGCTTACCGGCTCGCTCGGCGACGTTATGAAGGAATCGGCAAAGGCGGCGATAACCTATATCCGCTCGCATTCTGCCGAGCTCGGAGTTGATTCCGATTTCTATAAGACGAAGGATATACATATCCACGTTCCCGAGGGCGCTATCCCGAAGGACGGTCCCTCTGCGGGTGTAACTATCGTGACGGCGCTTGCGTCGGAGCTTTCGGGCAGACCCGTCCGCCGCGACCTTGCGATGACGGGTGAGGTCACCCTGCGCGGACGCGTGCTCCCGATTGGCGGCCTTAAGGAAAAGACGATGGCGGCGTATAAGGCAGGCGTAAAGACGGTATGTATTCCGAAGGAAAACGAAAAGGATCTATCCGACATTGATCCTCTCGTTAAAGAATCGCTCGAATTTATCCCTTGCTCAAGCGTTGACCAGGTGATAAACGCGGCAATAATCAGATAAACGGTGAAATAAGTGAAGATAAACGTACAAAATTCATCACTCGGGCTGACTGCGGGACTCGTCTCGCAGTTCCCGCGCGACAACCGTCCTCAAATAGTTTTTTCGGGACGCTCGAACGTCGGAAAAAGCTCGCTGATAAATACGCTTTTAGGCAGAAAAAATCTCGCAAGAGTCAGTTCCGCGCCGGGTAAGACGATAACTGTAAACTTCTACGATATCGACAAGAAGATATGGTTTGTCGACATTCCCGGCTACGGCTACGCTAAAAGAGACTTCAAGGACAAGAAAAGATGGTCTGCGCTGACCGATAACTTCCTTTCAAGTCCTTGCGAAAAGCGCCTTATTCTTCAGCTTATCGATATGAAGGTCGGACCTACCGAGGACGACTATATGATGCTCGACTGGCTCGACGAGAGCGAAACGCCCTACGTCATCGTCGCAACGAAATGCGACAAACTGAACAAGACCGATTTCAATGCCAACAGGGAAGAGCTGAGCAAGCTCGGTCCCGTCATTCCGTTCTCCTCACTTAAAGGAATCGGAAAAGACGAGCTTTGGAAGACGCTGTACGAATTTTTGGAGAACTGATATATGATTTTTGAACTTCTGCGTGACGGATTTACAAAAGACGACTTTATAATGGTGCTTCTTACCTTTCCCGTCGTCCTGATATCGCTTGTTATCCACGAGCTTGCTCACGGATGGATGGCGAAAAAGCTCGGAGACCCGACTGCAAAATATATGGGCAGATTGACGCTCAATCCGCTGTCTCATCTCGATCCGATAGGAACGGTATCAATGCTTCTTTTCGGAATCGGCTGGGCGAAGCCAGTGCCGATAGATCCGCGATACTTCAAGAACCCGAAAAAGGGAATGGCGCTCGTTGGTCTGGCAGGACCCGTGTCAAACCTTCTTATCGCGTTTACCGCATCGCTTTTGCGCAGGGTAACGGTTGCGATATATATTTACGCGCTTCCCGCGTCGGCGATAACCGAAACGTCGCTTACCGTCGGTTCGATAATCGTCAATTTCTTCTATATTTTTGAGATACTCAATATCTCCCTTGCGGTATTCAACCTCATTCCCGTGCCGCCGTTTGACGGCTCACGCGTGTTCTACTTCCTGCTTCCCGATAAGTACTACTTCGGAGTTATGCGTTACGAAAGACAGATAATGATGATAACGATGGTGCTTCTCTTTACGGGAATACTCGATTATCCCCTTGAAATGGTGAGAAGCGGAATAATGAATCTCTTTGACTTTGTATTTGGATTGGTTCCCGGTTTATGAGTAACGAATTAAGCTTTCATCTTGAGATATACGACGGTCCTCTCGACCTGCTTCTCGGGCTGATAACGAAAAATAAGGTCGATATCTACGACATACCGATCGCGCTTATTCTCGACCAGTATCTTGAATACCTCGATATGATGCGCGAGATGGATATGGAGATAGCGGGCGAATTTATCGTTATGGCGGCAGACCTTATGCTTATCAAGAGCAGAATGCTGCTTCCGAAGCCGCAGATAGAGGGAATTGTAGAAGAGGATCCCCGTGCCGTGCTTGCGCGCGCCCTTATCGAATATAAGAGGGCGAAGGAAGCGTCGGTGTATCTGCACGATCAGTATTCCATATATGCGGGAAGAATCGCAAAGGAGCCCGAGGTGCTTGATACGCGTTCCGACCTGCCCGAGCATATCGACATTGACATGTTAAGCCGCGCAATGCAGCGCGCGCTGATAAAGAACAGCCGTCTGCCCGAGCTTGCAAGAGAATCGGAAAAGGCAATACGGCGGCTCCTTGCGGCGAAGGTCGTTCCCGTTTCTGCGAAGATAATAACGGTTATGAAATATCTGCGTCAGAACGGAAGAAGTAATTTTGAGGATATTTTGCTGACGGCAAAATCGCGAAGTGAGCTCATTGCGATATTCTCTGCCACTCTTGAGCTTCTCAAGGTGCAGAGAGTAATTATGGAAAACGAGGACGATACGGTGTATCTGACGCTGAATCTGACTCATTTAAGAGAGGTAATGAACAATGGACAAGAGGGAACTGATCCCGATAATTGAGGCGATACTGTTCGCCGCGGGTTTTCCCGTTAAATACGAAAAAATAGCAGAAACGCTCGAAATAACGGTGGAGGAGCTTAAGGAGATCCTTGATAGCGACGCGTTTGCATACGAGGATAGAGGCATACGACTCGTCTGCTTCTCCGACTCCTGCCAGCTCTGCACGAACGAGCTTTACGAAAGTATGGTAAAGACGGCGCTCGGTATGCGTCACGGCGGCGCGCTTTCCAATTCCTCAATGGAAACGCTCGCAATTATTGCCTATAATCAGCCCGTTACGAAGTCGTTTATCGAGCAGGTAAGAGGCGTTGACAGCTCTTATGCGGTGACGACCCTGTGCGAAAAGCAGCTCGTTGAGGTCGTCGGACGACTCGACGTTCCGGGTAAGCCGAACCTTTACGCAACGACAGAGACGTTCCTTCGCTGCTTCGGTCTTTCCTCGCTTGACGAGCTTCCCAAGACCGAGGTGCTTGAAAGTACGTCGGAGAGCGAAGCGGAAGAGAATACCGAAAATACGGAAAACACAGAAAACACGGTCAACGCTTGATTTTTAAGTAAACGAAAGGGGTGAAGCGATGGCGACAATTATAATACTGCTCGGCATTGCTTTGCTTGTAGCTCTTGCGGTGCTGTTCGGACCGATGATATTGCTTTGGATATTCTTGGGAATTGCCGCACTTTTGACGCTCGTGATGTTCACGCCCGTAACGGTCGATATAAAGCTTAAGGACGAGCTTTGCGTTGCGCTTAAGATCTGGTTCGTAAAAATTAAGCTGACGCCGAAAAAGGAGAAGCCGATAAAGCTCTCGGACTTTAAAATAGCGCACTTCCGAAAACGGCGCCTAAAGGAGCAGAAAAAATATCTTCTTTCCCGTCCGAAGAAAAAAAGCGGACACATAACCGACACCGAAACGGAAGAAAAGGAAAAGCCGCAGTACGCTTTAAAGGAAAACGTCAGATACGGTCTTGATATTCTTCGACTTGCGGTTTTAAGAGCAATAAAGAAATTCGGCAAGCATTTCAGAATAAGCTTGTATCACCTGCGGATAACGGTCGGAGGACAAGAGCCGGACAAGACGGCGATAACGTACGGATATATCTGTCAGAGCGTATCGTATCTGACGGCGATATTCGACCGACATCTGAATATGAAATATCCCGGTAAAACCGAAAACAGGATATTTGTCGGCGCGGATTTCACCTCGCCGAAAACGAAGATCGACCTGCACGTTTCGTTCAGAATAAAGGTCTGGCACGTAGCGTCGGTAGGTCTGACGGGACTCTTTGGATTCCTTAAGGTTCCGAAAAGAGTAGCAAAAGAAATCAAAGAAAATAACCCTGCAAAAGCAGGTACGGAGGTATAAAAATGGCAGAGAATAATTTGAGCGACGTAATCAAAAAATCCCTTGAGGGTATACGCACGGTTGCCGATTCGGGAACAGTCCTCGGTGAGCCGATAAGCACCAATAACGGTACGGTAATCATTCCCGTATCGAAGGTATCGGTCGGATACGCTTCGGGCGGTGTTGACTATATGCCTAAGAGCGGCGATAAGGACGCGCAGAAGCCCGTAAAGCCCACGTCCCCCTGCTTCGGCGGTGGCGGCGGAACGGGAATTACCGTTACCCCTCTTTGCTTCCTCGTCGTTGACAAGGAAGGTAACGTAACTACTCTCAACATAACGAATCCCGCAGCAGTTCCCGCGCCCGTCGGCGTTATCGACTCCGTTTCGTCGCTGCTTGACAAGGCGCCCGAGACCATCGAGAAGATAAAGAACCTTTTCGCAAAGAAGGAGCCCGAGACGGCTCTCGACGACGAGGAGCTTGAAAACGAGATCGAGGAGCTCGAAAAGGAGCTTGAAGAAAAGGCGGCTGAAGAGCAGGCAAAAGAGGACAAAAAAGCGGCAAAAAAGGCGGCTAAAAAAGCCAAATAAGGGCTAAAACGTGAGTTTTTGGCATATATTTTTCCGAACGGAGGATGAATATATGTTTAAAAAAACGGTTCTGTTTTGTATCATAACTGCAATCTTTATAGGCGTTTTTATGCCGTTTTCGGTGTGTGCCGATGAGCTTGATATAAGCGTATCCGCGTCGAGCGCGGTGCTTATCGAAGCCGAAAGCGGACGCGTTCTGTATGAAAAGGACGCGGACAAACGGCGCCCTATGGCGAGCACGACGAAGATAATGACGGCGCTCGTCGCGCTTGAAAATCACGACCTCGACGCGCAGATAAAAATTCCGAAGGAAGCCGTCGGCATTGAGGGCTCGTCCTTGTATCTAACTGAGGGGGAGACCTTGACGCTCCGTGAGTTGCTTTACGGGCTTATGCTTCGGAGTGCGAACGATGCCGCGGCGGCGATAGCTATCGCGGTCGGTGGGTCAATTTCGGATTTTGCCGAGATGATGAATGAAAAGGCGGAGGAAATGGGGCTTGCCGATACCCATTTCGATAATCCGCACGGACTTGATAGCGAAAGCCACTACACGACTGCGCGAGAGCTTGCGCTTATCACCGCCGAGGCGCTGAAAAACGACGTTTTCCGTGAGATCGTTTCGACCTATAAGAAGTCGCTTCCGCTCGGTGGTGTTCCCGACAGACGGCTCGTCGTAAATCACAACCGACTGCTGCGCACCTACGACGGTTGCATCGGCGTCAAAACGGGATTTACAAAGAAGGACGGTCGGTGTCTTGTCAGCGCGGCGGAGCGTGACGGCGTTACGCTCGTTGCCGTGACGCTGAACGCGCCGAACGACTGGAGCGACCACAAAAAAATGCTTGACGGCGGTTTTGCGGCAGTTAAACGCGTGAAAATAAGCTCTGACGGAATCGAAGGATATCTGCCGACGGTCGGTGCTAAAACCGATATGATAAAATACGGCGCGGTGGGCGACACGTCTGCACTTTTACCGAAGAACGCGGGCGAACTTCGCGTTGTGATCGAATTGCCGAGATTTGTTTTCGCGCCGGTTAAAAAAGGCGACGTTATCGGCAGAACCGTGTTTTACGACGGTGAAAACGAGGTTGCTTCACTACCTATCGAGGCACTGACCGACGCGCCAAAGCGGAAGGTCAAAAAGACCTTCTGGCAGTGGCTTTTGGGGTTGTTTAGGTAGGATATTTGTCCGGTCATCCTGAGCGAAGTCCGCCTGAGATTCCACCTGCGCTTACGCTTCGGTGCTGCTTCGCAGTTCGGCTTCACTTCGTTACGCTTAGAATGACGCAGGCGGACGCAGTCGAAATCCGAGCTTTGCGAGGATCAAACTATGCAAAGCAGCGTTTGGGATCTCGGACAAAATATATGAATTGGTAAAAACATGGAAACTAACGAAATAAGAGTACAAAAATACGTAGCCGATTGCGGTCTTATGTCAAGACGTAAGGCAGAGGAAGAAATTCTTGCGGGACGCATCAAGGTAAACGGCGAGCGCGTCGAGCAGGGAAGAAAGATAATTCCCGGTGTCGACCGCGTCGAGTACCTCGGCAAGCCGGTCGAGATGCCGCGCGTCAAGAGATTCGTTTACATAATGCTGAACAAGCCGCGCGGATACGTTACGACTATGAACGACGAGCTTGGACGCAAGTGCGTCGCGTCGCTTGTCAGTGACGTCGGAGAGCGCGTTTATCCCTGCGGACGTCTTGACCTCGATTCCGAGGGACTTCTCATTATGACGAACGACGGCGAGCTTGCAAATAAGCTTATGCACCCCGCGCACCATATCCCGAAGCTTTACACCGTTAAGGTCAAGGGCAAGGTCACCGAGGAACAGCTCAAAAAGCTCAATAAGCCGATGATGATTGACGGATACGAAACGGTTCCCGCCGAAGCGAAGATACTCTCGCTCCGCGAGGAGGAAAGTTCGATCGGCATCACGCTCTACGAGGGCAGAAACCGACAGATACGCAAAATGTGCGAGCAGCTCGGACTTACCGTCACCTCGCTCCGCCGTATCGCTATCGGCGCAATCACCCTCGGCAACCTTAAATCGGGAACGTGGAAGCGGCTCACGCGCGCGCAGGTCGATTATTTGAAGAATTATAAGTAAGACGGGGCACCGCCCCGCACCCCGCAAGGAACTTTTTGAAAAAAGTTCCTTGACCTCAAAAACTTTTGTAAATTGGGATAATAAAAGCTCCGCCACGGCGGTGCTTTTATATTGACATTATTTAGCTGCGGTGATAAAATGTAATCAAAGATGATTCGGAGGAAATTGCTATGATAATTCCAAGAGTTAAAAGCTATAAAAAAACGGAAAAAAAGTGGAAATACACGGGTTCGTTTGCGCTGACGTTTGATAACTGCGAGTTTTCGTCGGACATCGAAAAAGCCCTCAAGCTTTTTTTGCCCGACACCAAGTTTTGTTCCTGCGGATGCAAGCTTGTTTTCAAGGGTATAGACGAAAAACACCCTGACGAGTGGTATCGGCTTACCGTTACTGGGGACTTGATAACCGCAGAATTTTGCGATAAAAGAGGCGCGATAAACGCCGTGGCGAGCATTACCTGCCTTGTTCTTGACGGCGAAGCGCCCTGCGGAATTATCGAGGATCATCCCGATTACTCACATCGCGGAGTAATGATTGACCTTGCACGAAGCATAAGAGAACCGCTTCAGGACGTAAAGGACGTTATCGTTTACATGGCAATGTCGAAGATGAATCGAGTTCATTTTCACTTGATGGATTCCGAAAGCATCTGCTTCAAGTCCGATTCTGTGCCGCAGATAAGGGGAACCGAAGCAAGAAACGGCAGACAGTACACGAAAAAGCAGCTTTCGGAAATCGTTGAGCTTTGTGATATCTTTGCCATCGAGGTCATTCCCGAAATAGAGGTGCCTGCGCACGCGTCGGCATTGATAAAAGCGTTTCCTCAATTTGCTTGCGACACAGACGTTGAGAATCAAAGTCCCTGGTGCATTTGTCCTACGAGCGACGAGGTTTTTGAGCTGTATGAGAATCTTATCAAAGAGGTCTGCTCGATCTTCGGCGGAAAGTATCTCCACGTTGGCGGTGACGAGCTTTATTTCAACGATGCTCCACGGCTTAATATGCTTTGCCATTGGGACGTTTGCAGAAAGTGCCGTGCGTTCAGAGAGAAAAACGGTCTATCCGATATTCAGGAGCAGTATTACTACGTTATGAAGCGCATTTACGATATTGTGAAGAGCTGCGGAAAAACGATGGTAATGTGGAACGACCAGATAGATATTTCAAAGGAGTCGCCGATCCCGAAGGACGTTCTTATCGCCTTCTGGAGAATTGCATATCCCGGCAGAGGTCCTTACGAAAACTGTACTATGGAGGACTTTGCCCGTCAAGGATACAAACTTTTTAATTCGATCTACGAAAAGACGTACGTTGACCTCGACGAGTATCTGCGCGAGGACGAGCTTAAGAGTTGGACGCCCGTTTCGTATCCCGAGATCGCAGATGATCTGAAAAAGCAAGTTGTGGGCAGTGAAATGTGCGCCTGGGAATACGGAAACAGGGAAAATTACGGATTCTACGACTACACTCTTAAGCCGAATATTCCGATATTCGCAGACCGACTTTGGGATGCTGCGCCTCTTGAATACGACGAGGATTACCGCAGGGAAAACTATAAAATGATCTTCGGAAAGAAGCTCACAAACGATCTTTCCCCGATCTTCGGCGGATTCTTGCCCCCGAGAAGCGCGAAGATCAAGACGCACGTTGAGGACAAGGATATAGATACCGACCTTATCGCGGCAGTCATCGACGAGCTTTCCGAAATAGAGGCAACCGGTCATTACGCAAGACAGCGATTTGAGTATATCAAGCTTTTGCACGATATTGCAAAGCTTAAGTATCTTGCCGATAAGCAGTAATTGCAGTATAATTATAAACGAGAAAAGGACGGATTTTCCGTCCTTTTTGCATCGGAGGGATTCGCTACGTTGTCTTGCCTTCCCCAGCGGGGGAAGGTGGATTTTCGCCGCAGGCGAAAAGACGGAGGGAGTGTAGGTCGCGAAGCAACCGTTCGCAAAGGAGAAGGAAC
>CAZVVM010000034.1:0-17841 GCA_964630635.1 uncultured Ruminococcus sp. | reverse complement strand
TCCTCATCTGCGCCTGCAACGTCGGAGAAGAGCACCTTGCGCTTTTCGTCGGTATTTACCTTGACCTTTGCACGTCCGAAGCCGCCGATCTTACCGCCTGCGCCCTTCGACTGCATAGACATAAACACGACGAAGAATATTATAATGAGAATTATTATTGCAAGCGTCGGCAGGAAGGATACCCACCAAGGAGTTTCCTTGTACGGCGTATACTCGAATTTCTCGATAATGCCGTCCTCAACCTGCTGATTGATAAGCTCGGAAAAATCGTTATAGAAGATGCTGAAGTCACGGAGCTTATATTTTATAGGCGCCTTGCCATCCTCGTGAAGGGTGATAACGATATTGTCATTTTCGTCGACCTCAAACGATTTTACCTTTTCTTCGGTAAAGAGCGTCACGAGATCGCTGTAAACTATTTTTTCCTCACTCTTTGAGTTGCCTATCATAAACCAGAGCGCGGCAACGATAGCAACCATGAGAATGATATAGAACAGTGCTAACTTGTGATTCTTCTTCATTTTTGCGTCGGGGATCCTTTCGTATTATGTATCAAACTTCGCCGCTGTACACGTGCGGTTTAAGAACGCCGACAAAGGGCAGCGCTCTGTATTTTTCATCATAATCAAGTCCGTAACCTACGACAAACTCGTTCGGAATAATTGCTCCGACGATATCCGCTTCGAATTCAACCTCACGTCTTTCGGGCTTATCAAGGAGCGTACAGGTTCTGACGCTCTTTGCTCCTTTAAGGCGGAGATATTCAACGAGGTAAGAAAGCGTGCGTCCGCTGTCGATAATATCTTCAATAATAAGTATGTCCGTATTTGCAAGATCTTTTCTATACAGATCAAGAATAATATTGACCGAGCCGGTCGAAACCGTGCCTGCGCCGTAAGAGGAGACCTTCATAAAATCTATTTCGACGGGAACCGTAATATGCTTCATAAGGTCGCCCATAAAGACAACGGAGCCCTTCAATATGCCGAGAAGCAGAAGCCGCGAGTCTCTTTTACCGTAGTGTGCGTCAATATCGGCAGAAATACGCTTGACGATTGCGTCAATTTCCTCTTCGCTTAAAAGAATTTTTTCAATATCGTTCTGAATGTCGTATTTCATATTATTTCTCCGATCCTTTTTTGAAATATATTACTGTCAAATCGTCTTTGCCGTTTGGCATTGCCGCATCAGCGGGTTTAAAATAGGGAATGTATATCAGCTCTCCGTCTGTCTCGATAAATGGGAGCATATCGGTCTCTGCCTTCGGAAGCTTGAGCGACTGAATGAGCTTTTTGACCTTTTTTGTCATTCCCGACTGTCTGATCAGGTCGCCGTCTCTGCGGCTTCTAATAACAGTATTACCATTAATTTTAGCAGAACTTATCTTTACTTGTATTGATAATTTGTAAATATTTTTGTCTTTTAATATATCTTTTTCCGACGAGTGCTCGGAAGCGTAAATTCCGACTGCGCTCTCACCGTCGATGATATTAAGACCCATTTTCAGCGGAATCTCGAACGCGCGCGCCTTCTTGTCCTTTTCAAAATAGACAAGGTCACGGTCGCAAACGAACGTTGCGCCGCACAGGGAAAGTGAAACGTGCGCGCTCCTTGAACGTATTGCCATAATCATTTCGCTGACACGTTCGCGCTCGACCGTTATGCTGTGAACCTTCATACTGTTAAGAAGAACTCTCGAAAGGATTGGGGCAGGCAGGGAAGAAAGTACCTGCCGACCTTCATTTAATGAATGTTCACTTGCGATTGAGGAAAGATATTGTGCGTCGTTCCTTAAAAGCTCGACCGCACCCGTCACGCTGTCGCAAAGGGAAGGATTCAGTTCTTTAAGCTTCGGAATGACCTCACACCGAAGGAAATTCCGTCTGTACGCAGTATCGTTATTCGTTGAGTCGGTAATGAACGGCACGCCGTTTTCGCGGCACCCATCGTAAACCTCTTCCTTTGAATACAGGATCAGAGGACGGATTACGTTGTCCCGCACGGGCGGAATGCCGCAAAGCCCGTCAATACCCGTTCCCCGTACAAGATGTAAGAGTACTGTCTCAAGGTTGTCGTCGGCATTATGCGCGGTCGCAATCAGATCATATCCGTGATCGGAGCAGATATCGTCAAAAAAGGCGTATCGCTCGTTTCTTGCCGCTTCCTCGATTCCGAGACCGTTCTCACGGGCGATTTTCGGAACGTCCACTCTTTTAACGTATAAGGTTATATTGTTCTCGTCACAGAAACGGCGGCAGAAATATTCGTCTCTTATCGCTTCTTCGCCGCGAATTCCGTGATTAAGATGCGCGGCGGCAACGGTTATTCCGTCCGTTTGAGACAATAAAGACAGCAGAAGCGCAGAATCTGCTCCGCCCGAAAAGCCGACGAGAACGCTCGTGCCTTCCTTTAACATACCGTATCTTGAAACGGTATCAAGATATTTGGTTTTATCAAAGGAAGATGCCATATCTTACTCCGTTCTGTCGGAAAGCGTTGTGAATTTTGTGAATTTGGCAAACCAGCCCATCTTTACAGTATCTCTGCTGCCGTGACGGTTCTTTTCAACGATGATCTCGGCAGTATTCTGTATTTCCTCGCTCTTTTCTGCCTTGTCGTAATACTCGTTACGGTAGAGGAACATAACAACGTCAGCGTCCTGCTCGATAGCACCCGAGTCACGGAGGTCGGAAAGCATAGGACGCTTGTCGGTACGGCTTTCGGGGCCTCGGGAAAGCTGTGCACAGCAGATGATCGGGACCTTGAGGTCCTTTGCCATAAGCTTGAGGTTTCTTGATATATCGGCAACGTCGTTTACACGGCTGTCGTTTTTCTTTGTGTTATCGCTCTGCATAAGCTGGAGATAGTCGATAACGATAAGTCCGAGATTCTTGACACGGCGGAGCTTTGCCCGCATACCTGCGGCAGATATTCCCGCAGTATCGTCAATAAGTATCTCACATTCGCTGAGCATCGAGGAAGCTCTTGCAAGCTTTTCCCAATCCTCTGATGAAAGATTACCAGAGCGCATAGCATAGCTGTCAACGAGTGCTTCGCTCGAGAGCATACGCGAAACGAGCTGCTCGGCAGACATTTCAAGCGAGAAAACGCAAACGGTCTTCTTGCTCGAATGAGCGACCTTCGTTGCAATATTCATCGCAAAAGACGTCTTACCCATACCGGGACGCGCACCGACGAGTATGAGATCTCCTGCACCCATTCCGACGAGTACCTTGTCAAGTCCCGAGAATCCGGTCGGCTGACCCGACGCCGCCTCGGGGTCGCTTTTAAGGAGCTTAAGATGCTCGTAGTTGGCAAGGAGCGCATCTTTAATGTGTGTAAATCCCTTCGTCTGCGATCTTTCGGCTATATCAAATATCCGTTGCTCTGCGGAATCGAGCAGAGATTGAACGTCGTCCTGCTCGGAATACGCCTGATCGGTTATACCGGCGCACGTCTCAATAAGCTGTCGGAGAACGCGTTTTTCGCGGACGATCTTCGCGTAATCCTTGACGTTGGACGCACTCGGAACTACCTCTGCGATAAGCTTGATGTACTTTTTACTGTCCTCGATGTTGTCGTAAACGCCTCGGTGAACGAGGGAGTCGATAAGAGTTACGACGTCGATCGTTCTGTTCTGCAAAAAGAGGTCCTGCATTGCAAGATATATCTGCGTGTGATCGTCAAGATAGAAGTCACTGCTCTTTATTTCGTTCGCTATTTCTGAAAAGCATTCGGGGTTAATGAGAATCGACCCAAGCACCGACTGCTCCGCTTCAAGCGAAAACGGCATTTTTTTAATTAGTTCGTTAGATGAAAGCTCCATAATGAATACGGCAGAGCCGTTCCTTTCATTTACTGTTATTTGTCAAGAATCTGAACCGTAAGCTTGCCGACGACCTCGGGGAAGAGCTTAACGTCGTATTTATAGCCTCCGTAGCTCTTTATAGGATCGGGCATAACGATTTTTCTCTTGTCAATGACGATGCCGTGCTGCGCCTTGAGCTGCTCGGCGATCTCCTTTGAGGTGATAGAGCCGTACAGACGGCCTTCGTTACCGCCTGCAACTATCTTAACGGTGATAGTTGCAAGCTTATTAGCCAGCTCCTTTGCGTTGGCAAGATCGGTATCGTGCTTGTACTGAATTGACGCCTCGCGGTTCTTAAGCTCGTTCATTGCCTTTGCGTCTGCCTCAACTGCGAGTTTTTTCGGGAAAAGGAAGTTTCTTGCGTAGCCCTCGGAAACGTTGATAAGCTCGCCTTTCTTTCCCTGTGATTTTACGTCCTGTGTTAAAATGACCTTCATTGTATTTTCCTTTCTTATGCTATGCTGTTTTCTGTCATATACTCGTCAATGGCGTTTTTGAGCATTGAGAGCGCCTCGTTCATTGATCCGGTCAGCTTCGTCGCGGCTGAATCAAAGTGTCCGCCGCCCTGTATTTTTTCAAGAATGAGCTGAACGTTTATCTCGCCCGACGAGCGTGCCGAAACGTGTATGCTGTCGTCAATACGGCAAAGAGCGAACGACGCCTTAACTCCTTCAACCGTTAGCAGCTTGTCAGCCGCCTTCGCAGCCGATATTCTGTCGGAGTTAGTGTTATCGGGCGAGTCGTTTACCGATATTGCCATAACCTTACGGTATACTACGACGTTTGATTCAAACTTTGCTTCCGAAATAAAATCGGAAAGAGCAGACTTGAAGAGCGTAAGCGCGTCGGAAGGGCTTGCGCCTTCTCCACGTAGATAAAGCGCCGCGCCGAAGGTTCTGACGCCTGTGTTACGGGTAAACTGCTTCGTGTCGAGAAGAACGCCGGAGTACATAATATCCGCCTCGTCCTTCGTAAGATTTCCCGACGGCATCGACTGCTCGAGTATCTCCGCAACAAGCTCCGATGCGGAGGACGCCGACGGCTCAATATAGGAAATGAGCGGCGCTTCGTCGAATTCCGCAGTCTTTCTGTGATGGTCGATGTAGACGACACGGGAAGAAATCGCAACGACCTCTGGCGCTTCAAGCTGCGTCTTGTTGTTGACGTCAACTATAACGGTCAACGTATCGCTCGCAATAAGATCCTGCGCCTCCGACGCGTTGACAAAGACGTTTCCGTCGCGGTATTCGGGCTGATTCTTGATTCTGTCGTAGCATCTTTTGAAGTTTTCGTCCTTTACGTTGGCGACGATATTAAAGGGAACACCGCAGAACGCGCAAAGACGCGCAACGCCGAGTGAAGCGCCGATACAGTCGAAGTCGGGCATTCTGTGTCCCATTATGATCACGCGGGAGCTGCGGGATATCTGCGAAGCAAGCTCGTTGGCGATAACACGGGAACGAACCTTCGTGCGCTTCTGAACGGACTGGGATTTACCGCCGTAGAACTCAAGTCCCTTTGCGTTCTTGACGACGACCTGGTCGCCGCCGCGCTGAAGCGCCATATCAAGAGCATCTGACGCAACCTTTTCCTTCTCGGAAAGAGTTCCTTCCACGTCGGATACGCCCATAGAAACGGTAACGGAGAAGCTGCTTTCACCAACACGGACCTCACGCACCCTGTCAAGAACCTCAAATTTCTTTTCTACGAAATCTGCCATTTCTGCAGCGCGGAAGATAAATACGTATTTACTGCTCTGATACTCCTTCAGAATACCGTTTGCGCCCTCTGCCCATTCCTTCAGGATCCTGTCGATCTCGTTGGCGGCGTCACGAACACCGTCCTTTGTGTACTGCGAAAGCTCCTCAAGGTTATCGGCGAGAATATACGCAACCTGCGTTTCCTCGTCGGCAAGCTGTTTTTCAAGGGATTCGAACGCAGTATTGTCTTCCCAAAGTGAAAGAAGATACTTTTTGTTTTTTGACGAAACTGAGAACACGCGAACGTAGTAGCTGCGGTTGTCGAGAGCTATTCTCGTTCCGTTTTCGGAGTCTGCGCTTTTAATTTCGGAGAGCGGCTTACCGATAAAGTCCTCAAAATTGATACCGGTGATATTTCTTCTGCCGAGTCGGTCGGTAAATGCCGAGTTGTACCAAACGATCTTGCCGTCCGCGTTACATATCATAACGGGCTGCGGCATTTTGATCATAAGGTCAAGCGTTAAGCTTCCGAGAAAAGTTTCGCTCTCGAAAGAGCCGGTCATCGGAGCAATCGCTCCGTAATTGAGCATCAGAACCATCGTCGCGGCATAAGCTAATACGGCTATGATCCAGATGAGATGGCTGTGCGAACCGCTGAATGCGTATATTGCACCGGTTACGGAAAGAAACGCGGCGGTAACGATCGTAGTCGGGAACAGGCGCGTGAATTTCATTCGCGTTATAAGTTCTTTGAATTTTGCTTTCATTTTGGCGCTCCTTATTCTTGATTATTCGGTTTGCGCTTGGGTATTGACGCCCTGATGCTGTCGTAAAGACCGTAGAATACGCACAGCGAGGCAAAGGGAAGTACCCCGTTAAACACCGATATTATGAGAGTGAGCGGGCGTAGAAGGCGCGGGCGGGGAATTCCGTTCGTTACCTTCGGCGAAAGAGAAGTAAAAAGCCCGGTCAAGAGTATTATCGGCAGGATAATGATAAACATATTAAGAGCAGTAAGAGAAACCGTATTTGTATTTTCGACTACCATTACCGTAATCATCGCTATAATAAAGATCACAGCGGTTACGGGAGAGGGAACAAGTGTCCACAGCTTACCGTCAAAATCAGCCACGGCAGTAATTTCGGTAATCTTCCTGTAAAGCCAGGCGATAACAAACCCGACTAACGTCAATACTGCACTTATAACTGCTGGTAATAAGCATATAATTACGTTCAGATACCCGATTACGTTCGATTCTGCAATCAGCGACACCTTGCTTCCCGCAACGCTCACAAAGAAAGACTCGTAAAGAAGCTCTGAAATCTGCTTGAAGAAGAAGGGGAACGCGGCTCTTACCGCCGAAAGAGAGACCGTGCCGACTCTGACGTAGGTGACGTATAGAAGTGTTGCAACCGTTCCGAGAGTCACGCAAGCGGTGCCCGTGCCTATCGCGGCAGACCGTGTAAGCTTGCCTCTGCTGATGAATGGAATCGAGAGTGAGAAGGGAAGATAAGATACCGAAAGAATCGCGTAAAGGGCGTTTTTCGTTATCAAAAGTGCAACAGTCCATCCGATAAGAGATGCAATCAGCGCTGCCAAAGGGCTCTTTGCACTCACAAGCCAAGCCGCCCCCGTTGCCGCAACTACATAAAATCCTGCGAAAAGCCAAGGATCGGTAACGAGCGCAAGGTTCACTGAAAACGCAGCGACTACCAGAACTATTATGAAAGACAGCAGATTTCTTTTGCTATTTATTTTTTCGGTCGATAAACCGCTCATTTGTTTAACCTCGTTATACAACTATTGCATTTTAACATTATACCACCAATTTCCGCGTTTGTAAAGTTTTTTATGAAATATTATCTAAAATATAGTAATAAATACATTTTATTGCAGAAATCTCTTGAAAATACCGCCAAAACGCGGTATAATAATCAGTACGAGAAAATATGGAGGCAATTTATATGAAAATCGTATCCCCCTTTGAACTTCCCGACAATTTTTTTAAAGCACTTTGCGACGAGTGGATGCTCGTTACGGCAGTCGGTAAAAACGGAAAAGTAAATACTATGACCGCTTCGTGGGGCGGCTTCGGATATATGTGGGCGCGTCCCGTTGCTCTTTGTGTTATCAGACCTCAAAGATACACGAACGAATTCGCAAAGGAAGCGGACGTTATAACCTTATCCTTTCTTGAAGACGGCAACCGTGAAGCGCTGAAGCTTTGCGGAACTGTCAGCGGCAGAGACAGAGATAAGATAACTGAAGCAGGACTTACCGTAATTAACGAAGACGGATACGCCTACTTTGAGCAGTCGCGCCTTACTCTCGTCGGGCGCAAAATATACGTTGACCGTATGAAAGAGGAGTGCTTCCTCGATAAGACCATAATAGACGAAAAGTATCCGAAACGCGATTATCACGACGTATACGTTCTCGAAATAGAAAAAGTAATTGTAAAGGATTTAAACCGATAAATGAAGTTTAAAAGAGTTTTTTTGATAGTTCTCGACAGCTTTGGCGTAGGAGAGCTTCCAGATGGCGCAGATTTCGGCGATGAAGGTTCCGATACCCTCGGTGCCGTATATTCAAGCGGAAAGCTCAACGTCCCGAATATGAAGGAGCTTGGCTTATTCAATATTGAAGGCGTGCGCGCAGACCGTCCCGTGAAAAATCCTATGGGTGCATACGGACGCTCCGGCGAGCTTTCCCGCGGTAAGGACACGACGGTGGGTCATTGGGAAATTGCGGGAGCAATATCCGAGAAGCCGCTGCCTCTTTATCCGAACGGATTCCCGACCGAGATCCTCGATCGGCTTGAAAAAGAAACGGGATTCGCCTGGATCTGCAATAAGCCGTACTCGGGAACACAGCTTCTTCTCGACTACGGACGTGAGCAAAAAGAGACGGGTAAGCTTATCGTATATACCTCTGGAGACAGTGTTTTCCAGGTTGCGGCACATATGGAGCAGTTCACGCTTGAACAGCTCTACGATTACTGCGAAAAAGCCCGTAATATACTCGTCGGAGACCATCCCGTCGGCAGAGTTATCGCCCGTCCTTACGTTGGTGAATATCCGAATTATACCCGTACTGCTGACCGTCACGATTATTCGCTCGAATGTCCGAAAATAACGATGCTCGACGTTCTTAAGGAGGGCGGATTTGAAACCCTCTCCGTCGGAAAAATATCCGATATATTCGCAGGCAGAGGCGTAACGAGAAGCGTTAAAACAAGCTCGAATACCGACGGAATGGCAAAATCGTTTGCTCTTGCTGACGACGACTTCACGGGTCTTTGCTTCATAAACCTCGTGGATTTCGACTCCAAATACGGACATAGAAACGATCCTGTCGGTTACGCGGAAGCACTTAACGAATTTGATGCCTGGCTTCCTTCCTTCAAGGCAAAGCTGAACGACGACGATCTGCTTATAATCACGGCAGACCACGGCTGCGATCCTCTCACGCCGAGCACCGACCATAGCCGTGAGTACGTTCCGATCCTTTGTTACTCAAATAAGCTCGTGCCGATAGATCTCGGAACGAGAACGACGTATTCCGATATCGCGTCAACCATATGCGAGAACTTTGGCGTTGATACTCTTGAGGGCAACAGCTTCCTCAAATCGCTTGTCATTACGTCACCCGACGAGCTTATCAATGCCGCAAAGGAAGCGCAGAAGGCATCGTTTGCGCCGTATTCGAATTATAACGTCGGCGCCGCACTTCTTTGCGCTGACGGGAAGGTATATAAGGGCGCTAACGTCGAAAGTGCCGCCTATTCGCCTACGACTTGCGCAGAACGTACCGCGCTTACCAAAGCCGTAAGCGAAGGTGCAACCGACCTTGCCGCGATAGCTGTCGTTGGCGGTCCTAACTGCGAAGCGGTCGGCGGATGCACGCCTTGCGGTGTCTGCCGTCAGTTCCTTTACGAGCTTGGCGGAAAGGACTTGCCGATCATAACACTTGATGCTGAAAACAATACAGTCGTCAGAAGAATGGAAGAGCTGCTCCCCGACGGATTTTCGGGAAAACAGCTCGGAAAGTGAGAAAATAAATGATTACAAACGGAAAAAGCTATCATATCGCCTGCACGGAGGGGAGCGTCGGCAGATACGTTATTCTTCCGGGTGACCCCGGCAGATGCGAAAAGATTGCAAAATATTTCGATAACCCCGTCCTTGTTGCAACCAACAGAGAATACGTGACTTATACGGGAACGCTTGACGGCGTTAAGGTTTCGGTCACCTCGACTGGTATCGGGGGACCTTCCGCCTCTATTGCCATTGAGGAGCTTTACGAGCTTGGCGCCGATACCTTTATTCGCGTCGGAACCTGCGGCGGAATGCAGAAGAAGGTTCACGGCGGCGACTGCATCGTCGTAACGGGCGCGATCCGTAACGAAGGAACGAGCAGGGAATACGCTCCTATCGAATTTCCCGCAGTTGCGGATTTTACCGTGACGACCGCGCTCGTCAATGCAGCGTCATCTCTGGGTTATCCCTACCACGTCGGTGTCGTACACAACAAAGACGCGTTTTACGGTCAGCACGCGCCCGAGAATATGCCCGTAAGCTATGAGCTTCTTAACAAATGGGAAGCTTGGAAGCGCCTCGGAACGCTCGGCAGCGAAATGGAGTCGTCGACTCTCTTCACCGTATCGGCTGCAAGAGGATGCCGTGCAGGAGCGGTAATGTATACCGTTTGGAATCAGGAAAGCGACGAGAACTATTCGTCGAAGCCGAACGAAGATACCGATGCGGCTATCCGTATTGCGGTTGAGGCGATCAGATTACTTATCGCACAGGATAAATAAAGAGAAGCAGGCGTCAGTCGCCTGCTTCTTTTACGCTTTCAAGAATTGCGTCGATCAAAATGTGTGCATCGTCGTATCTGCCGTTTTTGGTCGGAGACCCGAAAATGCCGATAAGATAGGTGTTTTCGTTAATTACGGCACTTACGTAAAGACAGTAGTTGCCTGAAAGCGATCCCGTTTTCAAACCGTTTACGTAAGGTGAATAGTACGTACTGTTCGGATTTATAAGGTTGTTGGAATTGTTCCAGGTAATCGAATGTCCGCTTGCGTAGTATACCTTTTGAGAAACGGTTTTTGCGTATTTGGCTATTATGGGATTATTGACAGCCATCTTGCCGATAATTATCATATCGTGGGACGACGTGTAATGTTCAGATTCCGCAAGCCCGTCGGGAACGGTAAAATGCGTACCCGTGCATCCTATGCTGACGGCATAATCGTTAAGACCGCTCATAAACAGCTCGACCGCATCCTTTCCGTTCATTGACGGATCATCGGCAATATATCTGCCTACGCCTGCCGCAAGCGCATACGCCGCGTCGTTTCCCGACGGCATCATCATACCCTGAATAAGCTGGGAAACTGTCAGCTTATGGTGTGTCTTGATATAAGCAAGAGAAGAGTTTTTGCCAACGAGCGCAAGCTCCTCGGCTTTTGGAGATATCACGAGATCCGACGGCGCTGACTCAAGCGCGTAAAGAGCAGTAAGGAGCTTCGTAATTGATGCGGGCGAGACGTTTACGCCGTCTCCCTTTACGCCGAGAAGCTCGTCGCTCGTTGCGTTATATACAAACGCATTAGAAGCAGATATCGTTGTAATTACTTCCGAGATCACGCCCGACTGCGGCTCGGGAAGAACGCCGTCGGTCGTAACAATCGCCTCAGTCGTATCGGGCAGAGTGCTTGTCAGACTTTCCGTCGTTTCATCAGTAGAATTTTCGGCGTCAGCAACCGTGGTCTGACCGTCAGAAGTATCGTCCGTTACTGCCGTCGTTGTGTCGGACGTCGTATCAGCGGCACTTGTTGTCGGCGCTTCGGTTTCCGAATTGTCATTGACGGTATTACAGCCCGACAGTATCAAAAATAATGCGAGCAGAAGTATTAACAACCGATTCATAACGTTCACTCCTTGTTGACTTCCGCTTGATTATATCAAAAAAAGTCGAAAAGGTCAATGTATTTTTTCGTTGCAAAAATATTTCAACTG
The DNA here is from genome assembly GCA_964630635.1 of uncultured Ruminococcus sp. Lineage (GTDB taxonomy): Bacteria > Bacillota > Clostridia > Oscillospirales > CAG-272 > Colimorpha_A. The sequence goes on along the minus strand of CAZVVM010000034.1, from coordinate 6,246 downwards.
TGATATACTGTAAAAAATCGGATTTGGAGGATGATATGAAGATATGCTCTAAATGTAAAATCGCAGTAAAAAACGGCGTCTGTCCGCTCTGCGAAAGAACGAAATTTATAACCGAAGCGAAGGAAGATGATCTCGTGATCGTTACGGAAACCGACTACGTTTCATCTTTTCTCATTGAGGATATCCTGAATGAAGCGGGAATTAAATTTATGAAGAAGGGCGCACTCGGAAGCGCCGTAACCCTGTATATCGGCGAAATGTCGGAAAGCTTCAATTTCTACGTTATGGCAAAGGACTATGACAAGGCACTTGAGCTTATACCGGATTTTGAACTTAACGAAGAAGATTTTGATGAAAATTGAGGTGCAGAATGAGCTACATTATTAACGGATACAAGCCCGAAAAGCTGTTTAATTTTTTTGAAGATATATGTGCTATCCCGCACGGCTCGGGTAACGAAAAGGGAATAGCGGATTACATTGAAAGCTTCGCAAAGGAACGCGGTCTGTACTGCATCCGTGACGGTCTTGATAACGTATTTATCCGCAAAAGCGCAACGCAGGGATACGAAAACGCACCTGCAGTTATGCTTCAGGGACATACCGATATGGTCTGCGAGCAAAACGAGGGCACAAACCTCGATTTTGAAAACGAAGGACTTGATCTCTATATCGAAAACGGCTGGCTTAAGGCGCGCGGAACGACTCTCGGCGGTGACGACGGAGTAGCTGTCGCAATTATGCTTGCGGCGCTTGACGACAACACCCTTGAACACCCGACGCTTGAATGTCTCTTCACAACGGGCGAAGAGACGGGTCTTTACGGCGCAACGGGCTTTGATTATTCGGTCGTTACCGCAAAATCGCTTATAAACCTTGATTCCGAGGAAGAAGGCGTTGCAACGGTAAGCTGTGCGGGAGGCATCGGACTCGACTTCACGCTTAAATGTGACAGAATTCCGCTTCCGACCTTTGCGCGTCCGATTTCGATTGAGATCTCGGGTCTTATGGGCGGTCATTCGGGAGCCGAAATACATCTGCAAAGAGGCAACGCGAATATCCTTCTCGGAAAAATGCTCTCCGCGCTTTATGAGGTTCATCCGTTTACGCTCGTAACGGTCAGCGGCGGCAGCAGAGGCAACGCTATACCGCGCGAAAGCAAAGCCGTAATCTTCACCGACGAGCCGACGGAAGCAACAGAATTTATTAAGAATTACGCCCGCGTCGTCAAGGAATGGCTCCCAAAAGAGGACAAGGGATTTAAGGTAAAGGTCGGAAAAGCAAAAGGTGAATATAACTCAATGTTGACCTTTGCCGACACCGTGAAATATCTTACGCTTGTTTCGCTTATGCCCGAGGGTGTTATTGCAAGAATGAAGAACATTCCCGAAATGGTCGAGACCTCAAACAATCTCGGCGTTGTCCGCGACCTCGGAGATGACGGAATATTCCTCGATTATCACGGACGTTCATCGTCTGAAAGCAAGATGGACGTCCTTGAAATCACGTCAAAGCAGATATCTAAGGCACTCGGAATCGACCTCGATATAAACGGACGTTATTCGGGCTGGCCTATGAAGGACGAATCAAAGCTTGCGGAGCTTTATCTTAAAACCGCACCCGAAATTTACGGAGAGGGAATAACTCCCCGCATCGCAGCAATTCACGCAGGACTCGAATGCGGAATAATCTGCTCGGCAGTTAAGGACCTCGATGCAATATCAGTAGGTCCGATCCTGAAGGATATCCACGCGCCGGGTGAAGCGCTTGAGCTTTCGTCGTTCTCGCGTCTGTGGTCGCTCGTAGTCAAAATGCTTCAAAAAATGAAATAAACTGTTTGAAACCGCCGAACTGTCAACGTGACGTTCGGCGGTTTTGCCAAATTTCCTTGATCGAAAATGTTGAAAAGGTAGAATAAATTCAAGATTCTTGACAATGTGTTGTTTTGAGTGTTATAATAAAATGAATAAATTTTTGGAGGAACTTATGCCGAAATCCAGGAAAATCCTTACCGCAGTGCTTGCGGCTATTCTTGTCATCGGAATACTTCCGTTAGGCCCTCTTTCGGGATTATTCAATGACGTGCATAGCTTTAAGGTATCTGCACAAGAAACTGCGGAAGAAGAAAAACCGCTTATTACGATCGGAACGATCGGTGACCCCCACACAGACTACGGTCTTCAAGATGTTGAACCGTATATCCGAACATCGTATATCACAGCAATGGAAGCCCTCAAGGCAGAAGGCATCGATCTTCTTCTCGTCGGCGGTGATATGACGTCCGACAACGAGGCAAGCTTGACAACGGAGTTCCGTTGGGACACCGACGTCTATGACAGAACTATATCTCAGTATCACAAGTATTCTTCCGAAGCGTCCAAGACGGGAAAAACTCTTTGGGCGTGCGGAAACCACGACTACGAGGTCGGCGTGCTGCTCGACGGCACTATGTCAGATGGCGACTATGATGCATACAAGGGCTTTACCGATATGATGGTCGAAGACTGCGGTGAGCCGATCAGCGTCTATACTCAGGACGATGACCCGTATTACGGCGGAGATTATGCAAATAATTTCTTCCCCGACTACTGGCTCGGTGCGCATTACAATATAGAGGGCTTCGATTTTATCGTTATCAATGCTCCTTATAAGCGTTCGACCTTCTACTCTGCGGGAGTTCTCTCGTGGCTTGATACTACTCTTTCGGACATTGGTGCTGATAAGACAGTCTTTATTGTAGGTCATTATCCTCTTTATGATAATCGCGGACTTCACAGTCTTGCTGACGGTCTCAAGGGTTCAAACTACACCAATTTCGTAAATGTGCTTAACAAATACGATAACGCAATTTACCTCTACGGTCACGAGCACGGCGGAAGAGCAACGAATCAGCTTTGCGACACCATCTACTCATCCGTTGATAGTTTTGAGCGTATAACTCATTATGATTCAAATGGCGTTCCCGTAACCAGCCGAGGTATTAATCCCACTTCCTTCCTTACCGCATTTATGGGTTCTGCTTCCTTCTACAACTATTCTCTTAATCCCAACTGGCTTTCTGCAGAGACCCCTGAGATCATTCAGGCGATGACTATCACAGTCTACAAGGATCGCATTGAATTCAAGGTCATAAACTGCGGTGAGCAGACCGGACAGCTTGCGGAACCCTTCGTATGGACTATGAAGCGTGACGTGCTCAACTCGGGCGACGTTGTTATCCCCGAATCCCCCGAGACCTGGGACCTTCCCATGAACTGGTCCGTCGGTACTGAGCGCGATGACAACGACTGGGATATTCCCGTAATGGGCAACTGGTCTATCAGCGGCTTCAGTAACCTCGATACGGCAACGACTACCTACCAGGCATCCTCCAAAACTACAGAAGAACTCAAAGGCATAGCGGCAACCGACAGTCACGCTGAAGGCGCTCCTCAGCCGTACCTCGGTAACAACTATAACGAGACAATCGTTCAAGGTAAGGACGTCGTTGCCAACGGTACTAACGGTTGGTATGTAAACAACAGCTACCGCTGGAGTGCTACCGTTGTAAAAGCAGGGGGACCTTATATGAAGATAACCTGCGATAAGGGCGTTAAGGGAGCAATATGCTTTACAGCTCCCTCCAACGGTTATTATTCCTATACAGAGCTTATTAAGTCTGCAGGCATTATAAACAATGCTGAATACAGAGCTACCGTAAGGAAAAACGGTGCTATCCTTGATTCCTTCAGCGTAACCGAAAACGGCTTGACTAAGCAATTTGAGGGCTATGTCCTGCTGAATGAGGGCGATCTATTGATGTTTGCCTTCGAGCAGACGACGAGCATTTCTCAGGGCAGCGGTGACAATCCACACTGCTTTGATCTTCTTTATGCTAATGTCACCAAGATCTCCGATTACCCCAAAAACTACAAAGGCGAGCTTATTCTCGATCCTGTCTTCAGCAACCCCGAAACTCTTACCGACGATCTCGGACTCGTTCAGCTTCTCGGATATAAGATGAATGAAGGTGTAGACGGCGCATCCAATCTCTACGATACAAACGCCGACGGCGAAAAGCTCGAGGTCAGATTCTCGGATACCGGATACTGGGCAATAATTGACCCGTACGGTGTCAACAAAGACAATAACCCCTGGAACGGTGTTACGGGTGGCTTTAATCTGCTTTGGGCGGGCTCGACCGAAACGGGCATTGTAAATCAGGTAGGCGGCGCGCAGATGACTTCCGATACCGGATCTGCTATGGTATTTACTGCTCCCGAAGTCGGTATGTATAAATTCGACGTATCTCTCGCCACGAACTGGATGTATGCCGGTACTAATAACGTAAATAAGCGTTATCATGACCACAAGATCATGAAGGGCGACGGTACGATCCTTCTGTCTACCGATAACGTTGATAAGGGCAACAAGTACGTTACTAATATGTCGATTACCGTTCCGCTTGAAAAGGGCGAGATGGTCATCGTCACAAAGACGCCGAATGCCAACTCGACACAGATGAATGCCTCGTGTAACGGCTCGGCTTCGATCAGCATCACTCAACTTGACCACGCTTGCACGGCTAACACCCTCTACAAAAAGACAGATGCAGTTCCTTCCGACTGCATAAACGATGGTACGGTAGAGTATTACACCTGCGTTTGCGGAGCTATCTACGGAGATGCTAACGCAAACACAGCTCTCGACAGCATAGTAGATCCTGCTGACGGTCACGCTCACGACGGTGCATATTCACCCGTCGACAATGATACTCACAAGTTCGACCGTGAGTGCTGCGATTACGAGGACACCGTATCCGATCATAACTACGTTGAGGGCTACTGCGCTACCTGCGATTACACCTGTAAGCATGTTTGGAAGGACGGCGCTTGTACAGAATGTGGAGCAACCTGTAAGCATATGGGCGGTACTCCTACCTGTTTAACTCAGGCGACATGTGAGTCTTGCGGAGTTAAGTACGGAGCTCTTGATCAGAATAACCATGAGGATCAGAACGGCAAGTATACTTCACTTGGAGACGGCAAGCACAGCTTCGACCGCACGTGCTGTGAATCCTCCGATATAGCAAGTGAAAACTGCGTATACGGTAACGATAATATTTGCGATAAGTGTGGATATGACCGTACCGTTGACCTCCTCGAGGATAAGACAAACTCGATGCTCGATGATTATTTCGCAAACGAAGGAGTGCTTTCGGGTGAATACGATGTAGTCGGACCTACGACAGATATGGGATCGCACAAGGTCGAAAAGCCCGTTGACGATCTCGGTATCGAATACGCACAGTTTAACCTCCGTGTTGTAGATGGAGATGTTATCCTCCGCCATCATTTTGTTGTTGACAGTAATGTCGAGGAATACACCGTCACTGTTGGTGGTGAGGAAGTAACTCTTATCCACGATAATGGCAATCGCTATTATTACGAAACAACTCACGAGATCGGTAAGCTCCATGCGCCCGTAACGATAAAAATTCAGGTAGGTCAGGGCAGTGTGGAATATGACGTATCTGTATATTCTTATATTGCAGTTGCTCTTGAAAAGTCTGATGATGAAGACCTGAAAGCTGTTCTTAACGCACTTTACGATCTCAATGAAGCAGCGAAATAAGGAAAGGAGATCATAATAATGGAAATGAATTTTGAAATGCCTACTCTTACCGTAGTAGTATTTGAAAACGAAGACGTTATTACGAGCTCCTACGCATACGGAACGTTCGCATTCCCGGGCTTCAATCCCTTCGGCGAGTAATAACAAGCATAAAAACCTCCGCTTCGGCGGAGGTTTTTTCGTTTATATTTTCGTGACTATTTTTTGATATTGGGCTTGAAAGAAAGGACATAATATGATACAATAACTCTGTATGTGAATTACGTTGTTTTGAAAGGACAAGATATGCCTATTAGTAACGAAATAACGCGTCGCCGCACCTTTGCGATAATATCGCACCCCGACGCAGGTAAAACGACGCTTACCGAAAAGCTTCTTCTTTACGGAGGCGCAATACAGACCGCAGGTTCAGTCAAGGGTAAGGCGTCGGACAGACACGCAGTATCCGACTGGATGGAAATGGAGAAAAAGAGAGGTATCTCAATAACTTCGTCCGTTATGCAGTTTGAATACGAGGGATACTGCATAAACATTCTCGATACTCCCGGGCACCAGGATTTCTCAGAGGATACCTACCGTACGCTTATGGCGGCAGACAGTGCCGTAATGGTTATCGACGCCGCAAAGGGTATCG
>CAZVVM010000033.1:0-18065 GCA_964630635.1 uncultured Ruminococcus sp. | reverse complement strand
CGTTGCCTCTGACCACCGCCCGCATACTGCCGAAGTCAATTTTAAATGATAAAAAGCACCGCGTTTAGCGGTGCTTTTTTCATAGCTTGATAAGCTTATCAGACGGGATTTCTATTGCTTTTCCGAGTGCGAACGAATATATAATGACCTTATCGACATCCTTGCCGATTATTGTCCTGCAAGCGGCTGCGTAATAGGATAGCTGTGTCACGTGACGTTCAATAAGCATATTCTCCGCTTCGTCATATGACATCTCTTTCGGGATATAATCGGTTTTATAATCAAGAAGAACCGTCTTGCCGTCGGAGGTCTCGTAGAGACAGTCGATAATACCCTGAACGAGAACGCTCTCGTTTTTGAGCGTCGAATCGTTTACCTCGGTAAATGACGTTGCGTTCAGGTGAACGTTGAATCGAAGCTCTCTTCTGATCTCATTTGCTTTTTTAAGCGACTCAAACAGGTCACTGTCAATGAAACGCTTAACTGCGTAGATATTTACGAGTGAGCCGACTGACGGACTCAAGAAGCCGAGATCGGTCATTCTCTTTATCTCTGCGTCAACGCCGTCACTTTCGAGGCGGTTAAAGTCGCAGAACTGCATAAACTGATGAGTAGCCGTGCCGATCTTTGCACCCTTTGAGTCATTTTCGTCGATGAAGCGCGGAACTCTCATTCGCGGTTTTTTATTGTCCGACATCTTCTCGCTATCGTCATAATCGTCAAGAATGGTCGGATAAAGCTCCGAGACAGATAGCTTTGCCGGAATTCTTGAAGCTTCAAGAGACGGGTACTTAAAGGCAAAGCGCGAAGAAAATTCATCAGTCAGTGCTCTGACCTTTTCTGCATTATGCTCGGTCACCGCTTCAGCTTCGCTTGATGCTTCGTCGTTCGTTCCCGACTGTATTTCCGCAGAGCTAACGAACTCGGGAATTACGGAATCCTCCGACAAAAGTATCCAGCTTAAGAAATTCCTCTTTTGGGTGTAGAGATAACCGTCGGCAACAGATGTAAATTCCTTTAATCTCTTAAGATCGTTTAACTTCTCTTTGTTTTTAACCGTGCCGACAATGACTATTTTGCTTTTTGCTCTTGTCAGGGCGACGTAAAGGACTCTTATTTCCTCTTCGATGCTCTTTTTCCGTATTTCAAGGGCAGACACCCTGCGGTAGAAGGTATCTACGGTTGCCAGCCCGCTTTCGTCGGAAAGCTTGAGTGCAGCGCCTATATTCTTTTCGATTATGATGTCGGAGCTTTCGTCGCTTGTGTTAAAGCTCTTTGCCGTTCCGCATATAAATACGTACTTGAATTGCAGACCCTTTGACTTGTGTATAGTCATAATCTGGACGATTCCCTCGTCCTCACCCGTTGACGGTGAGGTTATTACGCTTTTTGAGTTAAAGATATCGTTCACGTATCTTATGAAATTATACAGACCCTTGAAGGTACCGCCCTCAAATGAGCGCGCCTTCTCGTAAAGCTTCATAAGGTTAGCTTTTCCGCCTCTTGATGAAAGCTTGTTATCAGATGCGTACGCAAGAAGCCCGCTGTCGCAATAGATGTGCCAGATGAGGCGGTCAACAGGCATATTGGAGAGTTTCCTGTATTCTTCAAGCTTCTTAAGGAAATGCTCGCCTTTTTTAAACGAAAAGTCCGATGTGTATTTTATGAGTGCATCGTAAAGGGACGACTTCTCCGAATAGCGTCTGATTTCGGCAAGCTCTGACAGTGTGAAGTTATAAATGGGGCTTTTAAGCGCACCCGCCAGATATATGTCACGGCTTGGATTGTCGATCACGTTCAGGATGCACATCAGAAGAACGACCTCGGCATTAGTGAAAAGGTCCTTTTGTTCCTTGTTGCGGCTCGTGATCCCGTATGCGGAAAGGGCATCCTCATACATTTTCGCACCTTTTTTCGCCGAGCGCAGAAGAATGGCTATATCCGAAGGCGATACGCCGCTTTTCACTAATTCGTTTATGCGCTTTGCGACGTATTTTGCCTCTGCGGAAATTTCGCTGCCCTCGCCGTCGCTTTCCGAAACAGGTGAGTCGGCTTCAGAGTCAGATGACGCTTCATCCTCGATTATAACGATCTCCGGCTCCTGCATTTCCTCGGAGCCGTTTGCGAACCGAAGCTCGTCGCTCTTATCGTACGGCACGGTTTTTCCAAGCTTTGTAAAGAGACTACCGCATATCTCGTTTGAAATATTGATAACAGGTCTATCGGAGCGGAAGTTGGAAGTAAGAGATATGAGATTAACGCTCTTGTCACGGCGGTAGTTTGCAAATATCTCCGGCTCGGCACCGCGGAATCCGTAAACGCTTTGCTTGATGTCTCCGACCATAAATCTGTTGGTCGTGCGGGTGATCGCTCTGAATATGCCGTCCTGAAGCGAGTTTACGTCCTGATATTCGTCAATGCAGACCTCGTCGTATCTTTGAGCGATCTCGCTTGAAAGCGCCGTATAAGTGCCGTCGGGATTTACGAGAAGGGAATATGCCATTCTCTCCATATCGTTAAAGTCAATAATGCCTCGTTTGCGCTTTTCGTGTCGGAACCTTTTATCGAAGCTCGAAAGCAGCTTGTGGAATTTCGAGATGAAATCTCGGCTCTTGACAGCTGATGCCGTAAGCACGTCGGGGGAATATGAGAAATACGTATTTCTAATATCCTTCAGTTCCGATGAAAAATCCGCGCGAACAGACTTGTAGAATTTGAGAGTATCATCATCCTCGTAGCCGCGCTTGCTTCCCATTCGGGCAAAGGTCACCGACGTAATTTGTTCCTTAACTTTTTCGTAGCTTCCGCTTTCAAGAGCGTTGAGGAGCGCCTTTATGCCGTCTATTGAGGAGTCGAAGGAGGGAAGATACTTATCGGATATTTCGGGATATTGCGCGATCACGTCACAAGCATCCTCGAAGACGGCAAGATAATAAGTCAAGACCCGTTTAAGGTGCGTAAAGAGCGTAGAACACCATACGGTGGACGAAATATCTCCGTCATTAACAGTATAGTTTTCTTCTGATCTCTTCAAAAAATCAATATCGTCGGGATACGACTGAAGCTTCTTGTATATCTCGATCAGCCGTGCGGTGAGCGACGTATCCTGCAGAGTTATAAAATTATCGGCAAATCCGATGAAATCGTCAATGTCGCTATATTCGGGGAGAGAGGAATAATAACCGTCAATTACCGTGTCGGCTACCTGTTGCATCAGAAGGGAGTTTTGTCCCTCGTCCGAAACACGAAGCTTCGGCGATAAACCTAAAAGCTCGTAATTTCCTCTGATGAGATCAAGACAAAAGCCGTGTATAGTCGATATCTTCGCGCTCGGCAGCATAAGATACTGCCTTTGAAGATGCTTGTTTGACGGATGTTCTGCCATCGCCGCAGTTATTGCGTCTCGTATACGAATCTTAAGCTCGTTTGCCGCGTCCTCCGTAAAGGTTACGACAAGTATACGGCTGACGTCAACGGGGGAATCGGGGTCGGTTATCTTTCTTATAAGCCGCTCTGTAAGAACAGCCGTCTTACCCGAACCTGCAGCGGCAGAAACGAGTATATCGGAGGATTTGTCGGTTATTGCGCTGATCTGTTCATCAGTCCACGTGGTCTTTTTATCAGCCATTGTGCTTACCATTATCCTCCTTTGCTTCAAATCCTGTTGCGCTTCGGCATACAGCGACGTAGGGACAGTACTTGCAGCCATCGTTGCGCTTATTGCGGAGCGGCTTGCAGTCCGCCTTTCCGCTTTTTATCTCGGCAGCGAGCTTTGTTACCGTTTCTTCTATATTCCTGCGCAGTGCGCCGAACTGCTCAAGTGTATGCAGATTATTGATGGACGATTTGGTAAATTCACCGTCGTTTTTCAGAGAAACGGGGATGTATTTTCCGCTCAATTTCTTTTCCATCAGACGCAGTATTTCCTCGTCGTTTATGACGAGGCCACTTCTTTTAAGCGATTTCTCGGCAAGCTCGTAGATTGCCGCGGCGTCGGTGTCGGCATCGGCTTTTACGTCACCAATACTCGCTTTCAGATAGAGTATACCCGTCGGAATAACGTCGCCGTCAACGTTCAGAGCTTTTCTGAAAGCACCGTTTGAATCGCTCCATATTGAGAACAGATATATGAGCATCTGCAGGTTGATGCCAAGTGCTATATCGGAAAGGTTGAACTCCTTTTGTCCAGTTTTATAGTCGATGACACGGACGTAAACGTTATTGCCGTGCTTGTATGTGTCAACACGGTCGGCAATTCCGTATATTGCAGCCGTGCTTCCGTCGGGGAGCGGGAATTTCAGGGGCGCAACCGTTCCTTCGGCACTACTGTCGTCTATTCGCATTTCGAAGAATGACGGAACGAACTCGCTCTCCTCAAATTCATTGAGCAGATTGCGGATCAGAACCTTGAGGGTTCTTTTAAGACGCATAAACAGCTGGAACGAGCGCTTTGAGATATTGACGTCGGTGTGTTTTCCGAAAATTCCGCCGAGATAGTCGTTAAGAATGAGATCGATCTGCTCTTCAAGCTCCAAATCTGATATTTTCGGTACTTTTCCGTCCGAAAGGACGTTCACGAAGAACTTTTCAAGCACTCTGTGAATAAGATTGCCCGTGTCCTGCGGGCTGAACTCTGCTTTGGTCTGCTCCTTGAGCTTCAAAACGTATGCACACTGATAGGAGAAAGAGCAAAGTACGAACTTATCAAGGCGCGACTGTGTAAGATACAGGTCGCCCTTGAACATTTTTGATGCGATCTCATCATCGAGCTTCTCGTCCGTTACGGTAAGAGGTTGTTTTACGGAATTAAGCGCGTCTTCATATTCCGATAAGTTTTCGTAGGCGTTCCGAAGCGCCTCGCCCTCATCGCCTGATAGCGAAAAGATGTACTCAAATGCCTGTGAGGGCGTGCAAATAAGACGGGAACGGTCAAGGTCGGACGTTTTAAGCAGCGTTGCTCCCGGCATTATCGCACTTATTCTGTTAAAGGCAACTGACGGCCGCAGAGCTTTGCCGTCTACATCCTTCGACGCGCAAAGAAGCGTGACTCTTTCGCTTGCGCTCGTTACGGCAGTATAGAAATAGTAGAGCTCTTCATAGAAGCTCTTGTCACTTGTCGGCGAAAGATTTACTCCGCAGGTTTCAAGATATATCTTGTCCGCATCCGAGAAGAAACTGTTTTCGGATATCTGTGCAGGAAAAACGTTTTCATTAAGACCGAGAACGTAGGTGTGCTTAACTCCGTCGGTGCGGATAAGATTTGCTGATCCGACGGTGATCTCGTCGATCGTGGACGGAAGCGTTCCGACACTGCTTTGTGAAACGACCGTGGCAAACAGTCCTGCAAACAGCTTTGAATCCGCCTTTCTTGCTCCGACTGTATCACACATTGTATCAAGAACGTCGCAGAGGCAGTTCCAAAGCCGTATTTCGTCGTCGGAGTTACCCTCGAGTATTTTTTTATCGACCTCAAGCTCTGAAAGAAAATCGTAGATCGCGCGGCAAATTACCTCAACGGTCGATCTGCCGTCAAGGGATTCGTGCAGCTTTTCGAGCGGACGTACAACGCGGACGCGAAGCTCGTTGACCTCATCAAGCAGCTTTCCGCCTTCTTCGGTCATACGGTCGGTATAACCGTCGGGGTTCATAAACCATCCGCCGTCACTCCGCCATTGGCTTCCTCTAATATTCCAGGTCGAAACGTAGTTTTCAAGCGTGTTACATTCGCTTGGCGTGATAGGACAGAGTCCTGTTTTGAGATAGACCATCACGTCATCGGTCGACCATCCGCCGTTTTTGATGTCAAGAGCCGAAATTATGAGCTTAAATAACGGTTGCTCCGAGAGCGGTATTTCGTCAAAGACGCGGCAGGGAATACCGAACTTTGCAAAAACCGCGTCAATTATGCCGTTATAGCGTTCTATATCACGTGCTATTACGGCAAAATCGCGGTATCTTGCTCCTTGCCTTACGAACGACAGAATGTCCGAGGCGACAAACTCCGCCTCGTCGTATGGGTCGGCACAAAGAACGCTCCGTGTTTTATCGGTGTTGTTTTTATAGACGGTTTTATCGTTGTAGTTCCAGAGATTTTTTTCGAGAAAGGTGATTTCATCGCTTTTTCCGCTGTTACCCTCAAGATGGGTTATTATCGGATCCGTTCTTAAAATTTCCGTGAGAACCTTTTTCGTTTCCTTGACGCTTTCGAATGCAAAGGTGTTTTCATCGTCACGGATACAAAGAGTTACCGTGACGTTCTCTGCCTGCGCAAAAATGCGGCGTATTACGTTTAACTGCTGCGGCGTAAAGCCCTTGAATGAATGGAGATATACGGAGTACCCGCCGAACATATTGTTTGAATCAAGGATGCTTGCAAGCTTTGTCAGATCGTCTGACGGATCGTCCCATTTTTCGCCTAAAAGCGACAAATATGAGGAATAAATAAGAGACAGGTCGGACAGCTTCGCAGAGAGCTTTTCATTATCCTCGAGCGCTTCGTCTGACGCTTCCGACAGCATTGACGGCGTGACGTTATACGCCTTGAATTCGGTTATAAGCGAGGTGAGCGACGAAACGAATTTATCAGCATCCTCGATTTCTGTCTTGTAGTGCTTTAGAAAGGGAACAGACGAAAAAAGCGCATCCCACAAAATGAGTGCCTTCGCACCCGGGGTGACGCTTGAATACGATATACCGCCGTACTGACGGAAGGCGCGGTTACAAAGGCGGCTGAAATTAAGCACCTCTAAATTGAGGGTGCTTACCGCCAAACGCTGTGCCTCGAGCGTTATCGCGCTTTCAGAAGAAAGCGCCGCCTGCTCGGGGACTATAAGCATAACTTTTTTGTCGGACTGTAAATCGGAAAGAATGCGCTCCGTTATAAGCGCACTCTTTCCGCTTCCTGCTCCGCCGAGAATAAACTCGATCATATTATACTCCTGAATTAATCGTCATCAATATCGAGGTCAGAAAGATATTTTTCTCCGTTTTCGGTGATAAACGCCTTTCTTGCCGCGAGGTCATCGCCGAGAAGCGTATCGAAGATAACCGCGGTTTCCTCGGCATCAGCTTCCGTGACACGGATGAGTCGGCGCGTTGCGGGATTCATCGTCGTCTGCCACATCATTTCGGGCTCGTTTTCTCCAAGTCCCTTTGATCTCTGAAGCGTGTATTTCTGATCGCCGATGCTTTCGAGAATCTTTATTTTTTCCGCCTCGTTATATGCAAAGAAGGTGTCGTTTTTGACGTTGATCTCGTAAAGTGGGGATTCTGCTATATAAATCTTTCCCATCTTAATGAGCGTGGGAAGCAAGCGATAGAACAGCGTGAGAATTAGAGTTCTGATCTGGAAGCCGTCCTTGTCGGCATCGGTACAGATTATTATCTTACTCCAACGAAGTGACTCGGGCGAGAAGGGAACTATATCTCCCTTGACCTTACCCTTTATCTCAACGCCGCAACCGATAACCTTTAGCAGATCGGTAATAATCTCACTCTTGAATATCTTGTCGTAAGGCGCCTTGAGACAGTTAAGCGTTTTACCGCGAACGGGAATTATCGCCTGAAATTCTGCCGCGCGTCCCGTCTTACAGGACGAAAGAGCCGAGTTACCCTCAACGATATAAAGCTCGCGCACCTCGGGGTCCTTCGAACGGCAGTTGACAAATTTTTCAACTCTGTTTGCAACGTCCATCGAGCCGCTTAATTTTTTCTTGATGTCAAGACGCGTCGTCTCGGCTTTTTCGCGGCTTCTCTTGTTTATAAGCACCTGTGACGCGATCTTCTCGGCCTCGAGCGGCTTTTCAATGAAATAGATTTCGAGGTTGTGACGAAGAAACTGCGTCATCGCCTCGGCAATAAAGGTGTTGGTTATCGACTTCTTCGTCTGGTTTTCGTACGACGTCTGCGTCGAGAAGCTGTTTGAAACGAAAACGAGACAGTCCTCAACGTCGGAGAAAGTGATCTTCGCTTCGTTTTTAAGATATTTACCGTTTGCTTTGAGGTATTTATCTATCTCAGATACGAACGCACTCTTAACTGCCTTCTCGGGCGAGCCGCCGTGTTCAAGGAAGCTGGAGTTGTGATAATATTCTATCTCGCTTACGGTATTTGAAAAACAGAACGCCACGTCAAGCTTTAACGTATATTCATCCTTGTCGTCACGGTCTTTACCCTTTGTTTCGGTTGACCAGGTTACAGGCGCTGTGAGCGAATTTTCGCCCGCAAGCTCGGTGACGTAGTCAATGATTCCGTTTTCATATACAAAGTCGTATTCCTCGAAAGTCTTGCCATCCTGCCAACGGAAATGGAAGGTGATACCCGGGTTGACGACCGACTGCTTCTTGAGCATATCAAGGTAGTATTCCTTCGGAATTGCAATATCAGTAAATACCTGAAGGTCTGGACGCCAGCGAATTACGGTACCGGTCCTTTTTTCTCTGCGGGAAAGCTCGGTGACCGAAAGCTCCGTTACGGGCTTACCTTTTTTGAAGTCGATAGAATAGACTTTAGTGTCCTTATACGACTTAACGCTCATATACTCTGAGCTGTACTGCGTGGCGCAGGCCCCGAGACCGTTAAGACCGAGAGAGTATTTATAAGAGGACGCGTCGGCATTGTTGTTATACTTACCGCCCGCGTAAAGCTCGCAGAATACGAGCTCCCAGTTGTAGCGCTTTTCCTTTGCGTTCCAGTCGAGCGGTATTCCGCGTCCGAAATCTTCAACCTCGATGGAATGATCGGCGTACGCTGTTATATTGATGACCTTACCGTATCCCTCTCGCGCTTCGTCGACAGAGTTTGATATGATCTCAAACGCGCTGTGTTCACAGCCCTCAAGACCGTCCGAGCCGAATATAACGCCCGGGCGCTTTCTTACTCTGTCGGCGCCTTTCAGGGAAACTATACTCTGATCGCCGTATTCCTTGACCTTTGTTGCCATTTTTGTACCGTACCTTTACAAAATAGTATTTGTGTGTTAAAATATCGTTATGAAAAACTTGATTTGTGAACTTTTACAAAATGAGAAAATAGAATATTTCGGAATCCTTCCGATTAACGAGGTGAGGATAATCAACGAAAGCTTGTATGAGCGTTCAATCGTTGATTTCACACCTAAAAGCGTGATAATGCTTCTCGTACCGTACTACGCAGGCGAATTTGATATGCGCAATATTTCCCGCTACGCAGTTCCGCGCGATTACCACCTGTATTTTAAAGAGCTGTACTCGCGCCTTGAATGCCGTCTTAAAGCCGAGTGCCCGGAGTACTCGTTCAAGGGCTTTGCGGATCATTCGCCGATAGGGGAAACTTACGCCGCGGCGAAATGCGGACTCGGCGTTGTCGGTGATCTCTTTCAGCTTATCAATGAGAAATACGGATCGTACACCTTTATCGGTGAGATATTTACCGATGCGGAATTCGACACCTATGACCTCTCAGACGTGAAATTTTGCAGCCACTGCGGTGCCTGCAAGAGCGCTTGTCCGTGTGAAGGCGCGTGTCTATCCGATATCACTCAAAGAAAGGGTGAGCTGACCGACGGCGAGAAAAAGCTGATCGTCGAAAGCGGATGCTTCTGGGGATGCGATATCTGCCGCGATGCCTGTCCGATGAATTCGTCTCGTGCTGTCACGCCGATAGATTTCTTCAAAGAGGAGCTGACCCCATTCGTCACGGCGGAGCTTGTCGAAAATATGAGCAAGGATGAGTTTAAGTCTCGCGCTTACAGTTGGCGCGGCAAGAAAACGATCCTACGAAATCTTGAACTAAAAAACGGGAAATGACAATATATAGTTATTATAACACATAATATACCTAAATGTCAACTAATTTTAGAAGGCGCTTTTGCTTGACAAAAGCGCCGTTTTTATGTTATAATTTCCCTGTATAAACAGCATGCCCGCGCTATAACGGAGGAAATAATGGAAAAGCACAAAAACACGGTACAAAATGAGTTTCTTTCGCTAAAAAAATCTCTTTTTGACAAGCTCTATGACAATTTGAACGCTGAACAGCGTCAAGCGGTATTTACGGTAAACGGGCCGCTCCTCGTTCTTGCGGGAGCAGGGACGGGAAAAACGACCGTTCTCGTAAACAGAATCGCACATATCGTCCGATTCGGCAACGCGTATCTTTCTGATACCGTTCCGAGCGATATGACGGAAGCGCGCTTGAGCGAGCTTAAGGGCGCACTTGCGCTTTCAAAGGAAGAACTTACCGACGTTTTAAGCGAGTTTATTACCGAGCCGTGTCCTCCTTGGGCGATGCTTTGTATAACCTTTACGAATAAAGCGGCAAACGAAATGAAAAGCCGTCTTGCCCTCACACTCGGCGAGGAATATGCGTCCGAGATATGGGCAGGCACCTTCCATTCCATCTGCGTTCGACTTCTTCGCAAATACGGCGACAGTATCGGCTATACGTCAAATTTCACTATATACGATGCCGACGACTCAAAGCGTGTTGTCGTCACCTGTATGAAGGAGCTCAATATCGACGAAAAAGGTCTTGCCGCAAAAACGGTGCTTCATCAGATAAGCACCCTTAAGGACAACCTTAAAACCCCTGCAATGTTTGCGTCCGAGATCGGATCCGATTTCCGTCAGAATCAAATTGCCTCAATATACACTCTTTATCAAAAGAAGCTGCACGATGCTTCCGCGCTCGATTTTGACGATATCATTATGCAGACTGTCCGTCTTTTGACAGAGAACGACGATGCACGTTCCTACTGCCAGAACCGCTTTAAGTACGTAAGCGTTGACGAGTTCCAGGATACTAATTATGCACAGCTTAAGCTCGTTGAGCTTCTTTCCGGAAGGTACAGAAATCTTATGGTTGTCGGAGACGACGATCAGAGCATTTACAAGTTCCGCGGCGCGACAATAGAAAATATACTTAAATTCGACCGCGAATTTCCCGACGCAACGGTAATTCGCCTTGAAGAGAATTACCGCTCGACTTCCAATATACTCGACTCGGCAAATCACGTTATTGCCAATAACAGTTCTCGTCACAAAAAGACGCTTCGCACCGAAAAGGAAGCCGGCGAAAAGGTGACCGTAAAGAAGTGCGATAATCAGAACGACGAATCGAAGTATATAATCAACCGCATTATGGATATGGTTATCCGCGAGAAGCGTAAATACAGCGATTTTGCGGTTCTTTACAGAATGAACGCGCAGTCGCAAAATCTCGAGCAGTTCTTCGTTCGTTCGGGCGTTCCGCATAAGGTCGTCGGCGGTCAGCGCTTTTTTGAGCGCAAGGAGATCAAGGACGTAATGTCGTATCTCGCCGTTATCAACAATACATCTGATAATCTTCGCCTGAAGCGCATAATTAACGAGCCGAAGCGTAAGATCGGCGATAAGACCGTAGCAGATATTGAGTATCTTGCATCGCTTCACGGTGAGAGTATGTATAGCGTAATGGCAGATGCTTCCCGCTATCCGCAGATCTGCAAAAATGCGGCAAAGCTTAAAGAGTTTGTGGCAATTATTGAGGAACTGAAGGAGATTGCAGAGACCGAGCCGCTTTCCTCACTTTTTGAAAAAACGCTTGACAAGACAGGATACCGCGCGATGCTAATTGCGGGCGGTGAGGAAGAAGCGGACCGCTTAAATAACGTCCGAGAGCTTGTTTCAAGTGCTGTTGACTATGAAAAGGAAAAGGGCGATGAGGCAACGCTCCGTAATTATCTCGAAGAGGTAGCGCTTCTTTCCGACGTCGACGATTACGATGACGAAAGCAACGCAGTCACTCTGATGACCGTTCACAGCGCAAAGGGACTTGAATTCCCGATCGTGTTTATACCGGGGCTTGAAGAAGGTATTTTCCCGGGAATGCAGACGCTTTCCTACGATGATGAGATCGAGGAGGAAAGACGTCTTGCATACGTTGCGATCACTCGCGCAAAGGAAAAGCTCTACTGTATACATACAAGAGAACGGCTGATGTACGGCAGAACCCAGTATAACCCAGTTTCCCGTTTCATTAAAGAGCTTCCCGAGGAATGTGTTTCGGTTGAGGATCTATCCGACGGTATTGCCCGTGAAACCGCCAGACCGAGACAGAAAAAGCATTCAATTTCAAAGGAGTTTTATTCGCGCCCTGCCGTGAACACTCCGACAGCTGCTAAATTTGAGCGTTTTACAGCCGGTGAGCGTGTCACTCATCTCGCATTCGGTGAGGGAACAGTTCTTTCCGCAAGAGAAATGGGAACTGACGTTATGTATGAAATTGCCTTTGATAACTGCGGCACGAAAAAGCTTATGGCTACCTACGCAAAGCTCAAAAAAGTATAAAGGAGTACTATTATGAATAAGATCAACGTGATTCCAATGCCAAAATCAGTTATCTGCGGAGAGGGAAGCGTGAGAGTTACTTCCGCTGTTTCGGCTGACACAGAGTTCGCTGTATATGCCGAAACATTCAAGTATACTGCTAACAAGCTCTTTTCCGTCAACATATCCGACGGATGCGGCGGGATCGTTTTAAAGAAAAATACATCATACGCTAATGAGGAATATAAGTTAACAGCGTCGGCTGACGGTGTAGTCATCGAAGCGTCAGGCGCTGACGGAATTAACAACGGCATCGCAACGCTTTATCAGCTTATTACCGCGGACGGCGATGCCCTTAACGTGCCTGTCTGCGAGATCTGTGATAAACCCGATTCGCCGTACAGAGCGCTTATGATACATATCCCGTCTCATATCAGAACGCTCGGCGAGGTTCTGCATTACATCGACCTCTGCTACCTTTACAAAATTAAGTTTATTCATCTGCACGTTGCAGATAACGCCGCGTACTGTCTGCCGAGCAAAAAGTTCCCGAAGCTCGAAAATCACGGTCACAACTTCTCTTGGGACGAGATCGAAATTCTCAAAAAATACTGCGCCGAGCGAAACGTTGAGATCATTCCCGAAATCGACGTACCGGGACACGCAAAGTATCTCAATATGACCTATCCCGAGCTATTCTCCGATACACCGATTGAAGGCGACCCCGTTCCGACGATCGTATGTATCGGTAAGGAAGGCGTTTTCGATAACCTGAAGGCGCTTTTCAGCGAGGTTATGGAGATGTTCCCCGATTCCCGTTACTTCCATATCGGCGGTGACGAGGCGCAGATATCGGCGTGGGAAAAGTGCGTTGACTGTCAGAAATATATGAAGGAACACGGTCTTAAGAACGTCAAGGAGCTGTATACTCATTCGATAAAGGTTTTGACCGATATGGTTCTCGAAATGGGAAAGATCCCCGTCGTTTGGGAGGGCTTCCCGCGTGACGGAGCGGAGCAGATATCGCGTGACGTTATCGTTATCGCGTGGGAGTCGCTCTATCATCTTCCCAATGAACTCCTCGAAGAGGGCTTTACGGTAACGAATTCTTCCTGGATGCCGCTTTATATCGTCGATCCTAAGGGCTATCACGGTCAGTTTATCAAGGGCGGCAGATGGCAGCCCGAGGACATCCTTGCCGATTGGGATATCTACACCTGGAAGAATTGGTGGGATAAATCTGCGGCATATGAGAAGCCGATAGTCGTCGAGCCGACCGATAAGGTGATCGGCGCAACGCTGTGCTCCTGGTCGTGGGGATACGATATCGACTATCCGCCGATAAAAGAGAATCTTCCAGCTATGTCCGAAAAGATATGGAACATAAATTCGACGTATACGGTAGAAGATTTTACTGCCGCACTTAATAAACTCATAAATCTTGCCGACGCACTTGCGCCGAGAACGTAATAACAAGGAGAAAACAATTATGAACAAGATTAACATCATCCCTATGCCCAAAACGCTTACAGTCGGAAACGGAACTTGTAAAATTTCCCCCGTGATTTCCTCTGATGGCGAATTTGCCCTCTACGCAGACACCTTCAAGTTCACGGCAAAGAAGCTCTTTTCCGTTGATTTTTCAGACGGTGAGGGTGGAGTAACTCTTAAAAAGGTCGATGGACTTGACAAGGAAGAATATAAGCTGTCCGTTACCGAATCCGGCGTTGTTATAGAAGCTGCCGAGTCTCGCGGTGTTAACAATGCGATCGCTTCTATGTATCAGCTCATTACCGTTGAAGACGGCGCACTTGTTGCTCCCGTATGTGAGATTACAGATAAGCCCGACTGTTCATACAGAGCGGTGATGGTAGATAGCCCTGCATTCAGAGAGTTTGATCAGGTTCTGCACTTTATTGACGTGTGCTATCTTTCTAAAATCAGATATCTTCATATCCATTTTGCCGATAACGGCGGCTATACTCTCCCGAGCAAGAAGTTCCCCAAGCTCCCGAAGGAGGGAGGACACCTCTCGTTCGAGCAGGTCGTTGAGCTTCGCAAATACTGCGCAGAGAGAGACATCGAGATCATTCCCGAGATAGACGTACCAGGTCACGCAACTTACCTCAACGTTACTTATCCCGAGCTTTTCAGCTGCGATCCCATTGAGGGCGAAGCGCGAAAAGACCTCGTTTGCATCGGTAAGCCCGGCGTATTTGATAACCTCAAGGAGATATTTACAGAGGTTATGGAGATGTTCCCTGAATCGAACTATTTCCACGTTGGCGGCGACGAGGCGATCATTGATGCGTGGAACAACTGCAAGGATTGTACCGCCTATATGAAGGAGCACGGAATTCCGAACGTTAAGGCACTGTATACACATTCCATCAAGGTTCTTACCGATATGGTACTTGACCTCGGAAAGACGCCCGTCGTATGGGAAGGATTCCCGAGAGAGGGTGCGGAACAAATATCCCGTAAGGTCATCGTTACCGCGTGGGAGTCTCTGTATCATCTCCCCAACGAGCTTATCGAAGAAGGATTTACCGTCACTAACTCCTCTTGGCTCCCGCTTTACGCAGTTCATCCGAACGGTACTCACGCAAAGCTTCTCGGTGACTGGCGTTGGCAGCCCAAGGATATCCTCTGCGACTGGGACGTATTCACCTGGAAGAACTGGTGGGATCAGTCCAAAGCATACGAAAAGCCCATTGTCGTTGAGCCCACCGATCAGGTAATCGGCGCAACCTACTGCCTCTGGCTTGTCGACTATAAATATGAAATTCTTGCTCTCAAAGAAAATCTTCCTGCAATGTGCGAGAAGATATGGAACGTTAATTCCACCTATACCTATGAGGAATTCGAGCCCGCGCTTAACAAGCTCATCGCTCTTTCCGACGCGCTTGCACCGTAAATAATAATTTTGCACACCCCGTACGCGGGGTGTGCCTATTTAAAGGATAATACCGTGAAAAGATTAATTCAACGCTTTGATCTGACTGTCGAGAGAGTGACGCTCCGTCTCTTTGCAGCGTGGCTGCTGCTGAATTTTATAATGCTTAATACGCTTCGTGATGCAAAAACGGTCGGATTTACGAGCGTTAAATTCGCTGCTGACATAAATATTACGCACTATATACTGACTGTGATTGCGCTTTTTTTACTGTTGTCTGTCATTGACTATTTTACTAAAAGCTTTAACTGTGATGCGTGGGTACTGTTAATTTCCGTTTTGGGAATTGCTTTTACTACCGTAAACAAGTTTGCGAATTTCTATTACGCATTCTTTATTTTAATTCCTGTTGCAGCAGTTCTTGCTTGGTTGATATATACGGGTAAGCTTACAAAGCCCGCGTTTTTCAGCGCTGAAAACAGTTGTTTTAAGCCGGTTTTCCGGGAAGAAAAGTCAAGAAGCGCTATTGTCAGAACGCTGACTGCGTTTTTTCTCATATTGATTTTCGGAGTATTCGTGTTCTACGTCGGCACGATAGGTGTTCTTCGTTACCGTACGTACAGCGCACCGAATTTTGACTTCGGTATTTTTGTCAATATGTTCCATAATATGAAGGAGACTCTTCTTCCGACTGTATCGTGCGAGCGCGATACTATTATGTCGCATTTTGACATTCATATCTCTCCGATATGGTATCTGCTTCTTCCGTTTTACGCGCTGTTTCCGACGCCCGAAACACTGCAGATAGGGCAGGCGGTAATTCTTGCTTCAGGAGTTTTTCCTCTGTATCTGATATGCCGAAAATACTCGCTGTCACGTCCGATGTGCATTGGCGCGTCGTTTATTTACGCGTGTCTGCCTGCGCTTTCGAGCGGAACGTTTTACGATATACACGAAAATTGTTTCCTGACACCGCTTCTTCTCTGGACGTTCTACTTCTTCGAGAAGGACAAGCCGATTCCGATGTATATATTCGCATTCCTTACTCTTACTGTTAAGGAAGATGCCGCCGTCTACGTTGCAATATTCGCTCTATACGCCTTCTTTTCGAGAAAAAAGCACCTTCACGGCGCGATAATGATAGCGTTCTCGATCATTTACATTTCTGTCGCCGTATCTACTCTTGACAAGACCGGCTACGGCGCGATGACAAACCGATATTCGAACTATACCGACGGCAAGGAAGGTCTTATTCCGATTTTGCTGACCTGTATCAAAAACCCCGCTTATATCTTCACGCAGTTTGCAGTGTCGGGTGATGGCGGTGCGACGCTTGCATCGAAGCTGCTGTATATATTGCAGGTTATTGTTCCTCTCGGATTTGTCCCTTTTATTACAAAGAAGATATCGCGTTATATTCTTTTGTTCCCGCTGATACTCATAAATCTTATGCCGCTATATCCGTATCAGTATCAGATCGGTTTCCAGTACAGCTTCGGAAGCACTGCTTTTCTCGTTTATTTGCTTGTAATCAATGTAGCCGATATGAAAATAGAAGGGAAGAAACTCGCCGTTTCCTTTTGTGCAGTTGCTTCTGCGCTCTTGTTTACCGTCTCCTGTATGCCAACTTACAAGCAATATACAGAAACCTGGGACGTAAATCACAAGCAATTTGAAGCAATGGACGAAATTCTTGAGCAGATTGATCGGGACGCTTCCGTTACCGCATCAACCATGCTCTTGCCTCATTTGGCTGATCGAAGTGAAATCTACGAGGTTCATTATCATAAAATAGGAACTTCCGATTCGGTCTATACCGATTACGTTGTTATCGATATGCGCTACTCAAACGGCTTGTCGTTTTATGACGAGTATATGGCACTTGATGTGTATACGGTCTACAAAGAATATGACGATTTGATAACCATATTGATTCGTAAGGATTTGATCGAATATCGCTTTACAAATGCCGATTTTAGTGGTATAATGTTGAAAACTAAATAATTTGGAGAAATATTATGTGGAAAAATCTTCTTAATTCTGTTGTGACTTGGGTTACGACTGCGGGTCTTCGACTCGTTATAGCCCTCGTCGTTATGTTTATTGCATTCAAGGTGATAAACAAATTTGCGCGCCGCATCGAAAAATCCGCCGATAAGGGCAAGTTTGATAAGACGCTGACGAACGTATTTGCATACGTCTTCAAGATCGGTCTCAAGACGCTCGTTATCGTTTGCCTTGTCGGATACGTTGGAATCGATACAAGCGGTATAACGGCTCTTATCGCTTCTCTCGGTGTCTGCGTCGGCTTGGCTGTAAACGGTGCTCTTTCAAACCTTGCAGGCGGTATCCTTATTATCGTTACACGTCCTTTCAAGGTCGACGATTATATCGAAGCACAGGGCTATTCGGGAACGGTTGAGGATATTCACCTCACGAACACCCGCCTTTGTACCCCCGACAATAAGGTCGTTTACGTTCCGAACGGCGCACTTTCTTCGGGTACCATCGTAAACTATTCCGAGAAGGATATCCGACGCGTTGACTGGACCTTCAACGTAAGCTATAATACCGACGTTGAGAAGGCAAAGGCGCTTGTTACACGCGTTATTGAAGCTCACGAGCTTTCTCTCAAGGATCCCGCTCCCTTCGTTCGTGTTTCCGAGAACGGTGAGAGCAAGGTTTCTATAACCGCGCGCGTATGGACGAAGAGCACCGATTATTGGACCGTATACTTCGACGTTCTTGAAAACGTCAAGAGCGTATTTGAAGCTGCGGAGATCGAGGTTCCTTACAACAGAGTAAACGTACATATCGAAAACGAATAAATATAAAAGGGGCTGTAAAAAAACAGCCCGAATAAAAAAAGACTACAAACTTATCCA